>JBARAJ010000179.1:0-11003 GCA_049791915.1 Candidatus Udaeobacter sp.
TGAGTGAGTAATGCCGGATGTAGTAGAGGTCATATTTTAACTTTTCGACCGCGTCCTCGTCACTCTCACCGTACGGGTAATTCACTTGCGCCCAGCCCGTGATACCCGGTTTCACCAGGTGCCGAAAATGATAAAACGGGATTGTTTGCTCATAGCGTTCAGCGCACTTGCTCCACTCCGGGCGCGGACCAATAAGGCTGATGTCTCCTTTGAGCGCGTTCCAAAGCTGCGGCAGCTCGTCGAATCGAAGTTTCCGCAGCCACCGCCCCACAGCTGTCACGCGACGATCGTCTTTTCGCGTGTAAATATCCTCGTCCGCTGCATCGGAGCATCGCATTGTTCGGAATTTGAAAAGAATGAACCGTCTTCCGTCGCGGCCAACTCGTTCTTGTCGGAAAAAAACCGGACTGCCGTCCTGGACCCAGATAAGCAGAGCGACAAGCAGAAAGAGCGGAGCGCAAATGATCAGTGCTATTGACGAAGCAACAACATCGAAAAGCCGCTTGAGGTAATGATAGGGAGAGATGCGAGCCAGCTGAAAACCACTCTGGAGCGGCCAAAACGGATCGATGATACCCAGCGGTAGATATCGCCATTGAGTTTCGTAAAAGGATTCGAGCGTGTAAACGCGCGTCTCCTTAAATTGCGCGTGCACCAGGCGCTCGAGCAGTTGCGTGCCGAGCGAGCTCGCTTTCGCAGCGAGAATGATGCCGCTGTAATGGCTGCCGAGATTGCTTAATTTGGCGGCAAGATTCCCCTGCACAATAGGTGATCCTTCCCCCGCGATTGGCTGGCCCACCCGTTCCTCGTCCACATCTACAAACTCAAGCTGCTGTCCGTTTGGCGACTTTCGGTAGGCCTCGTAAAAATGCGCCGCCGTGGCGCCGCCTCCGATGACCAAAAAAGAGCGGCCGACGCTGCTCGCGACTACATATTGCCGAATCAAGCGTCGGTAACCCAGCGATGCCGGAAGGAAAATTGCGAAACTCAGAAGGAGCACGCCACGGCTCGGCTTCATTGTCTGATCGAATGTCGCCGCGGAATAAATGAGCATCGCGCTAAAGACACCTGCGGCGAGGATGGCGAGAATGTGTTCGGCCGCATAGCCGAGAGTAAGCTTCTCGACAGCGCGATCGTAGCCGCCGATGAAATAAAGCGCGATCACGATTACGCCGAGCTGAATGAAGTTGATGATGAAAAACTGAAACGGTGTCGCGTAAAACGCATCGTACCTGAACCATCCTGCCAGCCGATAAATTGCGAGCCAGCTCACCACGTCCAGAAAAAGATAAAATGCGGCAGACGACCACTCGTGGCTGAGGAAATGCGACCAGCGACGCGCCGCGCCAGGTCTGACAGCCTTCTCGTCGTGATCGGCACGGCGGATAGAGGGCTTGCGGCGCAAGGTCAGCATTTCCCGCGGCATTGTCTGGGGTTCTTGAGCGTTCGCCATCAGGCCGCCAAATATAGGCTGAATCAAATCGAAGCGAAAGATTACTTTACCCGCCACCTGCATCCGATCAATGAGGCGGCTACATCCTTGACGCTCCAAATAGCTCTCATAATCTGAGACGCACGCCATTCGAACACTGCAAAATCCGCACGTGAACATCTTCGCCGTTTTCTATCGTTCCTCCGTGGGCAAAAAAATGATCGTCGCCATCACGGGGATAATTCTGATCCTTTTTGTGATCGGACATCTGCTCGGGAATTTACAAATTTTTCTCGGTCCTGACTGGATCAATGGTTACTCACAACACCTGCGCGATCTCGGCCCTTTGCTTTGGGTAATCCGTTTGTTCCTGCTCGCGGCTGTCGTCGTTCACATTTACGTGACGATTCAACTGGCGATCGAAAACCGCCGTGCGCGACCGCAGGCCTACGTCGACCGGGAGTATGTGAAAGCAACGTTCGCTTCGCGTCACATGGTGTTGAGCGGATTGATCGTGCTTGCGTTTATCATTTACCACATTGCGCATTTCACAGTGCGGGTTACCGATCCCCGTTTTGGTCTGCTCAAGGCCGATCCGCTCGGGCACTACGACGTCTACTCGATGATGGTGTATGGGTTCCAAAATTATTATGTATCGGCCTTTTACGTGATTGGCCTCTTTCTGCTCGCGCTTCATCTGAGCCACGGGTCATCGAGCTTCTTTCAATCGCTCGGATTTAATGACAAGAAACTGACGCCGCGTCTCGCGTTAGGTGGCCGAATTTTCGCCTGGCTTCTTTTTATCGGGTACACGTCCATTCCTGTCGCGATCCTGACTGGCGTTATTAAGCCAGCACAACAGCTGTAAGAAAAACGACTGAGCTTCCTACAAATCGACGACCTGCACGCCTTCCGTCGCTGTCCGTTTCGCGTAAAGATCACTTAAACGCTTGGTCAGCGGTCCGATTCTCCCGTCGCCAATTTGGCGATTATCTATCCTGATCACGCCGGCTAGTTCGCCCATCGTCCCGGTGCAAAACATTTCACCGGCGCCATAGACATCGACGAGTGAAAGATCAGTCTCGACGCAACGAATCTTTTCGGCGGCACAAATCTCGATCACAGTCGCACGAGTTATCCCCTCTGGGCACGCTACAACGCGGCCTGTCGCCAAATCGTCGCTTGCTCGCGATTCATCGGAGCTACGCACAATGAACACGTGCGTCGCGTTCGTTTCAGCGACAAATCCGCGCGTGTCGAGCATGAGTGCATCGTCCGCGCCGGCATTGTTCGCTTCGATCTTTGCCAGTATCGAGTTCAGCAGGTTTGCATGATGAATGCGCGCATCGAGCACATCTGGCGGCGGGCGACGGATCTTGCTCGTGATCAAACTCAGGCCCGTTTTTGCGTAAACCGGTGGCTTGTGTTCGGCGAGCACGATCAATGTCGGCCCGCTTTGGTTCAGTCGCGGGTCCATGCCCGAAGTAATCTTCACTCCACGTGTCAGCGTGAGCCGAATATGCGCGCCATCCCGCATTTTGTTTGCAGTGAGCGTGCGTTTGATTTCGTCGATGATTTTTTCGCGTGGCGGAATTTCCTCGAACGAAAGTGCGCGGGCTGAACGCTCAAGGCGATCGAGGTGTTCGTGTAGCTTGAAAATTCGGCCCTCATAAAGTCGCAGTCCTTCCCAGACCGCGTCACCGCCTTGCACTGCCGAGTCAAACGGACTGACTCCAGCCTTGTCCCGATGTACCAACTGTCCGTTGATGTTTACGATCAGGTCGCGGTTTCGCTCGTCGAATCTCTGAAGCATAGATTTAACCCCGGATTACGCGGATCACGCAGATTGTTTTGTTGTAGGGGCGTTTGTGTCAAACGCCCGGCAGTCTCCGTTCAACACAGTCGATACGCATAAAGCCGCTGATAGCATTCACGGCAGTTCTGGTAGACCTCTTGCAATCGAGCCGGAACCTCGCTCGGTGTTGGACGATACGGTTGAAACGAGGTCGTTTTTGCCACCTCGCCATACCAATGCCTGGCCCAGATGCCGTCAGTCTCACGGAAGCCTGATGGCCACGAAAGCATCGAGTTGCTAAACTCGACGCCCACCGCTTCGCAGACCAGTCGTAGCGTCGCCTCCGGATTTTGCAGCACGTCCTTGGCATCGACAACGGGCGGAACGGCATTCGTTCGTGTTCGGACGAAATCAAAAATCTCCGCCTGCTGCACGAAACCAAGATCCTCGAGCGCAGGGTCTTCTCGCTTCTTAATGTATGAATTAATCACTTCGTGCGGGTCGCGAATTAGAAAACAATTAGTCACAGCTGCAAGCCATTCGCGATCTATCTCGGGCAACAGATGGTGTGTCATCTGTTTCTGAAAGAAAATCCGCTTGCCGTTCGCGATCGGCGTGGTGAGGTGCGTAACGACTCCACGCCAATCGGTTTCACCGGTTGCGATCACTTCGTCGGCGCCGGGATGTTCTATGCCGGTGACCTTAAGGTAATAGGCGTAAAACGGTTCATCGATAACGACGGTGTCGCCTCGATTGCCCCACGCGCGCATCATGGCAGTCGAGATATTTCGCGGACCAGACCACATGGCGATGCGGACGAACTGAGCCATCCGCAAAGGTTCTCGCGCTATGAGCGACTTGACCAGCGAAAATGGAACTCCGCTTGTGTCAGCACGATCGCGCGAACAGCAGCGCTTAGCTCTTCGCGAAAACGCCAATCAGCGGGCGCGGCGATGGCGTCTTCGAACGAAAATCGCTCACAAATCCGGTCTCGGTTCGGATCTCCACATGGCCGGGCGCGCGCTTGGCGCCGTAGACCAACACAGATCCCACGGGCGCTTCGTACGGATTTGAGACCGGCAGTTTTTTGAATCCGTAATTGTTCACCAGTTCCTGACCGGCTTGCTTCGCAAGGGGTGATTGCGGCCGCGATTTCACTACGCCCGCAGCAACCAATGCTTCCTTTACGAAACACCAGCACTTGGACAGCGAGTGCGCACGTGCGCGTTCCTCGGCAATTGTAGCGGCCCGGCGCAATTTCGGATCAATCTGGGCGTCCGCCTTGGCAATCGGCTGGACGATCTTCTTCGGGTAATACTGGTCCACAACGTCGACCGATTGTTTTTTTCCGGAGGGATCGGTGTAATTGAATTTTGGGGTCGGCGCCGAGAATCGCAACGCCATTGCGGGATGCGTGCAAATTGCAGCGGATCCCAGGATAACAAGCGTGAGTGTGAGAAGTTTTGGCATAAAGCGGCGATCTATCGGGTATATCGGCCAGGGTCGCAACCGATTTTTTTAGCAAAGGAAAGATTTTTAATTTGACTTGAGCTAGATGTACGAAGGCTGCCGCGGCCCTACAACGATGAGACCAATTCCGCCATTCTGCGGCGCAATTTTGCATCGGGTAACCGGCCTATTCCACCCTGCATATTATCTTCGAGATGACGCGGTTTATCTGTCGCCGGGATCGCGCACGTGATTGCTGGATTTGCGATAATCCATTTCAAAAAGAATTGTGCCCACGAGCGGCAATCAAATTCCGCGGCCCAATCCGGCAGCGGTTTCGAACGCACTTTGCCGAACAGGTCGCCGGATCCAAATGGCCGATTCGCGATCACAGCGACGCCGCGCTCCTTTGCCAGCGGCAGAATGCTTTGTTCGGCTTCGGGTTCCATCAGCGAATAATTGATCTGGAGAAAATCGAACTTCTGGCTCTGCATTAGTTTTTCGATTTCGCTCAAAGCTCCGGATTCGTAATGCGTGATCCCAGTATAGCGAATACGACCCTGCTGTTTCCATTCCTGCAGGGTCGCGAGCTGTGTGTTCACGTCCACGAGATTATGCACCTGCATCAGGTCGATTCGGTTCGTGCGCAGAAGCGACATGGAACGTTCCATTGACTGAATTCCGCTCTGCTTCCCCTTAGTCCAAACTTTTGTCGCGAGAAACAGCTTCTCGCGAATGCCAAGCGCAGAAGTGAGATCGCCGATCACCTCCTCCGCGCGACCATACATTGGCGATGAATCGATCACACGGCCGCCGAGCTTTACAAACATCGACAGAACGTCTTCGAGCTGCTTGCGGACATCCGCGCTAAGATCGACATCGAACGCTCTCCATGTTCCGAGGCCGATTACCGGTAGTTTTTCGCCAGAGGAAGGAATGGTGCGCGTCAGCATCGCTGATGATTCGCTTTTCGCTTTCGCGCTGATCGGAAAAACCAGAGCGGCCGTCGCGCCGCCGATTACTTTTGCAACTTCGCGTCGAGTCACGAACGCCACTGTAGGGCGTTTCAGTGAAACGCCAAAGGCATCTGGCACAGATGCCCTACAGGCGCTATATGCCTCTATGGATCGCCGTCGTTTCATAAGAATATCCACCGCGAGCGCGCTTGCCTCGCGAGTAACTCAAACGTCTTTATTTGCAGAGAAGACCCCGACACCGATGCGCATACTCATACTCGGCGGCACCGGATTCATTGGCCCATATCAGGTCCGATATGCGCTGAGTCGCGGGCATAAAGTGACTACATTTAATCGCGGCAAGACGCATCCCGGCGAATTGCCGGCTGAAGTCGAGCAGCTTGTCGGCGACCGTAACGGTAATCTCGACGCGCTGAAAAACCGGCAATGGGATGTGGTGATCGACAACCCGACGACGCTTCCCGCGTGGGTGCGTGACGCGGCGCAAGTGCTCAAAGGAAACGTTGATCGTTACGTGTTCATTTCGACCATTTCCGTTTACGGCGAATCGAAACAGGGGCCTGATGAAAACGCGCCGACAGAAAAATACGAAGGTGCTGATCCGTACAAGGAGACGGTTGAAGCGGTGCGCGCCTCGGGGTTCAAAACGTATGGGCCGCTAAAGGCGCTCTCAGAACGCGAAGCTGAGAAATGGTTTCCCGGAAAAACTTTGATCATTCGCCCAGGACTTATCGTGGGCCCTCGCGACGAGAGCGACCGCTTTACGTATTGGCCTGTGCGCATCGATCGTGCCGGAGATGTGCTGGCGCCTGGAAAGCCAAACGATCCCGTCCAGTTCATCGATGCGCGTGATCTTGCTGAATGGACCATTCGCATGGCCGAGAACCGTGAGACAGGAATCTACAACGCGACCGGACCTGCCAAACCCCTCGGCATCGGCGGGATGCTTGATGGAATTAAGGGCGCCCTGAAGTCGGACGCGAAGTTTACCTGGGTAAGCGAGGAATTTTTGACTGAGCAGAAAGTGCAGCCCTGGTCGGATATGCCGGTGTGGACTGGGAAAGATGATTCGGTTGCGCGAACGAACATTAGTCGCGCGTTGATCAAGGGCTTGACGTTTCGACCGCTCGACGTCACCGCACGCGATACGCTCGCGTGGTTTAAGTCGCTTCCGCAAGAGCGCCAATCGCATCCGAAAGCTGGTCTCTCGCCAGAGCGCGAAGCGGAAGTGCTCGCCACCTGGAGGAAGAAAAAATTGTAGCCGCGTCGCTGTGCGACGCGCGCACGCGACCCACAGGGCCGCGGCTACAGGATGAGAAAACTCTTCACTAAAATCGTTGACGTAAAGCCGGAGGAGATTCATGCGCTCTGGTTAGCGTTTCTGTTCAACTTCATGGTGCTCGGCGGTTACTATGTGATCCGTCCTATTCGCGATGAGATCGGCGCTTCCAGCGGCGTGGAGAATCTGCCGTGGATGTTCACCGCCACATTGTTAGCGATGCTCGTCGCCAATGCGCTCTTCTCGGCAATCGTCGCGCGCATGTCGCGTCGGAGATTCATTCCAATCGCCTACCGGTTTTTCATCGCCAACCTGCTCATTTTCTCCGTGCTCATGCACGTGCTCACTGCGAAGGATCAAGTGTGGCTCGGTCGGACATTCTTCGTATGGCTCAGCGTGACCAACCTTTTTGTGGTCACTGTCTTTTGGGCCTTCATGACCGATCTCTTCAGTAGCGAACAAGGGAAAAGGCTCTTCGGTTTCATCAGCATCGGCGGCTCGTTAGGCGCCATTGTTGGCGGAAGTGTGACGGCCTCATTGGTCAAACCAATCGGTGCTGCAAACTTATTCTTAGTCTCGGCAGCGATGTTTGAAATAGCGGCGCAGTGCGTGCGGTTCTTTCCAGGCGATTTTAATTGTAGGGCGTCTGTGTCAGGCGCCGGCGTTTCGCAGAAACGCCCTACAAAAACCGAAGAAGTACCGATCGGCGGAAGTTTGTGGTCTGGCATCACGCACATTTTTCGTTCGCCTTATCTGTTCGGCCTTATGGTTTTCATCGTGCTTTACTCGACCACATCGACCTGGGCTTATTTCCAGCAATCGGATCTCGCCGGTCACGGGTTCGCCGACCGCGCGGCGCGAACCACGTTTTTTGCAAACCTCGATCGCGCCACCAACACGCTCACGCTGCTTGGCCAACTTTTTCTCACGGGCAAACTTCTAAAGTGGCTGGGCGTCACGCCCACGTTGATCATTATGCCGACTCTGAGTCTGATCGGGTTTGTCGTGATCGGGATCACGCCACTGCTCGCCGTTTTGGCAGTGTTTCAGGTACTGCGGCGAGCGACGACGTTCGCGTTCATGCGTCCGGCCCGCGAAGTGTTGTTTACGGTTTTACGGCGCGAGGACAAATACAAAGCCAAAAGCGTTATCGATACCTTTGCGTACCGTGTAGGCGATCAAGTTGGCGCATGGTCCTACCGCGGACTCACCGCGCTCGGCCTCGGATTGAGCGGAATCAGTTTTGTCACCATCCCGATCATCGCCGTTTGGCTCGCGCTCAGCGTGTGGCTCGGGCGTAAACAGCGCGTGCTGGCCGAGGCCAAGCGTGATCAAAGTTTACCGCTGGGCGCCACACCAGAAGCTGCATAGTTGTAGAGGCGCCTGCGTCAGGCGCCTTTCATTCTGGGTTCGGCCCTTGACACAAGCGCCGCTACACCGCGTTCGCCATGCCGAAAAATGCGATTGCGCTCGTCCGCGTCCGGCGCGAATCGTAAATGAAAGAAGAACTAAAGGAGACAAAACAATGGCGACACGAACTGGATCGGCAGTATGGGAAGGCACACTAAAGCAGGGCAGGGGAACAATGAAACTTGGCAGCGGCGCATTCGAAGGGCCTTATTCATTTTCATCGCGCTTTGAAGAGGGGAAGGGGACCAATCCGGAGGAACTCATTGGCGCTGCCGAGGCAGGCTGTTACTCAATGGCGCTCTCGGTAAATCTGGAAAAGGCAGGTTATCCAGCGAAAGGAATCAGCACGACCGCGACCGTGAAACTGGAAATGGTCGGAGGGGGTGCAAAGATCACTACGATCGATCTTAAAACCGAAGCCGACGTTCCCGGTATTGACGAGGCAAAATTCCGCGAGCAAGCCGAGTTGACGAAAAAGACCTGCCCGGTCTCCGTCGCTTTAGCAGGCACGCAGATCAATCTCGACGCGAAGCTGCTGTAGCGGCAGGCGTGTCGCCTGCAAGGCCGAAGTGGTAGTGCAGCCGATACAGGCTGCCACTACAGATCCGAACGGCTATTTCGCTAATTCGTAAAGGTATTCCACAAACGACATCGTCGCGCCATCGAAGTCTTGGATTTTGGGGCTTGTGGATTCGATGATGTAATACTCGTCCGGCGCATGCGCGCCGCTGCCGTGGCCGAGTCCGAAATGTCCGGCCGCGAGATTTAGCGGTACGCCGGTGAAGACGTAACCGGGATACGAACCCGCGTTGCGCGGCCAGAGCAACGCGTCGATTCCGAACTTTTTGTAAGTTGCCAGTTGTGCCTGGATCAATGCCGAATCTTTCGATGTTTCCGTCGGATCGTACCCGCCGGTCATGTTTACTTCGATGTCGCCGAAACCGCGTTTCGCCAGATGGGCCCTCAACGCGGCAAGTGCATCACCCGCTCTCATATCGGGCACGAGTCGCATGTCGATTTTCGCGACGGCGCGATGCGGGAGAATCGTTTTGCCGCCGGGGCCGGTATAGCCGCCGACGAGTCCTTCGATATTTACGGTCGGCTGCGATTCGAGCCGTTCGTTCGCCTGTTCCCACGGCAGATCATTTATCCAATGCTGGACGCTGAATTGCTTTTTTGCCAGCGCTTCGCTTCGCTTCTTCGACACTTTTTCGATCATCGCCTTTTCTTCGGCACTCAGCGGCAGGGGCTTTGGATAATCGTCGATCATAATCACGTTACCGTCGTCGGACACGAGTGTGTTGAGCGCTTTGATCAGATGCCACGCCGGGCTGTCCACCATCGCCTTGAGCGAAGAGTGAATGTCCTTTGCCGGACCGCGTCCCCACTTTTCGCCGCTCGACACCAACTCAAGCTCGATCACCCCTTTCGAGCCGAGATTTACTGTCACGATACCGTCGAGATCTTGCGTAGCCGATGGCATGAAGACGCCGACGCATTTCTTCAGCGCGTCGAGCACTTCGGGTCGCCTAACGAGTTGCGGGATGTGCGGCGAACCGATCTCCTCTTCGCCTTCGGCCACCAACACCAGGTTTACCGGCATCTTCTTTCCCGCGCCGCGAATTGCATGCAGGGCTGCGAGAAACGCCGCTTCCGGTCCTTTCTGGTTCACCGCACCGCGACCAATCACCACTTTTCCGAGAGGTGGCTTATCCACGATCCGCGCTTCGGTCGGCGGCGACGACCACTCCGATGGATCGAACTGTTTCACATCGTACATGAAATAGAGCCCGACGGTTTTCGGCGCACCGGCGTCGAGCGTCGCGAACACGCCGGGTTTGCCATCCGTGTTGATTACCGTCGCGTTTTGAAATCCGGCATCGCGCGCGAGCTTCGCCATGTACTCCGCTCCCTCCGGATATCCACGGTCCTCTGCCGCGATCGAAATCTGGCCAATCCAATCCTGCAGCCGTTTCACAGCCTCATCATGTCGTTTGGTGATCTCTGCTTTGATGTCCGCGTGATCGTCAGTTGCTGCGACACAGCAACGCGTCGCAACAGCGAGCGCTGTTAAACATACGAGGAGTTTTTTATGCACGGTTATAATGCGAGGCTTTCTTGCTTTGGTGTAGATGCGGTCGTGGTCAGGCCACTGAATTTCTTCATCAGATCGTCCAGCTTGGCCAGATAATAATCGATATTTTCATCGCGGTTCTGCGGATCGAAATCGCTAGCAAGCTTGGCGGCTTCGTAAGCCGGAACCTTTTTTGGCGTGGCTGTAATGTAGTAGCTGATTTGGTCGCCAGGTTTGTAATTGCGGCCACTCGCAAGCGCCAACTCGTAGGCGGCGGCGCGATTCCGTGCTGAGCCGGCTATCTTGGCCCGATATTTGTCGAGTGAATCCTGGAGCGTGTCCGTCTTCATCAGCATCTCGATCTTCCACTCTCGATTACGGATTTTTCGGTCGAAGTCGTTCCGAAGATCGGCAATGGCTCCCGGTTTGCCCTGCATGATCATCTTGATCATTTCCTCGAGGAAAACGCGCTGGAACTTTTCGAGTCCACGGGATTTCAGCGCGCCACCTTTGATGATGACGTCGCCATCTTTCGTAAGAAGCGCGTAATTTTTCGCTTTGTAACTGAGCATGGCGTCGAACTGCTC
>JBARAJ010000180.1:0-2856 GCA_049791915.1 Candidatus Udaeobacter sp.
GAGACAACTTTCTCGCCGTCCTTCAGTCCGCTTTTCACAATCCGTTTTCCTTCGAACAAACCACCGGTCTCGAGGTTACGACGTTCGACGGTATTATCGGGCTTAACGACGAATACGTATTTCAACCCTTGTTGCGAGCTGATCACTCTGTCCGGGACTAGTGCAGCCCGATAAGGCGTTACGCCCGAAACGCGCACGCGAACAAAAAAACCTGGTGTAATCAAGTTAGGGTTCCAGTTTTTTATGACGATTCGCACACGCACCGTCCCCGTCCCGGGATCAAGCCGGTTGTCAACGAAGTCGACTGTGCCTTTGTGCGGAAACTCCGTCTCGTTTCCGAGCTCGATCCACGCAGGGATCCTGGCCGTGCGCGCACTCACACGTTTCCCTTCCTCGCTCAGCTTTACATATTTGAGCACCGCATTCTCGTCGGCATCGACTTTGGCATAAATCGGATCGACCGAGACGACTGTCGTAAGCATGCTATCTACACCCGCGCCGGGCTGGACCAGGTTGCCAACGGTAATGCGCTGGTCACTCACCCGTCCATCGATCGGAGATTTGATTTGCGTAAACTCCAGATTCAGCTCCGCGGCATTCTTCGAAGCTTCGGCAGAACTTTTAGCGGCGGCAGCACCTTGATAGGTAGCAGCCTTCTGATCGAACTCGCTCGCGGAAATTGTGGCCTTGCCGCGTAGTTCCTTCGCGCGATTGAGTTCAATCTCGGCAAGCTTGAGCTGCGCATCCATGCGCTCGACTTCCGCCGCGGCACGATCAAAATCCGCCTTGTAAGGGCGCGGATCGATCACGTAAAGGAGGTCGCCCTTTTTAACGATCGCGCCCGCCTCAAAATGAATCTCGGTAATGTATCCAGACACGCGTGGCCGAATCTCGACCGATTCAACCGGATCCAGCCGCCCAGTAAATTCGTCCCATTCGTTTACCTCCTTCTCGACGACAGTAACGACATTAACCGGCAAAGCGGGTTGCTGCGTTACGGCTGCTTTCTTGCAGCCACTTCCCGTCAAGAAAACGAACAAAAAGGCGGCACACGCAAAAAAGAACTGCCTCATGTAATCAGATTCGCATTCATTTGAGTTGATCGCGAATCGCCGGTTTAGGAGAGAAGAGGCGGCATTTGGGGTTAATTGCGGATGTGTTAATTGTTTGGACCGGGCGGCACTCCGAGTGACTGCAGCGTATCCGGCGAAAGACTCCCGGTTACATCTAGCTGGTTGTCGATCTGATACTTTGCCACCGCATCGCGCGTGGTCGGGCCGAAAATGCCATCGACTGGACCATTGTAATAACTCAACTGAGCCAGCCGCTCCTGGATAGCTTCGACCGTGGCATCAGCCACCGGCGCACCGTTAGCGGCTGTGGTGTTGTCCTCCGGCTGAACGCCGGTGTAGTAACCGTACGGATAGGCACTAGCAGGCGCGGTGTTATAGTCGGGCTGAACGTCAGTGTAGTAATCGTACGGATAGTAATCGCCGGCATAATACGGCAGGTAATCCCACGGGAAGAATCCGGAATCCAGTCCGCACCAGAAGCCGTTGTCAAAAACAAAGAACCGATTGTGGAAGAAATGTGCATGCCGCCGGTCCCAGTCGCGGTGCCAATTTGAGTCATGACGCTCAGAGATGTGGTCCGTTCGCCCGTTCAATCCACGGTGTACAGCTGTTCCACGCGAACGCGCTGCTGAAGGGATACTTGGACGGTTAAATGCTGTCGTCGTCCGTTGCCCAATAGGATTGCGTGTTGAGCTGAAACGATTCTGGGGCCGACTTGCCGCTGTTCTTGCGCCAATGGACGGAGTTAAGGATTGGCCAACTCGTCCATTATAATAGATCGGCCGCCGATATAAGGGACGGGCTCCCTGTGAAGAGTAGCGCGGTATGCCGAAGCCAACTCCGCCTCCGCGTGTTCCCACTCCGAAGGATCTGGGCGCACCACCGAACGCCGGGGCCGCTGCGTGGAAGCCACCGCCACGGAAACCGCCTCCGCCTCCAACGGGTCCAACCCGACCACCACCGCCGCCGACACGGCCACCACCGCCACCTTGGTAGCCACCACCTTGCACTTCCGCTATCAAGGCCGCGCTCGCAAGAAGCGCGACCCAATACAATTTAGTTTTCATGATTTGGATTTCCTTTGTGTCTTTGAGTGATTGTTTTTGAAGTTCATTGTTTCGTTGGCCTAACGAAGACCTCCCGCGACGCGAAGCGTTTCGCCTGTGATCCACGCCGAGTCAGAGGAAGCAAAAAAGACTGCGGCAGGAGCGATGTCGTTGGGTTGACCAACGCGACCGAATGGTGTCTGCGCTTCAACGCTTTTGCGAAGATCGCCTTGGTCGAAACCGGCTGCGCGCACGCCTTCGGTTTCGACAAGACCGGGATTGATGGAGTTGACGCGAATTTTCCGCGGACCGAGTTCCTTGGCCAGCGTTCTGGTGATGGCGTCGACCGCGCCTTTGGTGCCGGTGTAAATTGACGAACCCGGCGGCGTCATTGACGTGACAGTCGAACTAACATTAATAATGTTGCCGCCATTGGAATCGAATTGCTTGACGGCCTCCTGAGTGGCCAGAAGCAGACCGAGAACATTCACATCGAATTGTCTGTGAAATTGCTCCTCGGTGATCTCTCCAATAGGCGACCAATCGTAAACGCCCGCGTTGTTGACCAGGATGTCGATCTTCCCAAACGCTTTCTTTGCCGCTGAGAAGAGCCGTTCAACGTCCGCCTTTTTGGCGACATTGGCCTGCACCGCGACAGCTTGGCCACCGCGCTTGGTGATTTCATCCACGATGCGATGAGCATCTTCCTTTGCCGAAGCGTAATTGATGACCACGGT
>JBARAJ010000181.1:0-2629 GCA_049791915.1 Candidatus Udaeobacter sp.
CGGCTCAACTTGCGAATTGCGAGCCGGTCTACGAAGAAGTGGCTGGCTGGAATACGTCTATACACACTGCGCGCAAATTTTCGCAGCTTCCTTCGGCCGCGAGAAAATATGTCAGATACATCTCCGAGCTCGCCGGTGCGAAACTTTCCATGGTGAGCGTCGGTCCCGGGCGCGGGGAGACGATCACGTTGTGAGCTGATGCTCATGAAACTGCTGTAGCGTGCGCTGTCCTCAGCGCATTCTTATTACGCAGTCAGAACTCCGCTGAGGACAGCGGACACTACAGCGCTATCGCAGCGGTTCCGTCAATTTGGATTCGGATTTACCACCGGTGATATTTGCCTTTCTCTCGCAACTTCCAACAGTTACGACTGCACTGATATCCGTGAGCACTAAGACTGTCCCCCGTCACATCGCCATAATCATGGATGGCAACGGTCGCTGGGCGAAGTCGCGTGGACTGCCTCGCATCAAAGGCCACGAAGCCGGCGCCCAGGCTGTTCGAGAATGTGTCGAAGGTTGCGGCGAGTTAAAGGTAGAATATCTCACGCTTTACGCGTTCTCTGCCGAAAACTGGCAACGCCCCAGAGCTGAAATCATCGCGTTGATGCGTTTGCTGGAAAATTTTTTAAAGGAGAAAACGCCGGAATTGCTGGAGAAGAATGTGCGTCTTCAAGCGATTGGGCGGTTGACTGATCTGCCCCAAAGCGCCCAGGAACAACTTCACAAGAGTATCGAGCAAACTGCGGGAAACACTGGTCTCACGCTCGTCCTGGCACTCAGTTACGGCGGCCGGCTCGAGATTATCGACGGCATCAAAAGTTTGCTTCGCGCCATCGAACTGGGGCATATCGACAGGGCGATGATCGATGTGGCGATGTTCAGCAAACATCTTTACACGCGTTACTATCCCGATCCCGACCTTCTTATCCGCACGTCCGGCGAAATGCGGCTCTCGAATTTTCTGCTGTGGCAAACTTCCTACACGGAGATGTACGTCACGCCAAAGCTGTGGCCTGATTTCAAAAAGCAAGATCTACTCGCTGCAGTCGAAGAATTCGGCTGCCGCCAGCGACGTTACGGAGCGGTGGAGTAACGGCCAACCGAAGTTGCCGTGCCTGGTAGGGCGCGCAGTCCTCTGCGCGCCGTTGGTGGCGCTCACGGGAGTGATCGCCCTACCAAATTGATGTTTATTCGTGGCATTTAGTGGTTACAAATGGACAGCGATATGAGATTTGAAAGTCAAGTTGCAGTTGTCACCGGAGCAGGACGAGGCATCGGACGCGCGATTGCTTTGCGCTTCGCCAGCGAAGGTGCGCGTGTGGCGTGCGTGAGTCGGACGGAGGAAAACTCAAAAAAGACTGCTGACGAAATCAACGGTCTCCGGAGTGAATCGGCAAAAGCGTACGCAGTCGATGTCGCAGATCATGCAGCTGTGCAAAAAATCGCGACTCGGATTCTGGAGGATTTTGGTCGGGCCGACATCCTGGTGAACAACGCGGGTGTGACGCGCGACGCGCTTGCGATGCGAATGTCGCTCGAAGATTGGGATGCGGTAATCAATACAAACTTGCGCGGCGCGTTTAGTTTTACCCGTGCGTTAGTTCGGGCGATGACCAAGCAGCGCAATGGCCGCATCATCAATATCAGCTCGGTGATCGGTTTGATGGGCAACGCCGGGCAGACAAATTACGCGGCGAGCAAGGCAGGCTTGATCGGGCTAACCAAATCGCTCGCGCGCGAGCTGGCCAGTCGCAATATCACCGTCAATGCCGTAGCGCCGGGTTTTGTTATGACCGACATGACCGTCGGTCTATCCGATCAAGTTAAGGATACGATTCACAGCAAAATCCCGCTCGGCAGGACCGGGACGCCGGAGGAAATTGCCGCTGCGGTGGCATTCCTCGCGTCGCCAGAAGCCGCTTACATCACCGGCCAGGTGCTTAGCGTCGATGGCGGCATCGTGATGTGAGGTATAAAATCCGCTGAGGACAGCGGACACTACACCTTCGCTGCGTATTGTAGCGTGCGCTGTCTGCACTCTTACGCGCGTTGCACGATCGTCACCCGGCCTTCCGCTACCAGAACTGTCGCGGCCGAAAGGATAAACTCGTAAACCGTGTTTGCGCCTTCGCCGTAAAGACGGGTCGCCGAAATCCGAAGCGGCAAATGAATGTAATCTAGTCGTGTTACGTGTAAGCGTCCGTCCCGCAATGCAGCCAGATATCCGGGTGGCGCAATTGTACCCGCAGCGCGCGCTCGCAAACCGCCGTGAACAGCCGCCGCTTGCGCACCATATTCGAAGGCGTGTACGGCGGACAAACGCCCCTCGCGACGCAACGGGTTTGCCGGATCACGATGTGTATTACTAGCGCACGCGATCGATCGATCGTCCCACTGCACGACTTCATCCAACAGGCACATCAGATCGGAGTGGGGGATCAGCGTGCGAATTTCCGCTTTGTTGATCGGCATATTGTTACGCGATGATTTGCTCAACGAGTGGCGAGTCTGTCATTCCGAGCGAAGTCGAGGAATCCCGGTGCGTTACCCGACGATGGCGCCACGAGATCCTTCGACTCCGCTGGGCTTCGCTCAGGATGACCGCTTCTTCGCTCCAATTTTCTCA
>JBARAJ010000182.1:0-9315 GCA_049791915.1 Candidatus Udaeobacter sp.
GGTAACAGCAGCGCGGAACTGTACGACCCTGTCAGCGGGATGTGGAGTGCCACTGGCAGCCTCAACACCGCACGCGAGTTTCACACGGCGACGTTGCTGCCCAACGGCAAGGTGTTGGTGGCGGGGGGAGAAGGTGCCAGCGGCATTCTTAGCAGCGCGGAACTGTACGACCCGGCCACCGGGGCGTGGAGTGGCACGGGCGGCCTGAACAACGCACGCACTAATCACACGGCGACGTTGCTGCCCAACGGCAAGGTGCTGGTGGCGGGGGGAATTGGTACCGGTAACGTCATCCTTAGCAGCGCCGAACTGTACGACCCAGCCAGCGGGACTTGGAGTGGCACCGGCAGCCTCGCCACCGCACGCGAATTTCACACGGCCACGTTGCTGCCCAACGGCAAGGTGCTGGTGGCAGGGGGAAGAAACCCCGGCAATCTTACCAGCGCGGAACTGTACGACCCTGCCAGCGCAACGTGGAGTGCCACGGGGAGCCTGAACAACGCACGGTCAGGTCACACGGCGACGTTGTTGCCCAACGGCAAGGTGCTGGTGGCAGGGGGAAATGGTACCATCGGCATTCTTAGCAGCGCGGAACTGTACGACCCGGCGCTTGGGACGTGGAGTGCCACTGGCAGCCTCAACACCGCACGCGAGTTTCACACGGCGACGTTGCTGCCCAACGGCAAGGTGCTGGTGACAGGGGGATTTAATGGCAGCGTCCTCCTTACCAGCGCGGAACTATACGACCCTGCCAGCGGGACTTGGAGTGCCACCGGCAGTCTCAACACCGCACGCGACTCGCACACGGCGACGTTGTTGCCTAATGGGAAGGTGCTGGTGGCAGGGGGAGCAGGTAACAGCGGCGCTCTTAGCAGCGCGGAACTGTACGACCCGGCCAGCGGGACGTGGACTTTCACCCCCAACCTAGCCACCGCACGCACTAATCACACGGCGACGTCGCTGCCCAACGGCAAGGTGCTGGTGGCGGGGGGAATTGGTACCGGTGACGTCATCCTTAGCAGCGCGGAACTGTACGCCCCTGCCAGTGGGATGTGGAGTGCCACTGGCAGCCTCAACACCGCACGCTCCTCTCACAAGGCGACGTTGCTGCCCAACGGCAAGGTGCTGGTGGCAGGGGGATTTGATACCAGCGGCATTCTTAGCAGCGCGGAACTGTACGACCCTGCCACCGGGGCGTGGAGTGCCACCGGCAGCCTCAACAACGTACGCCTTCGGCACACGGCGACGTTGCTGCCTAACGGCAAGGTGCTGGTGGCAGCGGGACAAGGTAACTTCGGCATTCTTAGCAGCGCAGAACTGTACGACATTGGGCTCGGCTTTATGCGGCCGGATTGGCAGCCGCAAATCGCAACCGCCACTTCACCGCTGGTGCTTGGCAGCAGCCTCATGCTGACCGGCTCGCGTTTCCAAGGCATCTCGCAAGCTTCTGGCGGGAACTTCCAGGACTCATCAACCAATTACTCCGTAGTCCAACTACGCGACATCGACAACAGCCAGGTCGCCTTTCTCCCGGTGGATCCGATCCTAGGCTGGTCCGATACCACATTTACTTCGACCCCGGTCAGTGATTTTCCTCCTGGCCCTGCCCTCGTGACTGCCTTTACTAACGGCATCCCCAGCGACGCCAAATATGTGCTCGTGGTGAATCCCGTGCCGAGTCCAACACCTACGCCTACGGCTACCGCTACTGCAACAGCTACAGCTACAGCTACGGCAACGGCAACGGCGACGCCAACGCCAACAGCCACGGCAACAGCGACGTTCACTCCAACAGCAACAGCTACAGCAACAGCGACAGCTACAGCAACAGCGACGGCAACACCCACAGCCACGCCTACGGCGACGGTGAGGCCGCCTGGTGCGCCGAAGGCATTAAACGACACCAACCAGACCGCCAGCAGCTTCACTGCGAGCTGGACCAGCGTCAGCGGTGCGACCGGTTACCGCCTGGACGTCTCCACAAGCAAAACGTTTGGCACTTACGTGCCGGGATATCAGAATCTGGATGTCGGCAACGTGACTAATAAGAACGTGACCGGCTTGGCTGCGAATACGTTCTATTATTACCGGGTGCGCGCCTACAACGTCGGTGGCACTAGCCCCAATTCCAACGTCATCAAGGCAAAGACGAAGCCCCACTGAGACAGCTCCAGTTGCGTGCGCATTCCGCGGACACGATTGTCCGCGTCACTTCGCTGCGAGCTTGATTTCATTCAGCGACGCCGGGTTTTCTAAAGCGGAAGTATGGCCGAGTTTTTCGCCGAGATACGCGGCGCGCACGATGCGGCGCATCACTTTTGCGTTTCGCGTCTTTGGTATGTCGCCGACGAAAATGACGTCGCTACCGCCAGGGCGATGGTCAAGAGCATTCTTTTCATGATTTATTCCTCCGTATTTTAGTTGCGGCAGCGACGACCCGTCTGTTCCCGCCCGGCTTGAGCAAGCCAGAAACGCGCCGCTTGCCGCTGTACTCAATTCGCATCTGATCCCGGGACTGGACACGATCTCCTTACAATCATCGAAGTGCGCAACTCGCCCTTTGTACGCGCGTGTCTTGATCAAGTTGCCTGCCGCATCCATAGGCAGACGCTCACTTGGCCATGATTGGATCGAGCCAATCAAACATTTTTTGAAACAATACCTCGCGTGCGCCCGCCTCGCAGTGCTCGCCAGCGCCTTCACTTGCTGCAAAGAGAACGTATTCTTTGGGACATTGTAAGGCGTTGTACAAATCCTTGCCGCCGCCGCGCCGGCGATCGTTTTCCGCCTCGGTCACAAATGTGGGACACTGAATATTTTTCGCTAGCTCGGCGAGCGAGTACGCCTGAAACATCTTAAGATATTCCCACGGTGTGGTCGCGCCGTGCACCCACATGCCGCGTCCAAGAATAAATCGTTGGGTCGTATTCTCTTGCAGTTTGTTGAAAAATGGTTCGAGCACTGCAACATCATTCTTCGCCAATGCGCTCGCGATCTCGGGCGGAAACATCTTGTTGAAGAGGGCTGCTGGGTCAAACAACGCAGCGTCCGCAATACAAGCAGCAATCCGATGCTCGAAGGCTGCCGCGCGCGGCGCGAGATATCCGCCAAAGCTACCGCCATATAGCGCAATGCGAGCCGAATTCACATCCGGCCGTGTAAGCAGATAATCAACCACCGGTGTGACGACGTTTTCCCAATCCGCGCGCATTGGCAATTTCTGCATAACAAGCGCACCGCCTTGCCCGGGACCGTCAAAGATCAAGACATTGTAGCCGCGCTTCAACGCTCCACCGGCAATGCTGAAGAATAGTTCCTCGCATGTCCCGTCATAACCACCCGTCCACAACAAGCTCTTACGCGCCGTGTTACTCGCATCGGGTTTGATGAAATAGCCGGGGAGAGCTGCGTTCTCGTATGGAATCTTAAGGACCTCGATCGGCTGCTCGAACAACGCGGCGGCTTTCTGAAACGAATCGGTTTGTTTCTCGTACGCCTCGATCGCGCGCGGATCAATGGGCAGCGCAAACATGAAAATGTACGCGGTGCGATAATAATTCGATGCGCGCAGAAACGCGTTGCAGGCGCTGACCCGATGCCCGGCGGCATGCGATTTGACGGCGAGATCGTACAAGCGATCGGCATAGGACGACCATGCGTTGTACCAGCTCGCCGCGTCCACCACCCTGATTTGTGCTGCAATCGCCCACGCTTCGCCGATCTGTGCGCCTAGTGGCGCGTGATCGAGCGTGCGCAGGAATTGTCCGTCGTACTCAGGATCGTCGAAATAGATTTTCATATAAGCTTAATCATACGAAATATTCTACGAGCGGTACTTCGCACCAAGGCGAAAATTGTTGCGCCGGAAATTTCGTTCGAAGGCGACGGCGCCGAGTATAATTGAGGAAACCGTGGAGCCAATTGCCTGCGTGTAAGGCGAGGTCCTATATGAAGATCAGGGTAAGCTTAACTAGACGGACTCCCACGCCGGTGCTTTCGTTGACCTGCTGAGTAGGTTGCCGGGCCGGGTGCAGAATCGGCACTCGGAATAATGAAAGAAGATCGGACAGCGTGCGATATAATCAGGTGAACGGAACATTGCTCAACGAGGTCCTCAAAAAGCACTGCCCGCTCGATCAGCCGGAGCGGAGCAAAATCCATAACCCGCCCTATCTCCGTCTGCTTCAGTGGCTACTCTGTGCCATAGCGATCCTGGCGTTTACATGGCCCGCGTATCGCGCCTTTCTCAACATCGAGATTACAGACAATGAGGCGTGGAACGCTTATTTCGCCGATGCGGCCATGGGTAAAATGCCGCTCTATCCGTCTACCGCTCAACTCATCACAAACAATTATCCGCCCCTTTCCTTTTACATCGTGGGTTTAGCCGGTCGAGCGATCGGGGATCCCGTCTTAGCTGGAAGGTTGTTGTCTCTGATTTCCGTAATCGCGATCGCGACAGCAATCGCTTTGAGCGTCAGGCGATTGAACGGAACTAAAGCGGCTGCGGTAATCAGCGCTGCATTCTACGTAGCCATGATGAGCAGGTTTTTTACGTCTTACGTCGGATTGAATGAGCCGCAACTTTTCAGTCATGCCATTATGGCTTTCGGCTTTCTGGCGTTTCTCGGTGCGCGATCGAGAGACCGTGGATACGTCACGCCTGTTCTCGTAATGGCCTTTGCAGGGTTTGTTAAGCACAACATCATCGCAATGCCCTTGACTGCATTCGCATGGCTTGCAATGAACCGTCGGCGCGAAGCGCTAAAATGTTTATGCGTAGCAACTGTGGTGATCGTGATTGGCATAGCGATTTGTTATGTCAGCTTCGGTCGCGACTTTTTTCTTAACATTTTGGCCCCGAGACACTATTCGCTTAAAAAGGCCATTCGCAGCTATAAGGACTTACAATGGGTGTCCGTCGGTTTAGTCGCTTGCGTCTGTAATGCCTGTGTGCGGTGGCATGATCGGAGTGTGCGGCTTTGTACCGGTCTAATCGCAATTGCGTTAGCGGCATTTTTCCTTGAGAGAACCGGCGCCGGCGTATGGACTAGTGCTCAGTTTGATCTCGTGGTAGCCGTCGCGATAGGTCTGGGCCTGGCCTACACACAAGTTCCTTTGTGGCCATTGGCGCGCCGGTTTCCGCCAGCCGTAGCTCAGGCCATTCTGTTGCTAGTGGTATGCGCGCGCCTGCTGGTGCCAAAGGAACTCGAGCCTATCCGGCTGCTAGTTGACCGCCGCTTTAAAAATGAAATCGCGATAAGGGAGCAAGCAATGGCTGACAGTGTCGAGCGCGTGCGAAACACACCGGGTGATGTGTTGTGTCCGATGCTAATCAATTATCGCGCGGGGAAACCGTTTGCGGTTGATAAATTTAATGCGAAGCAAAGAATGTCAGCCGGGGCATTCCGGGATGCCGTAAGCGCCCGTGTCGCCGCAGGGACGCTAACAATCGTCAAAACCGATCCGCGCGCACGATGGACAAAGCCATTTCAACTCAACCCAGTACCTCCAGCAGAACTCAAGAGGTGGGATGTCTGGGTTGGAGACTGGAAATTGTCAGGAACGGCGAAGGACACGCCTACCGGACCTGAATACAAGGTGAACTGGGATTTGCACGAACACTGGATTGTGAACGGATTCTTCGTGCAGGTCGATCAAACGTGGAAAGGTAACGGCCAGGAGCTCAACAACATTGAGATCCTCTCCTACGATCCGGTTAAGAAGATTCATACTGTTTCCGGATTCTCCGGTGACGGATGGAGCTGGGCTCTGACCGCAACTTTCGACAAGACAACGACCACCGAAGAAGGGGTGGCGACAGGTCCAGACGGCGCGGTCGTAACATCCCACATTGACTGGCAATTCAGCAGCGACGGAAAGGCATTATCTGGCACACAGCAATCCGAGCAGAACGGAGTGCGATGGACAGCTTTCACGGTCAAAGGAACGAAATCGAAATGACGCATGATCTTCCGCGCGCACGATGGACAAAGCCATTTCGACCCAAGCGCGACACTTACCACGCAAATCCCAGGTCAGGTTAACATGCGATAAGTGTTCCAAAGAAATCAGTTTTGCACCTTACCGCCCACTCTTCACATACATGCAGCAGGTGCAGATTGCTTGCACAATGGGGAAGCAATCGAAGCGCTTACTGCTGGCCTGCAGACAATAAGCGCACAGCTCGCCGCATCGAGTCCGTCCCATGGCGGACTTGAAGCGAGCAAACCTGCGCCGCAAGTAGTCAACAACGATCAATAAAGCTGCCGACAATCTCAGCAAAGCCGATTGGAGTTGCGGTTGTGTCTCAGCAATTGATTCCAACAGGCGAACGATCTGGATTGCAGACGCGCGTTGTGACAATGGGAAGGGTTTCGTGGTGCACACAGATGAATTGTTGACGACGTTTGTGGAACTTGAAGCCGCGATCTGCGCTTGCGGCGAATTGGTTTGACAGGTTGGGGGCGTTTTTGCCAAACTAGCGACCGTTCCAAAAGATCTGAATCCCGGGGTTACGGTAAGAGAGCGCTCTCTCGGTGTTTTCTTCCCCTCTTTCAGACCTCGCAGTCGCAGGGTCAACCCCCGAGAGAACGAAAGATAACAACTATGAATCCATTGATTCAGTTCAAAACAACTCCAACACCTCTCATCATACTCAAGCTCCTCTGCTTCACGCTTGTGTTACAAGTGCAGGCGACGCCAGATCCAGTGAGTGTCGACCCGTTCAACACGGCGGACGGGGACCACGCCCTTTTTAGCAACACCACCGGCCTTTCAAACGCTGCATTTGGTTGGCACGCGCTCTTTGCCAACGCAGACGGCAGCAACAACACCGCTGTCGGCACCGCAGCGCTGGCCCTCAACAACGGAAATGATAATACAGCCATTGGTACGGCGGCGCTTTTATTGAATACCACCGGCGCGGACAACACAGCTGTTGGAGTCGCTGCCCTTGAAAACAGCACCGGCAGCAACAACACGGCTTTGGGGGCGTTCGCGCTCTTCGGCAACACCACCGGCTTCGATAACACGGCGACCGGGTTTGATGCTTTACTTAGTAGCACTATTAGCCGCGCTAACACCGCCAACGGGTTTAAGGCACTCCTTAGCAACACCACCGGTAACTTTAACACCGCCATCGGTTCCCAAGCGCTTGAGAGCAGCACCACCGCCGCTGATAACACTGCCATCGGTTCCCAAGCGCTTCGGATCACCACTACCGGCGCTGATAACACCGCCATCGGTTCCGCCGCGCTTCTGAACAACACTATCGGCACTGATAACACGGCCAGCGGTGTTACTGCGCTCATGAGCAACACTACCGGCAACGACAATACGGCTACCGGCGTTAATGCGCTCGCTGGCAACAGCACTGGCATTAGCAACACGGCCATCGGTGTTAGCGCGCTATTGAGCAACACTATCGGCACCTTCAACACGGCCATTGGTCGTGGGGGGCTCCAAAACAACATGACCGGTGATGGCAATACGGCGGTCGGTTCCACTGCCCTCTTTTTCAACACAACCGGAAGCAACAACATCGCTTTGGGCCAAGATGCCGGTCATGCTCTCACGACGGGTGACAACAATATCGACATCGACAACCTTGGTGTCGCTGGGGAGTCGGGCACGATCCGGATTGGTACGGCAGGCGCACAAACACGGACATTTATCGCTGGCATTACCGGAGTCGCGGTCGCCGGAAGCGCTGTTCAGGTAAATTCGTCTGGCCAGCTTGGCACGGCCGCTTCCTCGCGCCGGTTCAAGAACAATATCAAGCCGATGGACAAGGCCAGTGAGGCGCTCTTTTCACTCAAACCTGTGACCTTCCGCTACAAGAAGGAGATTGATCCGGCGGGCACGTCCCAGTTGGGTCTTGTAGCGGAGGATGTAGAGAAAGTTAACCCAGATTTAGTGGTGCGGGACAAGGAAGGAAAGCCTTACAGTGTACGTTACGATCAGGTGAACGCGATGTTGCTCAATGAATTTCTCAAGGAGCACCGCAAGAACGAGCAACAGGAAGCGACCATCGCGGAGCTAAAAGAGCAAATTGAAGCACTTACTGTGGGCCTGCAGAAAGTGAGCTCACAGCTTGAAGCGAACAAACCTGCGTCGCAAGTAGTCAACAACGATCAATAAAGCTGCCGACAATCTCAGCAAAGCCGGTTGGAGTTGTGGCTGCGTCACAGCGATTGATTCCAAAGGTCGGACGATCTGGATTGCAGACGCGCATTGCGACGACGAGAAGCGGTTCGATTAACCGTGCATCAGGCAACGCCCTGCATGAAAACTAGGCGACGCCTAGCTGGACGGATGCTTACGATTTTTCATAAAAAGACTTTCCTTTAGCGGATACTGAATCAGGTGGAGGACACCCCCTTGCTAGGTTCTTTCGCCTCTTCCGGACGCCGCAATCCCAACAATTAACTCAGCGGAAACAGAAAAGGAGACCCATGAATCCAGTAATTCAGCTAAAACAAACAACTCTACTATTTCTCGTCGCATTTGGGCTTGCGGCTTTTGGGCCTTCGCCAACGGCGCAGGCAATCTTTCCGCCACCGGATGGGTGCTATCCCGGATTCACGACGGCAGAAGGGTGCAACGCTCTTAATTCCCTCACGAGCGGCGCCGGAAACACGGGTGTTGGTTGGCGTTCGCTCTTTTCGAACACCACTTCCAACTTCAACACCGGCGTTGGCGCCGGAACGCTGCTCCTAAACACGGGTGATTCCAATACCGGAGTCGGCGCTGCAGCGCTGTTGCTCAACGCCACCGGCACAGAGAACACAGCCGTTGGAACTGCCGTGCTCTTAAATAATGACTCGGATGCAGCCGGTCTTGCCACGAACAACACGGCAGTTGGCGCTGCGGCGATGTTGAATAACGTTGATGGCAGTGAAAACACAGTCGTGGGTACAGGGGCAGGGCCAAACTTGGTCGCTGGCTTCAATAACACTTACGTCGGCAACTTCGAGGGTTCCTTCGGAGGCACCGACGAAAGCAGTACGATCCGCATCGGCGACATCACGGAGGACGGGTTCGGATCCGCAGAATGCTTTATCGGTGGTATCTTCAATAACAACCAGCCTCGTGGCGGCACCGTTGTTGTAGTTACCCTGGACCTTGCGAACGACCATCTTGGCTGGGATGTTGTTACCAGCCCGGATCAGTTTGGTAGCGCACCCAGTGTACCTGCTCGTAGCGCACCTGCGCGCCGTGACGCACGCCATTCCGCCGGAACACCGCAGTCCGGAGCGGTGACAGAAGAGGTGGAAAAGACGAATCCCGACCTTGTGGTACGGGACAAAGAAG
>JBARAJ010000183.1:0-3457 GCA_049791915.1 Candidatus Udaeobacter sp.
CTCGTTTTATTTCTTTTAGCTTTTATGTCGCCGTTTAGTGCGCTGGCTAACGGTTACCTCTTCAGCGCTCACATGGTTCAGCATATCCTCCTCGTGTTGATCGTTCCCGCGCTTTTGTTGTTAAGTCTACCGGGGTCGTTCTCGGTTCGTCCTCCCATCACTTATCTTACCCATCCACTAATCGGATGGGTCGCCGGAGTTGGTGCGATGTGGCTGTGGCACGCGCCCACACTTTGTAACGCGGCGGCCACGTCGAGGACTGTCTCGGCAATTCAAACAACGTCGCTTCTGTTGATGGGAAGCGTGTTCTGGTGGCAGGTGCTCGCGCCCCGCGAGGAGCAACGGCTTTCACCGCCGGCGGGGATTGTTTACCTCTTTGCCGCATGCACTGCCTGCAGTGTGCTGGGTATTATCCTGACCTTTGCCCCAGTTTCGATTTGTCCGGTTTACCAACATCCGGTTGATCGATTGGGAATGCTCAGCACGATTCGCGGCGACTGGGGCCTGACGAGCGATCGTGACCAACAGATTGGCGGACTGTTAATGTGGGTCCCCATGTGTGCGATTTATGTAACTGCAATTCTCGCTCAGATCGCTCGCTGGCATTCGTGCCCGGCGCCACAAACGGAGAAATCAAATGCCTGACGAACAATCAACGACGAAACCTGCCGACGCGGTGCCACCCGGGCGGCAGGCGCTACCCGACACACCACTGCCGCACCCGACGTACTTCCCAGCCGGGCTAGCCATGGGAGTCGCCTTTCTCTTCTGGGGATTGATCACCACCTGGGTTGTTTTAGCCGTGGGTGTTGTCCTCTTCATCGCAGCGCTTGCCGGTTGGATCACGGAGATTCGCCATGAATACAAGTCCCACTGAATCATCATCTGCTCTGCTAACGGAAACTCCAGAGGAGATCAGCCGTCGGCGATTTTTTGAAAAACTGTCAATTGGTCTCGTCGGTCTTTGCACCGCAATTGTCGGAGTACCGTTAGTCGGATTCATCGTTGGCCCATTCTTTCGGAAGGTGCCCAGGGAATGGGTCACGTTAGGCAAGCCCGATGATTTTCAAATCGGTAAAACAGTAGCCGTGACTGTGACCGATCCTTCATCGCTTCCCTGGGCCGGAGTGACAGCAAAGAGTGGCGTCTGGCTAAGACGCGTGGACGCCGACAACTTTGTCGCGTTTTCAGCTAACTGCACGCATCTCGGGTGTCCTGTGCGCTGGCTGGAAGGGGCCGACCTTTTCATGTGTCCGTGTCACGGTGGCGTCTACTACAGTGACGGCAACGTTGCGGCCGGTCCGCCGCCGAAGCCTCTCTTTCGTTATGATGTGCGGGTCGCAAATGGCGAAGTGCAAATGAAACAGGCGATCGTTCCGATTTCCACGGCGTTGTGATCAAGCTATTCAAAACAGTGTGGAATTGGCTCGACGATCGGTTGGGGATCAGCGTCCTGCTCTCGCCGATGAAGCATATTGCGCCGCAGGATTCGAAATGGTGGTACGTCTTCGGCAGCGCCACGCTCGTTGCATTTATCGTGCAGGTAGCAAGCGGGGTTGCGCTGGCGTTTTCATACATTTCGTCTTCGTCGCAGGCTTACGAGACGCTCTTGTTTATCACAAACAACGCGCCATTCGGTCGTTTTCTACGTGGACTTCACTACTTCGGCGCGTCCGCGATGGTGTTGATGATCGGAGCGCATATGGCGCAGACGTTTTTGTTTGGCGCCTACAAATTTCCACGCGAGATGACGTGGACCACTGGAATCTGTCTGCTGGGCTTCACCCTGGCGATGGGATTTACTGGGCAGCTACTCCGGTGGGATTCAACTGCGGCCTGGTCTGTCGTCGTCGCGGCGGAGCAGGCAGGGCGTATTCCGATTGTCGGCGACTGGGTTGCCCGCTTCATCCTTGGCGGTAATACCATCGGCGGCGCGACGCTTAGTCGGTTCTTCGCCATCCATGTTTTCGTTCTGCCTGGAATTATGTTTGGCTTTATCGGGTTACATCTGTGGCTCGTCCTTCGCCACGGGATCTCGGAGCCGCCGGTTGCAGGCAAACCAGTAGACCCAGCAACGTACCGCGCGGAATACGAAGAACTGCTCAAGAAGAGTGGCAAGCCCTTTTGGCCAGACCTGGCTTGGCGAGATGTGATTGTCGTCACGGGCCTGATCATTGCGATCGCTGTCGCCGCATTCTTCGTCGGACCTCCGGCGCTGGATAGGCCGCCGGACCCGAGCATACTGGCCGCCGATCCGCGACCCGACTGGTATCTCCTGTGGTATTTTGCCTTGCTAGCTCTTATTCCGGCGAGGATCGAAGGCTACGTCATGATCGGATTCCCCATCCTGATCGCGCTACTCCTGCTGTTTGTTCCTATTTGGAATCACAAAGGCGAGCGCGCTGCCTCCCGACGCCCCTGGGCAATTGCGGTTGTGTGTCTCTCGGTGATCATGATTGGTGGGCTTTGGTGGGAAGGACAGCAGTCGCCCTGGTCGCCTAACTTCGAGGCTCAGCCGCTGAGTGAGAAAGTGGTAGGAGCCACAAGCGGTCCGGTCTTCAAAGGTGGTGAATTGTTTCACGACAAAGGATGCCTGAACTGCCACCTCATTCAGGGTTTCGGGGGCCGGCGCGGACCCGACTTAACCTACATCGCGAATACGTTAACGCGCGACAACATGGTTATCCGAATCGTCAATGGCGGCACCAACATGCCGGCCTTTGGTCCTTCGCTGAAGCCGGGCGAGCTCGATGACCTGGTTGCCTTCCTGGAAACGCGCAAGCGTCCGATGCCCGCGGGATTGGAAACGACCCACCACTGAGAACCGAACTCTGGCAGACAGCTAGCGCTCGCCCTCGTTCATCCAGGCCGACACCAACGTTTATCGAGACAGAGATAAGCCACAGCAGGGCCGCCGCGCCGGGTAAACTTTCCCTCGCGTGCAGCGTGGAATGGTCTGACGCTCCCGAATAATGTGGATTCCCACTCTCGTCAGCAAAAAAAGAGCGTATCAGCAGACACAATTTTAAGTCGGCGGCGTCTCTAACATAGATGAGCATGTCACCCAAACCACCGGAACGGCTCGCAGAAATCCTGCTGGAGATTCTCACATTGTCTGGCTCGAGACGGACGAGCCAATCGGAATCCGTCAGCGGCAGTGATCCAATCGAATCATGCGATGCGCATTGCTTTAAAGAGCATTCGCAACGGAGAGATGAAGAACCCAACAACTGCCAGACGCCGTAGCGCAGGTCGTCGCGCGCGCATACGCGCGTAGAGTTAGCAAAATGCTAATCTTGTGAGGAGCGCAACAGTTAGTCGTGATTCGTGATCGTCGGACGAGCTCTTGATGAACTCGCTAAAACGGCTTTCATATGGGCAGCGCCGGCATAGCTCAGTTGGTTAGAGCAGCTGATTTGTAATCAGCAGGTCGTCGGTTCGAATCCGACTGCCGGCT
>JBARAJ010000184.1:0-7325 GCA_049791915.1 Candidatus Udaeobacter sp.
CCTCCTTCGCTTCCGGCCCGTAATCGGCGAGGATATGATCCACTAGAAGGACTTTAGCGCCAGCCTGCGCGATCCCTGCATTCATGGCGTCGAAGGAACTTTTGGCCGAACTGACCAGTAAACCCAAAACTAGCGCGGTAAGGGTGGCAAGCATTCCGGCGCCGAGCTTGACTGTATCCTTCGAGGCCGTGTCCAGATGATGTTCAGGCAAAACCTTCTGAAGCGCCATGCCCAACAGCACGCCACCGAAGACGCACCCGGCGGTGACGAAACCAATCGTTAAAGAACTCATTTCTGAACTAGTTAGCTATCGGCATCACTGGCCATATCTATTGCTTGAGGGGAAGCAGGCGGCCTTTGCGAGCTGCCCGTTTAGTTATCAACATGCGCTGGTCTTTCCGGTAGTCTTATACGTCGGCGCGAACATCACTGGAACAGGACGCCCTTGATGAGCTTCGGGATGACAGGAGTAATCGAGACCTGCACGTTCCACTCCCTGTCCAGAGATCCGGGGATGCACCGGCATATACTGCACCGAGAGCTGAAGCTTGATGGGCAGACGCCCCAGTTTCACCACCTTGGCCAAACCGAGCCCGACGGGAACCGTCCAGACGTCCTCAGACGGCGCGGTCCAGTCCGCCAGGATATTACCCGAGTACCCGAGGCTCCAGCCCTCACCGAAGAAGATCGTCGCGATGGGTTGCAGGTTCATCTGGTTCGTATCGGGCCGAAAGTGCTCGCCGCCGATGGACCACCACTGCTGGGGAAACACGCCAATGAAGTATTTCTTCGTTAGGTAGCCCACCACTGCGCTAGGGCCTAGCTGCCACTTGCCCTGGCCGGTGAACACCGAGGTCGCGGTCGGGAATATGGCGGTAGGTCCCGCTCCGAGGACCCAGTTACCCGAATTCGCAGGTGACACCAACTCCAGCAGGGTCAGGTCGCCCAGCCCGGTGTCCCGCGCGAATTCGTTAGGCGACGTCTCGTGCGGGACGATGTTGTAGAAGGGCATCACCGGCCGCGTGATCAGGTTCCAATCTTTAGTGAGGCCCACTGGCAGCACGGGCTGAAAATTCCAGTTATTGTTCCACTGGCCATTGTTTAGCTCGAAATTGTTGAACTGATTCGCGATGGACCAGACGCTGCTCACCGGGTTGGCGAGCTGCCGGTTCAACTCGCTCGCCGATGGTTCTCCAGTAGGAGACTCGGTGACTGCGCCATAACTTATGGTTCTCACTGTTCTGCAAAGGCAAGCTAAGCGAGACGCGTGCATCAGGACCGAAAGGCTCGCCGATTGCGTCCTTGCTTGCATCTCCCTCAGGAGATTCAGTCGCGCGAACGATGGGAACCACAAAGAGAATTCGCAATGCGAGGGCAGTGATTCCTAGAACGATTCGGGGTCGCTTTACACCGACTATCAAAAGTTTCATTCTCTTGCTCATTGCGACTCACTCTTACGGTCCGTGCGCCGGCCCGATCTGCGGCGCACGCACCGGCTTGGCCATCCCGAAGAACACGGTCACACCCTGGCCGCCACAGCGGGTCGAAAGCGCCTCCGGAGCGCCGGGAAAGCAGCTATCGATGTCCTGCCAGTTGTCCATAACCCAAACGTCGCCAGAAGGTGACACCGCAAGATCGGTCTGCATCTGAAGGCCTCCTCCTACATAGCCACCGGGCGGCGAAATCTGATCGCCGGTCTTGAAGCCTGGCGGGCAATTCTCCGTTCGCGCACCGCATAGTTCCGTGATCACGCCTACGCTGCCAGCGAAATTGGAGATCCAAACATTGTCATTCCCATCGATGGTCGCAGCCCAAGGCCCTGGTAGGCCGCCGCCCGTGAACGGGGAACCCGGATACTGGCTCCCGTCCGGGCGCAGCAGGCTGACGCTGCCACCTTCTGTTGCGTTTTGTTTGAACATCGCACGCACCAGGACCTCATCACCGTTGCCGCCAGATTTCAAGGTCTCGACCGCCTTCTCCATGACCGCCTTCCCCCGATCGGTGTTGCCGAGGCGGTTCGTTACCCAGACATTGCCCTGGCTGTCTATGCCTAGCCCGCTGCCACTGAAGCCGGTGGGGAACTTCTCCACCTTCGTCGGGTCAGAGGCAGGAAAGCGCGCCACCCAACCCCCGAATGCATTGGTGACCCAGATCCGGTCCTGCTGATCGATGCCCAAGTGAAAGGGGCCCGCAAAAGCGCTGCACGGCGAATCTTTGAAACCCTCGCACACGATCTTGCCTTTGGTGATGTCTCCTTTCGGGAAGTACACGAGCTGGTTCTTGGCGAGGCCCAACACCCAGACGTCGCTGCTCGGCGTAACGATTACGCCCTGCATCAGGCCGAGTTGCCCGTTGAACGTGATGCCGTCAGGAGGCGTGAGCGGTTTTCCGTTCTTATCGAACTTAGTAATACATTTGCCACCGTAAGAAGTAAGCCAGGCATTGTCATTGGCATCGACGGCAGCACCGAAGGTTCCGCCCTGCATCCCGCCACCGGCAAAGCCCGTAGTCATTGGGGAGAGCGGCTTCCCGTTCGGGTCGAACTTAGTTGCGTTGCCTTGCCAGAGAACGTCCTGCCCCTGCCAGCCGACCGTGAAGTTGTCACCAACCCACAGGCTACCCCGGCTATCGAACATTGCCTTGCCGCCAGCAACATAACCGCCGCCGGTGAACTTCAGTGGTATCACCCATGCACTCGGCGCCCATTGAAGGTATGGCATGAACGGCACCGCTCGCATGGTCTTGCCAGCTGGGACCGGGTAGAACTCTGCTATCAGCGCAAACAACCGCTCGGGCTTGTACCATGGGTATCGGGCAATGGACTCCGCTGCGGTCAGCGTGTCGGTCGGTGCGTTTCCCTTGGGCGGCGTCGCAGCCGTGAAAAGCTTGCTGCACGCATCGGGCGTCACCCGGGCGGCGCATCCGGAGAGCGCGTCGGCCAGCGTCGCGAAGTTGGCCATAGTGGGCGTCTGGCTACTGTTGAGCGGGTCCTGAATGGTCGTCCCCCAACCGCCGGTTTGCAGATCGACGAAGCTCGGTACGTTGCCCGCCGCGATTTTAAGGCCGAGCGCATTGCCCTTGATCGCCGTGCCGTCGATGAACTGGTTGCAGGTCCACACCGACGCCACGGTCGTGAACTCGTTGATGGTGATTTTCTTCGGCAATGAGGTTCCCAACACCGCTATTAACCCGATGGCGTCATTGGGGCCTTTGTCCGCCGCGGCTTTCGGCATACCGCCTTTGGCGACAACATAAAGCACGCTGTCTTTCGCTGCCTGTTTGGGTGTTAGTTTGAACGCGCCATTGTCGCTGGTCTTTCCCTGGGCTAACTGCATTGGCGGGCCGGTGCTCGCCGCGTAAAGCGTAACGGTTGATCCGGAAATGGGCTTGCCAGCTCCCTGAACGGTGCCCGCCAGTTCCGCGGCCAGCGCGGAGATGTTAGTCAACGATAGCACGCCGACAGCGACAAGCGCGGTCAGGCTCTGTTTGATGAGTGTATTCTTCATGTTCTTTTTCTCGTTAGGTTTCTTATGATTGGGTCCGGTACGCGGGGCCGCTACTCCTGCTCGGTCACCACTTTTAGTCTTCCGTCTTTCACCGCCTTCGTGAGGACCTTGTGGTCGCGTTCGCTTTGATCTGCGTAGGCGACGGAGAAGTCGGCGACGGCCCGGTCGAATTTGTCGCTGTTGCCTAGATATCCGCTGATCTTTGCCGGCTCACCGCAGCGCGCGTGCGCACGTGCGAGGGTCCATCCGCACAACTCTGCGTACTGCATCATCGTCGTGCGATTGAACATCTCGACGAGCATCTTGATCTTCATGTCTCTGAGTTGGCGGATGTATAATTGCCGGCCCGCAGGTCCGACCGACCAGCCCAGGAACAGGTCGCTGGCCGATTGCATGAGTCGGCAGCCGTTCACAACTCTCTGGCCGTGGTTGGGATAGATGCTCTTTCCGGCGTATGCCTCCAGCACAGAGGGGCCTGCTTCCTTGACCTGAAGGAACAGTGGATCCGTTTCGCTGGCCAGAAGCAGCAGGATTCCACACCAGGTGCCCACACTTCCGACACCCACAACTTTGATCGCAACGTCGCACAGTTCGTAATGATCCAGGAGAAGCCGGCGATCTTCCTCCATGGTCTCGCGATAGCTGGCGAACGCCTTTCGTGCACCGGCGAAAAACTTCGCGTGCTCATGCTCGCGCCAATGATAGATGAGTGGAGGGTTATCTTTGATCTTCGGCAAGCGGCCGACGACCTCTGCGAGCTTCGGAAAATCATGCTCGGCCACGCTACTATGGCGCGCTTCGGTCAAACGTTTCCGAATGCGCGCGCGAGTTTGCTTGTCGCGGACCGTGGGGATCAAGTCTTCCATGTCGATGTGCCCATACCAGACATCCAGCACGTGCATCTTGCTAAACTCCGCCATTCGCTCCCGGTAGGATCGAACGCACGCCGCTGCTGCGTCCCGCGCAAAGCTTTCGCTGAAACCGTTGTCTCGACAGGCGAGGACAAAGCTGGTGGCCAGGCGCTTTACATCCCATTCCCACGGGGCGGGGAGCGTTTCATCCAAATCATTGATGTCGAAGATGACCCGTCTCTCCGGTGTGGCGAACGCGCCGAAGTTGAGAAGGTGACAATCGCCGCAAGCCTGGACCCGTAGCCCGGTGGCCGGCGTGTTGGCCAGATCGGCGGCCATATTTAAGGCTGCGCCACGGTAGAAAGTGAACGGCGTCTGCAGCATTCGTCCGTGTCGGACGGGAACAAGCTGCTGGATGCGTCCCTTGTCCGATTGCTTCACCAACGCAACTGGATCGGGTCGGTCGTTAGGCGAATTCCAATCCGCGTGAGATTGTCGGGGACACTTGTCACGCAAACTCTTGCCCATCGCATACAGTTCGGACACCGATGGACGGGACAGGAAGGAGCTCTTAGTTACCGATGGAGATCGTCGGGACTTCGTATTGGATGACTTGTGACGCGTGGCCATAGTGTTAACCTTGTCGGATTGAATAGGAGGCAACAGAGTTACCACATCTCACTCCATTGTTTCTCTTGGTTACTGTTGAATTTTCATAGCTGATTGTTGAGTTGGTTTCGTTCGCTGGTGAAGTCGCGGGCCGCCCCGTGAGAGACGGCCCCGCGCGTTTCACAATCGAACCAACTGGCTAGCTAGTCGCCTGCACCTATGGCTTGCCCGAACGAGGCTGGATCAAGAAGCGCCGGCACGGGTTTTGACGGATCCTGGAGATTCGGTTTCAGGTCGTTCGACGCTCCGCCGGGGAAGCGCTTGATGTTCGGATACTTCATGATGGATTTGTCAAAATCTATCAGCACCGGATAAAGCAGCGACAAGGCCCAACCATTGTCATAGCCGGCATAGCGACCCGGCGACGTGGTCGGCAGGCGTGTGCTCATCGCGCCATTGAACGTCATATCGTATTTCTCGAACGGATCCATGGTGAGGTTGTAAACCGAGCCGATCCCGCCCAGATCCGCCGTTGGACCCAGCCAGGTGTCCTTGGCAGTGGTAAGGTATTTCCAGGCGATACGGAGATCGGGGTTTTCAGGATCGTCGCCGATGTCGGCGCGCATACCGCCGAAGGCTTCACCGCCGATATAAATCCATGAGGTGCGCGCCGAGTGCTTGGCCTTGCCCATGATATAGGCGCTGTTATCAATGCTGTCGAAATAGATCGGCTTGCCGGCGTTGTCCTTCATCTCGCCAACCGGCGGCGGCGTTAGGCCAACCATCGCGGCCAGCGTTGACCAGCAGTCAATGTGCGACATCATCTCGCCATAACGCGCGCCCGCCGGAATCTTGCCGGGCGCCCACATGATGCCGGGCACGCGGAAACCGCCTTCGAACGGCGAGCCTTTTTCGCCGCGGAACGGAACGGTGCCGGCGTCCGGCCACGCATCCTGCCACGCGCCATTGTCTGCGGTGATGATGACGATGGTGTTGGGAGCCTCTGCCCGGATTGCATCCATGACCTTGCCGATATTGGAATCCAGTTCCAGCATGGCATCCGAATAATTGCCGAGGTGCGATTTGCCAATGAACGCCTTGGCCGGAATGTTCGGATTGTGCATCTTCATGAAGTTGACATCCATGAAGAACGGCTTGTCGCCCTTGGCGTGGGCCTTGATGTATTCAACCGCCGAATCGGCCTGCCGGACATCGAACTCGTGAAGATAATCGTAGTCAATGCGCGCGACCTTGGTTGCCGGTTTGCCGGCGGTGCCTTCCCATTCGTATAAGTTGCAGACCTGCTGATACATCTTCCAATAGGCGGCGTTAAACTTCGGGAACCACGGATGGGCGAAGTTGTCCGTGTCATCATAGGTATAGACGCCCGGATAGTACGCGGCGAACTCCTTCATTTCGTCGAAGCCATGTTCAATCGGGTAGTATTTGGGTTGATCTCCCAGATGCCACTTGCCGGAGAAATAGGTCGTGAAGCCGTTCTTCCGGAAGAACTCGGCGATCGTCGGTGTGGACTTCTGCAGGCCGTTCATGTCGCCCGGAGCCACGACGACCGAGAGAGCCGAGCGGATCGGGATGCGTCCGGTCATGAACGAGGCGCGGCCGGCGGTGCAACTCGCCTGGCCATACCAGCAGGTGAATACGGCACCTTCCTGGGCTACCTTGTCAACGTTCGGGGTCGCATGGCCGAAGGTCGCGCCACCGCCATAGCACCCGAAGTCATTCCAGCCGGTGTCGTCGGTCATGAGCATAACGATGTTGGGTTTCTTGTCTTGCGCCTGAACGTTGGTCGTGACGCCGTAAAGCGCCCCGCCCGCCGTCAGCAGTGACAAGCCGTAGTGCAGTAGTTTGTTTCTTGTTTTCATTGATTTTGTTTTGTTATTTTTTTGTTTGGTTTGTTGCCTTGTTGCCCCTTCCTTTCACGAAAGGAGTGAAGTGTTCGAGGCCGAGCGCGTCAGGGTCGCCGCGATGGTGTCGAGAAGAAGCCGTTGGTTGACCGGTTTGCGCAGGATAGGCCGCGGACCCGTCGCGCAGCCGCCCGTGCGGCAGCACGATGCGATATTCCATCCCAGGAGCTTTCGCAGTCTTCATGGGGCTCGGCATGTGAGACCTTAGTCTGTCAGGCTTAGTCCTACGTGTTTCCTGATGTTCGACTTTTGTTAGTCGCCGGTGGCTTTCGGAGCGTTCTGAAAACTTTGCAGCGCATCGTCGAGTGAAAAACTGCCGGGCTTCTGGCTAGGCGGGAATTCCTTGAACGACGCGAGGAATTGCCCTACGTATTGCTGCGCTGGCACCAGGACGAAGGCGTGATCGACCCCACCGCCCGTAATCAATGCTCTCA
>JBARAJ010000185.1:0-20475 GCA_049791915.1 Candidatus Udaeobacter sp.
CAAGGGATAACTACGGACAACTTCATTTGGCATCATTTGGCACGGAGCGAGAAAGCGGAATCTAAGGTGAAAGCGACCACATCGTTTGTCAATGTCATGATCACAGCTCTTGTATTGGATTTCTCACCCCGTTTCCAACTGTAACCTTGGATCAGGGGTAAACGTTTGATATGTTGATCAACATTTTACGAGGGTAACAGAAGACTGTGCACAGGAGTCGCGCGAGCGAGATTATTTACGACTAATCGAGCTGCCTCGGGTTTCCCATAGCGCCACAGCCGGCTGTAAGCTAGTAATGGTTACCGTCGATGGAGGCTGCCACAAACGGATTCGGCAGTTCCTTCTGCGCCTCGTACCGCAGTGATTTACATTGCCGCTTGCGTAATGAGCCTAGTCGCCTAAGTGTCAAAAGATCCAACATGACAGCGAAGGATTACAGTCAATCGCCAAGGCGATTTCAGAACCGGCCCAAGCTGTGCGAAGACATGTTGGCGCTAACCTTCTACACCACTTTGGCGGTCATTGTAACCTGGCCTGCACTCAGCCACCTTGGTGATCGGGTCTTGGGTGCGTATCCGGGCGACAATTTTCAGTTTCTCTGGGCGCTCTGGTACACGGCACATGCCACCATCGAGCTACATCGCTCCCCTTTCTTCGACCCGTCTATCTATTTCCCGTTTGGCTTCAGCCTGTTTAGAAATTTAGGGGAAGTTTCACCGGCGACTATTCTGGTATCCGTCCCGCTCACACGGTGGCTGGGCGAAGTTGCCACATATAACCTGCTGATCATAACCTCTTTTGCTCTGACAGGCTTCGGGACCTTTCTGCTGGCACGTGCGTTCCGAGCTGGCTTCCCTGGTGCATTGGTCGCAGGAATAGGTGTTGGGTTTTGCTCCTACCATTTCGCGCACGCAGCCGGACACCTTTCACTCGCTTCGACTCAATGGATACCTTTTTTCTTCCTATACCTTGAGAGGGTCCTGCAAAGACCAAGTATCCGCAAGGGTCTCCTCGTGGGACTCTTTTACGCCTTGAGCGCCTTGGTTAGCTGGTACTATGCTTCGTTATTGCCCATAGCGGCCGTTCTCTATCTCAGTCTTCGTCTCGATTACGTCAAGCACCCAGAGCGATTGGCTCGGCTGATCAAACCTGGGTTAGCAGCGGTCGCCTGTGCTGCTGTGCTAGTACTTCCATTCGCGGTGCCTTACATGCTGGCGCTGAAGCATGGAACAATGGAGACGCGGTCTCTTGAAGAATCACAGGCGTTTTCGGCAAGCGTGGCTGATTTCTTTATTCCTTCAGTTCGCCATCCGCTTTTTGGTCACTGGATAGCCCAACATTGGCGTTCCGGCGCCAATGGCATCTGGGGAGAGTGGGAAGTGTATCTTGGAACCTTGATCGTCCCCCTAGCCTTGTTAGGTATTATTCGTTCCAAGGATCGGCGCATTACAGCCGGGTTAATGGCGATGGGTGCAGGGGCGTTTGTGTTGGCCTTGGGTCCGACTCTATACTTCGTCCACCCGCCTTCGCTTCGCGATGCTGCAAACCTCGCGCCACTTTCTCACATTCCTTTACCCGTTCTGGCGTTTAAAGACATTCCACCATTTAGTTTCCTTCGCGGTTGGGCTCGAATGGGCCTGTTTTTAGAACTTGCTGTCAGCCTATTAGCGGCGCAAGGCTTGACTTACCTCCTTGGGCTTTTTCCTCGCCGGGCTATCGGTCGGCATGTTGTCGCTGTTATCGTCATAACTCTGGCGACTTTGGACAGTATGGCTATTCCTTTCGGAATGGCCCCAGTAGCTCCCCGGCCGGTCGATCGCTGGCTAGCCACACAGCCGGGAAACTTTGCGATCATGGAATACCCTATCCCGGAGCATGCCTACAGCGGTCCCGCAATGTATTCCACGCGCTTCACGGGTAAGCGAATCATCATGGGGTACGCGAGTAACCCACCCAATGCGCGTTACTTTGGGACGCTTAGCACATTTCCATCGCCCCAGGTACTCGACCTTCTGGAACAATGGGGGACGAAATTTGTGCTCGTCGACGAAACGCTTTATCGAGGCGGCACTACATTTTGGCAACTTTGGCAGACATGGGAGTCGTTGGAACGTGCAATTCGGCAGAGCGGCCGCTTAAAGGAAGTCACAATGTTGGGAGGCGTTCATGTTTACCAGTTGCAGAGTCAGGAGATCCAGCCTCAAGGCCCAGAGCTGATCGGAAACCCTGGCTTTGAATCCGGAACGGGCACGGAGATTGATCGATGGACGCGAGTAGGTCACCCTAAAATTGATCGCTCTGGCACAAAGGCGCATGGGGGAACCAGCAGTTGCTTGGTAACACCCTCTGATTATTTGGTTTCGGACCCTGTCACAATTGAACCAGGTAGTTGTTATCTCATTCAGGCCTTCGGCCGACGCGGAAAAAGCAAGGACGCCCACGTTCGACTTCAAATCGTATGGCTGGACGCCCTTCACCACCCTCTCGATCCCTCTACTACCAGTGTTCGCGTTATGGAAACGAATGACCAGTGGGAATCCGCACACAACACATGTTTGGCTCCACAAGAAAGTCATTACGCGACCATCTACGCTGTCACACAAAGCGGCAATGCATGGCTGGACGATTACTCATTTCACGAGTTACCTTCGGATTGCGAGCCGACTCTCGTGGCAGTCCCAAACCCCGCGGTGCAACCCCCGGGTGCGAATGAAGGCAGGGCTTCAGTTTCCTGGGACAGCCACTCCGGCGTTGCCTCATACGTGACCTTGTCGATAGACGGAAGACCTGCGACGCGTTTTGCAGAGGGCCCAGTTGGAATGAAGACCATTGATATCGAAACTGGGTCCAAGTGTGAGTTCCGACTCTACGGTAACAGCAGCGTCACGCCGATCAAAACGATAGTTGTCACCTCAGAACCAATCCCACCGCTAAGTGCGTCGCCGGTTGTTTTTGAATCGGCCTCAGCACCGGGGAGAACTACAATTAGCTGGAATATGCCGGGACATCCCGAAGCCGAGGTTTGGGTCTCCAAGGATGGCGGATCTGAGCAGCTCTTCGTCCGCGGCGACAGTGGCTCGCAAGAGGTGCCCTGGATCACTCACGGTAGCGGCTACGAGTTCAGACTCTATGCGGCGCTACCTAAGCGCAGACTGATTGGCAAGTTGACGGTGCGCGCTACGGAGCCCTCGCCCTAAAGAGCGCTGGAGCGCTCTTTGAGCATCTCCCTCGTTCAGTAGAACACCCATTTTTTGATTGACATGATTCTATCATTTTTGCGAAACAGGCGTGTATGGTTCAGCAACTTGGGTCTTTGCTTCGTGTTTTCGCGATAAATATTGTTGCCATCGTCCTCTTAATTGGGTCTGGCTCGACGTTCGCCGGAACAGACGTTTTAACCTGGCATAATGATCTGCCTCGGACCGGTCTGAATAAGCGCGAGTTCATTCTCAGGCCAGACAATGTAAACGTCACCGATTTCGGAAAACTCTTCCTCGCCAGCGTCGATGGGCAAATTTATGCCCAGCCGCTGATCGTCTCGGGATTGGAGCTTCCCGGTTGGGGTGTGTACAACGTTTTGTATGTGACCACCGAGCACAACAGTGTTTATGCAATTGACGCTGATACGGGTTTCCTGCTCTGGCACGTATCCCTGATCGAGCCTGGTGAAACCCCCGCCGACACAGATCAATGCGACCCAATCACGCCGGAGCTAGGCATCACCGCAACGTCGGTAATCGATCGCCGAAGCGGGCCTCACGGGACAATGTACGTCGTGACCATGAGCAAGGATGCCGCGGGAATTTATTTTCAGCGGTTACACGCCCTCGACCTCACCACCGGCACAGAGGCATTTGGAGGACCGGTAGAGGTCGTTGCCACATACCCGGGAACCGGTGCCGGCAGTTCTAACGGCAGCGTTATTTTCGACCCCCTGCAATACTTCGAGCGAGCCGGTCTGGCCCTGAGTAATGGTATCGTTTATACGACGTGGACATCGCACCACGATTGCCCTCCTTATACGAGTTGGGTGATCGGTTACGACGAACATACTCTTGCTCAAGTTCGCGTGCTAAATCTCACACCCAATGGACGCCAGGGTGCGATCTGGCAGTCTGGCGGGGCGCCAGCGGTTGATTCGAATGGCTTTCTTTACGCAATGCTGGGCAATGGCACCTTCGAAACAACGCTGGATAGCAACGGTTTCCCAAATCAGGGTGATTTCGCAAATTGCTTCGTGAAATTGTCACCGGCCAATTCTCTATCCGTAGCTGACTATTGGACGATGTTTAACACCGTCCAGGAATCGACCCTGGATGATGACCTTGGTTCTGGCGGGCCACTCGTGCTCCCCGATATGACTGACGGCAACGGGATCCGACGTCGGCTTGTGGTCGGGTCTGGAAAAGACGGGCACATCTACATCGCGAATCGCGATGGCATGGGGAAGTATACCCCGAACGCGAATACCACTCTTTACCAGGATTTGGCCGGGTCCCTCGGGGGATTCAATTTCAGCACGCCGGCCTTTTTCAATGGAACACTTTACTTCGGAGCAGTAAGAGACGTTCTCCGCGCGTTCACTTTCACAAATGCGCGCCTGAATGCCGGCGCAGTCTCGAGAAGTAACAATACATTCGGTTTTCCGGGAACCACGCCGAGCATCTCGTCCAACGGAACAGCCTTTGGTATCGTGTGGTCCGCGGAAAATGCGGACCCCGCAGTTTTGCATGCTTACGACGCGAGCGACCTATCGCTCGAGCTTTACAACACTAACCAGGCACCCAATGCGCGCGATCAGTTTGGCTCGAATACCAAGTTCGGCCTCCCCACGATTGCAAACGGTAAAGTCTATGTCGCCACTACAGGTGGCACCGTAGGTGCATTCGGCCTCTATAATTCGCCGCGACTGGCAAACTCAACCTGGCAAGCGTATGTTGGGCTCGGCAACAATGTAGTGATCGGCAAATTTGTCGTTCAAGGTAGCGGTTCGAAGAACGTAGTGTTTCGAGCGTTAGGGCCATCGCTCCAGGTCAACGGCAGATTGCAGGACACGGTGCTGGAGTTGCGCGACAAAAACGGCAACCTCATTACCTATAACAACGATTGGGCAAATGATGTCAACGCCGGTCTACTGCAGGCATATGGCCTGGCGCCGTCCGATCCACGCGAATCGGCGCTGGCTCGGACGTTAGCAGCGGGTTCTTACACGTTGGTCGTTCGCGGGGCGGGCAACGCGACCGGCATTGGCCAGCTCCAGATGTTCGATCTCTCCCAACCGCCCACGGCAACAGTGGCCAACATGTCCGCGCGAGGCCTCATCGCTGGTGGTAACGCGTTGATTGGTGGTGTTACTGTAGCTGGTCGCGCATCGCAGACCGTCCTTTTCCGTGCCATCGGGCCTGATCTCATTTCGCAGGGCGTCCCCTTCGCGCTGCGCGATCCGACCCTGGAGGTGTATGACGTCAACGGGACATTCATCGCCTCCAACGATAATTGGAAGAGCAACCAGCAAGCGCAAATCGAGGCAACCGGCCTCGCGCCGGGCGACGATCGCGATGCCGCTATCCTGTTAAATTTGCAGCCGGGATACTACACAACGGTCGTGCGCGGTGCTGGCGGCACAATCGGCATCGCGCAGGCAGAAGCTTACGCGCTGCAGCTGTAGTGGCGGGCGTGGCGCGTATAAATCGTGGCTAAGATTTGACGCATGACAATTCGCCAACAACTGCAGTTAATCACCACTCGCCTGCTTTGGCTTGACTAGCTAGCGGGATTTTTGGTAAAGATTTTTCGTAGCCACATCTGAAATTTGGGGCGGGATGCTACTCCCGGAAACTTCCCGTCCGTCAACCCGATCGGGAAAAGAAAGAGATCTATCTATGAACTCATCAATCCAACTCAAAAGCACATTTGCTGTAGTCCCCTCGCTCTGTCGAGGCGTCTTCGTTCTCTGTTGCTTTTTGTGTTTTGCTCAACTTTTCAAGCGGTAACTCCGGCGTCAGACGGTGGCTATGTCAACGGCAACACCGCCGAAGGCACCAACGCTCTTTTTAGCCTGACCACGGGAACCAAGAACACCGCCGATGGTTATCTGGCACTGTTCTTCAACACCAACGGTCGCTATAATACGGCTGCTGGTGCGCAAGCGCTTTATCACAACACCACTGGCGGCGATAACACCGCCGCCGGCTTTGAAGCGCTCTATAGCAACACCACCGGTTACTATAACGCGGCCAACGGTTATCAAGCCCTCTACCCCAACACCACTGGTGGCGAGAACACGGCGAATGGCGGCTATGCGCTCTACAACAACTCCATTGGTAGCTGCAACACGGCCACAGGTTATCAATAGCTCTACTTCAACTTCGGTGACCGCAACACAGCTAATGGTTATCAGGCGCTCTATCGTAACGCCGATGGCACGGATAACACGGCCGCCGGTGATTACGCGTTCTATAACAAAAGCTGCGGCTACGCCAACACGGCTAACGGGGAAGGAGCGCTCTACAACAGTACGGCTGGTACGATCAACACAGCTAACGGTCAGGATACGCTCTACAGTAACACTACTGGCAGTCTCAACACCGCCGTCGGACTTGAAGCTCTCTTAAACAACAGCAGTGGTGGCGGCAATATCGCAGTGGGCGTTTTCGCCGGTGGCAATCTCACCACGGGAAATTTTAATATCGATATTGGCAACGACGGTGTCGCTGCTGAATCCGGCACCATCCGCATCGGCGACTCACATGGGACGGCTACCTTTATAGCGGGTATCTGCGGCGCAGACGCCGCAGGCGGCGACCCGGTATTCATAACGAGCGACGGCAAACTGGGTACAGTCAACCCCCCTTCTTCGGCGCGTTTCAAGGACGACATTAAACCGATGGATTAAGCAAGCGATGCGATCCTTGCGCTCCGGCCAGTCACTTTCCACTACAAAAAGGAATTTGATCCTAGGGGTGTCCAGCAGTTTGGTCTCCTGGCGGAGGAAGTGGAAAAAGTGAACCCCGCTTTGGTCAAACGCGGTCGGGACAATAAACTCCAAACGGTGCACTACGACGCGGTGAACGCAATGTTGCTAAACGAGTTCCTCAAAGAGCACGCCAAAGTGAAGGATTTGGAAACCACCATCATTCACTTAAAGTCCGTTGCTGCAAAACGGGAGGCGATTGCGGCGCGGCAGCAGAAAGACTTCGAAGCCACTACGGCACGACAGGAAGAGGAAATCAACGCCCTTAGTGCGAGCCTGAAGGACCAAGCGAATCAGATCCAAAACGTCAGCGTGCGGCTTGAACTGAGCAAACCCGCGCCGCTGACGGCCGCAAATGGTCAATAAAACCGCTAACTACTGACAGCATCGGTACGGCGACCCCGCTGCTTTTCCTTTCGGGACGATGGCAGCACCCTATACAGGACATTGAATTCGCCACCGTTTTAAGCTTGACAAATGAAACCGCTTTTTGATACGAATGCACCCGATCGTGTCAGCCGAAGCTTCAACGCATCTTTGGGCGGGCTGAAAAGCCTCCAGGGCCAGACCTGCGCTGAGTCACCGCTTTACGCGATTTCAAGATTCAACCGGAACCGTGAACCAAGCCGAAGCGAAGCCGCCGATTAAAGCGTCCACGTCGGAATTGGTTCCCGGTTCAGCGCGAAACTGGATAGCAGTCAATGCAGTTCAACAATCAACCCCAATAAGGAAGAATTAAGAATATGAATGCTCTACGTTTACCCAAATCAACCGGTAGCTCAGCTTGGCGACGCGGTTGTGTTTTTATTACAATCGCCGTCGCGTCCTTTGCCTTTTCGTCCACGACGAGGGCAGAACTTAACCCTCCACCGGACGGAGGCTATCCCAATCAGACTACTGCTGAGGGTCAAAATGCCCTCTTCAACCTTACGTCTGGTATTAACAATACGGCACTGGGCTTTGATGCGCTGTGGAACGACACAACCGGCGGCTACAACACAGCTACTGGTGAACAGGCGCTCTACCTCAATGTAATCGGTAACTACAACACGGCCACCGGTTATCGAGCGCTCTACAACAACACGGCTTCCAAGAATACGGCCGACGGCTTTCGAGCGCTCTATTTAAACACTAGCGGCCAGTTCAACACGGCCGCTGGTTTTCAAGCACTCTACAACAACACCACCGCCGATCAAAACACGGCATTTGGTTATAATGCGTTGTACAACAACACAACCAGCGAGTTTAATATCGCTGTCGGCGACCTAACGCTCTTTAGCTTTAACGGTACGACCGTGCTCGACGGCGCCAACACAGCGGTTGGTAGCATAGCGCTCAACGCCTTAACAAGCGGCGAGGAAAACGTGGCAATTGGCAGGCGTGCGTTAGAGTTCAGCACTTCCGGCAGCAACAACACTGCTTTGGGTTGGCGTGCCGGTGACAATTATACGGGCGGGGAGAGCGGAAATATCTCTATTGGCTCGGATGTTACGGGGGTTGGCGGCGAGAACAACAAAACCCGGATTGGAAATATTACCGCCACGGCATTCACTACAGGCGGGTTCTTTCTTTACGAAGTCAACGGCGCCATTGGAATCTTTACTTCCTCGCGAAAGTTCAAGGACGATATCAAGCCGATCGATAAGGCCAGTGAAACGATCTATTCACTGAATCCAGTCACCTTCCGTGCCAAGCCTGAGGCTGATCCATCGCGCCCCAGAGGATTCGGCCTAATCGCCGAGGAGGTGGAAAAAGTGAATCCCGATTTGGTGAGTCACGGCGAAAAAGACATTGTGACCGTGCGCTACGAGTCCATCAACGCGATGTTGCTCAACGAATTTCTTAAAGAGCACAAGAAGGTTGAAGCGCAGGAGGCAACCATCGTACAACTGAAGAAAGACCTTCTGGCAACCGCAGCCCGGCAGCAGGAGGACCTCAAAGCTCTCACAGCAACTCTCAAAGAGCAGGCTAAACAAATCGAGCGAGTAAAGGCGCTTGTGCCTCTGACCAAGCCCGTTCCCCAATTGGCTGGCAACAATTGAGGAAAGGCAAGCGATCACGAACCCCGTCCAATAGTCCTTGGTGGCGCGCCGAAGCTACACTCGGCGCGCCCGGCGGCCAAGCCCTACCAAAATATCGGCTTTCTCATTCGTCAGATAGATCCTGGGGAGATTGGGGCACTTGGAGCCACGTCGACAGGGTGTGCCTAAACACCTGTCCGATGGCTTAAACATTCGAAGCGATTCGCGTCAATCGCAGATTAACACGATTTCCGCTGCACATCTTGCAGCGCGTCATGAAATGGGGGATGATTTCGCGTGCACGAGCCCAGTAAAAAGGTGGCTGAATGGTGGAGCGACTCTCAACGCGACGTCCCGGGGACGCAATGGATCGAGATACCGGGCGCTTTAGAAAACATGAACCGCCGTGCTACTGGAGATCCGAAAATGGATTGGATCAACCATTCTGCAACCCTTCTTGCCGCGTTCACAAAGCCAATTAAAGCGCTTTCACTTGGCTGTGGTTTCGGCGTGATCGAACGAGTTTTGCGCCGTTGCGACTATTGTCAGCTTATTCATGGGGTCGATGTGGCGGAGGGCGCCATTGAAGGGGCAAGGAAAGCAGCCCAGGACGAGGGGCTAGACGGTTTGACGTACGAAGTCGCCGATCTGAACACCGCGAAATTGCCCAAGGAAACGTATGACGCCGTTTACGTGCATGCCGCGTTACACCACGTTTTTCAACTGGAACACCTTCTCGATCAAGTTAAGCAAACGCTGAAGCCGGGTGGATTGTTTGTCATGTACGAGTATATCGGGCCATCGCAAATGCAGTTCCCTCGGCGCGACCTCGAGCTGGCTGACGCTTTTCTTAACGCTATTCCAGAGCATTATCGGAGCGGGCCAAGACTCAAGGGCATCAAAAAGGAAGCTCTCCGATTGTCACTCGACGGGATGAACAGTTCGGATCCTTCCGAAAGCATACGTGCCAACGAAATTGTACCGTTAACCGCCAGCCGCTTTGAAGTGAGACATTTCAGGTACGTTGGTGGAACGCTACTGCTTTTAATCTTCAGCGAAATTGCCAATAACTTCAACGAGAACGACGCTGAGATTATGCCATTGGTAAAGGCGCTTATTGCACTGGATAACTTCCTTGTCGATAACGCCATCTTGCCATCCTACCATGTTTACATGGTCTGTGAGAAAACGCATAACCCAATGCCCATGCAGACACGAAATGTTCTCCCGCCAACGGCTGCCGTATTCCCGACAAATGGATTGCAAGCACGCACCGTTACACCCAGGCCGATAGGATCGATCAAAGCCGAGCCAAATCCTTTCCAAACTGATTCACACGGTCTAGGGCGCACAACCCTATCGTGGATGAGTTACGCGACAAGCGAGGTCGAAGTTCATGTGGATGCCCCGGATGGCCCCGTTTTCTCCAGAAGCGGGGCCGGTAGTTCCTCCCGTGAAACTGACCTATGGGTCCGCGACGGTACCACGTTCTACCTGCAAAATGTTTCAGGGGGCCTGCCCTTGGTTCCCGAGAACACTATTGCCATGGTCATTCTCAGGTCCGCATGATCGTGTGTGGATTTTGTTGCCAATGTATGTATCCTTCACCACCAGACACGCGGCCATAAAAAGCTATGCGCCTTTGGACATTTTTCGTTTGCATGACGGCGAGCATAGCGTTTGTCGGCCAGCTTTTGATTGCCGATCCTGCCAGCAACGTCACCGCGCCTACGCCCGCTGCTTCGACTGCGCCTAACAAGGACGGGAAGCTTTTTGACCCCAAAGCCTATGGAGCTAGAGGCGACGGGGTGACTGATGATACCGCAGCGTTTGCCAGTGCTGTGACGGCTGCCACAGCGGCTCATGGGACCGTCCAGATTCCCGCGGGAACCTTCCTTGCTATTATAGGCGTCACTAAGGGCGGGATCACTATTCAAGGGGCGGGTAAGGGTGCGACGATCATCAAAGCGCCAAGAATCACAGCTGCCACGCGCATTGTGGCTGTAGCGAGCTCCGACGGGACAACAATCAGAGACCTAACAATCGACGGCAATAAGGCCGAGCGCTCGAGTCAAAAGCCTATCGGTTACGCATTGTTGCTATTCCAAAGCAGCCACTGCACGGTAGAGAATGTAAAGGTCACCAACGCGGAACAGATCGGCGTAGGGTTATCCGCGAGTAAGAGTACCAGGCTGTTCAAGTGCGATGTTGACGGCTCGGACTGGCAAAACATCACGACGCTGAACAATAAGACGGGGGGTTGCGAGGGCACCGTTATCTCCGGCTGTCGTTCCACTAACCCGGGGTACGATTGTATCCAGATCACTGCTGTCGGAGCGGTAACAGTGGAGAACTGCTATCTCGCTGGCAGTCCCTTTGGCGGTGTCTATGTCGCTACCGGTGCCCGCAATGTGGTGCTTAGAAACAATACTATTACCAAATGCTATACTGGAATCGACATGTCCTGGGGCGCCGTTGGTAGCGCCACTGGCGGGCCAGATAAATCCGAAGGCAACACAATCTCTGGCAATCGCATCAGCCGATGTGAAAACATTGGCATAGGTACAGCCAGCAATGGAACGGTGATTAGCAACAACTCCGTATCAGATATCGGCGCCGGCGCCGGTACGACATACACACTTCTGGGGCAAAGAACGGACATCGCCTCCAGCGGGAGCGGCTACACAGTGGGAGACATTCTCACTTTCGCTGGGGGACGATATATCAAACCAGCACAAGTTCAGGTTACCGCTATCGATGCTGGCGGGTCGGTGACCTCCATCACTCTCCCAAGTAGAACCACTAGCTATCACCTCGGTGTCTATACGGCAACGCCGCCAAACCCTATTTCCGTTAAAGGTGGCAGCGGAACCGGCGCAGCTTTTAATACTTCATGGAACCCTCGTGCTTTGAAGTATGCTGGAATAGCAGTTGTCGATGCTGCAAACGTTGCAATAACGAACAACACTACCGGCAATAGTCCTGGTAACACTGCACAACGTTACGGGATCGCCCTGCTTCGGGTGTTTACAAATCCGTCGCACGTCACAATGAGCGGTAACACGTTTTCGGGTAATGCAGTTGCGTCAGTGTCGCCTGTGCTGCAGGCTGGCGGGCGTTCGCGGTAGGACCACGCTCCCGGTGGTTGTAACTGCGCACATTCACCCGGCGGACGCTCGTTTGTCCGAATCTCAGAAAATTTGCCATTTGCTACTTGCCGCTTGACGTTGCGACCCGTCTGCGCCCATGGGTATGATCACAAAAAAAACTCAACATGAGCAAACAGATCGTAACGTGACTACACTCTTATGAAGGCTGTCCCATATCTGGATCTGAAAGTCCAATACGACGCGCTTCGTAGAGAAGTGCTGACGGCATTGGAGGAAGTTTGCGAATCGAGCAGATTCGCCCAGGGACCAGCAACAGCAGATTTCGAGGCCAAATTCGCCGCATACTGCGGAGTTGATCATTGTGTCAGCCTGAACAGCGGTACTAGCGCGCTGCATCTGGCTTTGCGATGTCTCGATGTCGGGCCGGGAGACGAAGTCGTCACTGTCTCAATGACGTTCATAGCTACCGCATGGGCCATTAGCTATGTCGGCGCAACGCCGGTTTTCGTCGATATTGACCCTGTCCGCCGCACGTTGAACCCGGACAACCTCGAAGCGGCGATCACGTCCCGCACAAAAGCAATTATCCCGGTGCATCTGTATGGAATGCCGGCAGAGATGGACCGCATCAACGAAATTGCTGAGCGACATGGGGTACCGGTTATAGAAGATGCTGCGCAGGCCCATGGCGCAAAATACCGAGGCAGACGCGTAGGCCAGTTTGGCCAAATTGCGTGTTTTAGTTTTTATCCGAGTAAAAACCTCGGGGCGTACGGGGAAGGCGGTGCTTTGATCACGAACGACGCATCCATTGCGCACCGCGCGGGCTCCCTCCGCGATCACGCGCAAAGCCAAAGATACTTGCACGACGAAATCGGGTATAACTACCGCATGGATAGCTTCCAGGGGGCTGTGCTCTCCATAAAACTCAGGCATCTCGACGAGTGGAACACGGCTCGCATTGATCGCGCGCGACAATACACAGAATTGTTGAAGAACTCCTCATACAAGTTACCTGCCCATCTTTCCAATTCAGAGTGCGTTTGGCATTGCTACGTGATTGAAACTCCAGAACGTGATCGCGTCCGCTCTGCCTTGCAGGATGTCGGGATCCAAAGTGCTGTTCATTATCCTGTGCCGATTCACCTCCAAAAAGCTTACGCGCATCTTGATTATCGATCAGGCGACCTGCCAGTGACGGAAGCACTGTGCGAACGCTGTCTCTCACTTCCGATCTATCCCGAACTCTCGAAAGAGAAAATGTCGCGTGTCGCTTCTGTTCTCCTCGATCTGGAGAATCGCTGACGCGCCGGGGACGGATCCGAGTGCGCAAGAACAAATCGCGTTTGTAATCCGGCGTCGATCAGTGACGATCAGGAATGGCAGCGGAACGCGATTATGTCCTCGGCACGCATGAGGAGGAATTAGCCAGGCTCGGCCTGCAACATCGCGTCTGGCGACCGGTTGTTTTGGATTGTTGGCAACGAGCCGGAATCACAGTTGACAAACGCGTGCTCGACGTCGGAGCCGGTCCTGGCTACGCGGCCATTGATCTGGCTGAGATCGTCGGGCCCACCGGTGAAGTCGTTGCGCTCGAACGTTCGCGAAACTTCATTCGCGCGATGGAAACAACCTGCCGCGCGCGTTCGCTCGCGAACGTAAAGATTCACGAACTGGATCTGATGAAAGGTGATTTGCCGAAGGGCGACTACGATTTCGCGTGGTGCCGCTGGGTTATCTCCTTTGTCAATGACCAGTCTCTATTGATTGAAAAACTTGGCGGTGTTATGCCAAAGGGCAGCGTCGCTATTTTTCACGAGTATGGACATTACGAGACGTGGCGATTCTTTCCGCGATTGCCAATGCAGGAACGTTTCCGCGAACAGGTGATCGCGACATGGCGGGAATCCGGCGGCGAACCGGACGGTGCGCTCCAATTACCTGGACTTCTTGGGGAGAATGGCTTTGTGATTCGCTCCGCAAGACCGCACATCTTTTGCCTCCGCCCGAGCGATTACATGTGGCAATGGCCTGCCACATTCATCGAGACCTATCTGGAGCGCCTGATTGAAATAGGGCGAATCGATCACAAATTTGCCGAGCAAGTTCGCATCGCTCTCGCGAGCGCAGAGAAAAATCCAAACGCCCGGATGCTCACACCGTTAGTGCTGGAAATCATCGCGGAAAAACTGTAAGCCCGGCTTCGCTATGACGCTCCGACGAGGCCCAGCCGTTCTGCATCACCTTTTAGCGCGGCGATGACTTGCGCGATGACGTCGTCGAGCGGCATTCCCAAGTGTTCTGCGCCGCACGTGATGTCCTCGCGGTTGACGGCGCGGGCGAACGCCTTGTCTTTCATTTTCTTTTTCACCGCGCGCACATCGACGTCGTGAATGCTTTTCGTCGGACGCACGAGCGCGACCGCCACGACGAAGCCGCTTAGCTCATCCACAGCGTACAGAGTCTTCTCGAGTGGCGTTTCCCGCGAAACGCCTGAGTAATCGGCGTGCGAAAGAATCGCGCGGCACACCTCTTCGCTCCAACCGTTTTCGCGGAGCCAGGGCACGCCTACAAACGGGTGGCCTTCGGTAGCGCTGCGTTCGAGATTCGGGTGCCGCTCGTAATCCATATCGTGCAACAATCCGACGGCTTCCCAGAGATCGGCGTCTTCGCCGCGCAATTTCGCAAAATGCTTCATCGAATCCGCGACCGCATAGCAGTGTTTCCGCAGGCTTTCGGATTGCACCCAGTCGTGCAAAATAGCTTGGGCGCGAGCGGCTAGCGTTTCACTCATTTCAATTCAGTGAATTGAAACGTTATCGCCCGTTTTGATTTTTGTGGCAAGCCGCACAACATCCCAGTTCGCAAGGCGAATGCAGCCGTGGCTCTCAGCGTGTCCAATCGAACCAGGATCGTTGGTGCCGTGAATGCCAATGCCTTTCTTGTTAAGAGAAATCCACATGACGCCCACTGGATTCCGCGGTCCCCGTGGGAGCATGTAGAAATGACCACTCCGTTCGCCGTGCTCGAGCATCTCCTTGTCGTAACGAAACGTGGGCAACTTTGACATGCCTCGCACCTTCCACTCACCGATTGGTGAGGTGTTGTGCGCGGACCCGATCGTGACAGGATACGCGGCGATTAGCTTCTCGGCTTCGAAAACTCCGAGCATGTTTGTTTTCGTATCCACTTTTGTGGCGACATTTCTTGATGCTCCACTTTCGACCGGAGTTGGCGCTTGGATTTCAGGTTGATCTTCAACTTCGTTCGGCGCTTGCGAGGCAGTTTCGCTGCCGGGCTTAATGTCTTTCACCGAAGCGAGTTCGAATGGCTCGACATTCGGCACTTTCAGCTGATCGCCTGCTTTAAGTCCTTTCAATTTCCCGGGATTGAGTTGGTCGAGGAAATGAATGTCGCTGTGAAATTTTTCCGCAATTGCATCGGCAACATCACGGTAGGGCAGAAATTTCAATTTTGCCTCCTCAGGTACGTGACCGGGCAACCGTCCAACAGTTTGAACGTCCGCTTCGGTAACGGTGTATGAAACGAACACCGGGTCCACACTGGCGAGATCGAGTCCGGAAACGTCAGGCGCGACGTTAGGGTGCCGGCTGGATTGTGGCGATGTGGGCTGCGGCTGTTCCCCTCGCGATTCGCGGTAAAGCGAAAGTGCCTTCCGGGTAAAATCGTTGTAGCGGCCGTCGATCTTGCCCGGGCTGAAGTTTGCGCGATCTAGAAAAACCTGGAGTCGCGTCGCCGCCTCGATCTCCGCCGTCTTCGGCGCATGCGTCTTTGGCGTCGCCTTCTTTTTCGCCGCTGCTGGAAGAACGCCGATTAAAACCAACAGACCGACCACTACGAAACGATTCACAGCATTCACTCATATGCATCGTGCGGCTAAACAGTCATGGCTGTGCTGCGCGGCCAATCTCACCGGCTGTTACGATTGAAATCCTTGAGGTCTGCCCTGGCGAAGCGCTGATAACTTTCGATGCCGAACCTAGATTACAGGCCTTAAAGTTGTGATATATTCTGCCGATGCAAAAGCCAGAAGTTACAGCATATCTAAAGACCTATTGTGGCTGGAGCGCCGGTGTCCGCGCGGTTCTCGCCAAATACAATTTGCCCTACACCGAGAAGGACATCATTCAAAACCCGGCCTTCCGCTGGGAAATGGAAACCAAAAGTGGGCAGCCGCTTTCACCGTGTGTCGAGATCAACGGCCGGATGCTTGCCGATGTCAGCGGCGAAGACGTCGAACATTATCTCGTCGAGAACAAACTGGTCGACGCGAGCGATGCTACGACCGACGTCCCGACCAACGCGCCGTGCGCGAACGAGCAACACGAGGGCGTGGTAAAACTCAACTTGTAGACGTTGTACGGCGTTTCCTTGAAACGTCACCGCGTCTGCCTCGGCGGACGCCTTACAATTCGTATTTCGGGCAGCGAGCGATTTGGTTTTCTTTCGCGCCACGCGATGTGCGGCTAGATTCGGGCTTGTTTCCTAGCCTATGAAATTGTTCGCCCGCCTTCGACGCCCGAAGAAAGCGCGCGGAAATATTCTTTTTCGTTACGGCTGGAAGGTAACGCTGCTTCTTTTATTGGCTGGCGCTGTGTTCGCCGTTTTTCTCTTTTACGGGACATGGGCGCAAAGCTTCGACATGAAAAATGTCGGAGAAATGCCGGAACGAAGCACCGTTTACGATGTCGATGGCAAAATCTACAGCCGCCTTGCAGGCGCGAATCGTCTCAAGGTTTCGCTGAGCGAAGTCTCACCAGAATTCATCGCGGCTGTGCTGGCGCGCGAGGACACTCGATTCTATGACCACAAAGGTATTGATTGGCCTGGAGTGCTGCGTGCATTGAGCCGTGACGTCGTTAGTATGAAGGCGAAGGAAGGCGCAAGCAGTCTCACGATGCAACTGGCGCGCAACAGCCTTCCTCTGGGCGGCCGCACGTTCAGCCGAAAACTGCTGGAAGCAATGGTGGCGCTGCGAATCGAACGCGAGTTTACGAAGCAACAGATTCTCGAGCTATACGTTAACCGCATTTATTTCGGTAGCGGTTGTTACGGAGTCGAGACCGCTTCACAAGCTTACTTCGGGAAGAACGCTTCAAAACTGAATCTTTCGGAAGCTGCGCTGCTGGCGGGTCTGATTCGTGGCCCGAATCGTTTCTCGCCGTTGAAAAATCCCGGGGGCGCGGCAATTCAGCGCGACGCGGTCTTGGACCGCATGGTGGCACTGAAAAAAATTACGCCCTCACAGGCCGAGCAGGCGAAAAAAACAAAAATCGTCACCCATCCGAAGCGAATGCCACAGATCCAGGAGAACTATGCGATGGACGCTGTGCAGCGCGCCTTAAGCCTGATTCTGACTCAAGACCAAATGGATGATGGAGGGCTTTCCATTTACACGACGCTAGATCCGTCTTTGCAAAACCTCACGCAGGATGCGTTGGAGACGCAACTGAGCAAGATCGAACGCCAGTCCAATTTCCGGCACCCGACCAAGGCGGAGTATAAGCCGCCGGAAAACGGAGAAGGGGACGCCGCCATGCCGTACCTCGAGGGCGCGGCGCTTGTGATCGATAATTCAAGTGGCGGGATCCGCGCGCTCGTGGGCGGCCGTGATTACGCGCAAAGCAAATTCAATCGGGCACTGGCTCCGGCGAATCGGCAGGTCGGCTCAGCGTTCAAGCCGTTTGTTTACACGGTTGCTTTTAGCCACGGATTATTGCCGAGTTCGGCGATTAGCGATGGCCCAATTCAACCCGGTGAAATTGACGGCGCCGGCAACTGGTCGCCGGGAAACTCCGACGGCACTTATGGCGGCGTCATGCCGTGCTCCTATGGCCTGATCCATTCGCGCAACACCATGAGCGTGCGCGTTGGCCAGTACGCCGGGCTCGATACGGTACAAAAGATCGCGAATGAACTTGGTATTGCTCAAAAGATTCCGCACGGGCCCGCCAGCTACATCGGTTCGTTCGAGAGCAATCTGAAAGATCTGACTTCCGCTTACACTGTGTTTCCCAACGCCGGAGTGCACAGGCAGGCATACATCATAGAGCGCATCGACGATCAACGGCACAAACCGATTTACCTTGCCGCGCATATTTCTTCGCCGGCATTGGACCCGGGTGCGACGTGGATGACTTCGCGGCTGATGCAAGAAGTTCTCACCCAGGGCACTGCCGCCAGCGCTCGCTCGCTCGGCTTCAAATTGCCGGCGGCAGGCAAGACCGGCACCACTAACGATTACAAAGACGCGTGGTTTGTTGGATACACGACCACGCTGACGTGTGGCGTGTGGGTCGGGTTCGATCAGCCGACCACGATTATTCCTCACGGTTACGGCGCGGCGCTGGCATTGCCGGTGTGGACTCAGGTGATGAATAAAGCGGCACAACATTATCCAGCCGAACCGTTGCAACCCACCATGCCATTGCAACACACGACGGTCTGTTCGATTTCCAACCAACTCGCCACCACCGGCTGCAGCGCGGCCGGTACGGCTTACGATATTGATCTGCCTGTCGATAAGGTGCCAAACGCCGCCTGCCAGGTGCATGGCGGAGCGCAATGGCCGTTTGCACAACAGGCGCCGAATGAGCTTCAGAAAGCGCCTACGGTGCCGAGCCGCTTCTTCAAATCGTTCAGGCGATTCTTCGGCGGGCGGTAAGGGATTTCGCATCAGCGCCGCTTCTCTCGATGGGCGGGTGTGAAGCCAAAGGGCGCAGCAGCGCGCAAAGCGACAGGACGCCGTGTTTCAAAGGCGTTTGCTGGACTCTGCTGAAGATTACGACTGGTCTTAGTGACCAGTAGGTCCCTGAGGAGGAGGCTCAGGCGGCGGCGGTGTTGGGTTTTCTTTCCTTTGTGCCATTCCAAATCCTTAAACGGCGAGGCGGCATAGTCGAGAGATAATTTGTCAAACGTCAAAAAAGTCCAGAGAAGGTAGTCGCGTCCTCTGAGTTGAGGCTTTTTGATTATGATTTAGGAGGCTAACAAGCGGGTGAGGGGAATCGAACCCCGTTCTCGCGTTTTTGTCGTCGCGATGTGCGTCAGCAATCCAGATCGTTCGCCGTTTGGAATCAATCGGATGGCGAATGAAATGCGCCCGATGTCACCGACAATTCCTGCACACGTTCACTTGATCCCCGTCAATGTCAGGATCGGACCTAACGGATTATTCCTTGTCGTAAACGGCCTTGTTCCTAAACCCTTTCTCCGTCGCTTTTTTGTTCGCTTTTTCCTTGTAAACGCTCATCGCAGCGGAGGCCGAGGCTACAGTTACGTCCTGGCTCTTTCCATCAGCAGACACGATGATCAAAACGTAGAGCAGGACCTCACCGCCCTTTTTGGCGGTCATGGAGAGGGTTCGATCATTCATCTTCGTGTAGGAACGCATATTCGCATCGGGATCGCCGGTGATCTCGTAATCTTTGCCGTCGAATCTCCCTTTCCACTCGCTGTGGAAAGGCGTTCCGTCCCCCTCGACGCCGTCAGTCGTCACGGTCACCTTGTCGCGAATTAGAGTACTGTCATAGACGACCTTCGTATCCTTGTCGGTACCGCGGGTCAGCTTTGACTTCGATTCGTTTAGCTTCCACGTCCCCTCCCAAGGATCAGCCGCGTATAACGCCCCAGAGACTAAAATCAAGCCCAGGCTCAGTGCAATTGTTTTGGTTTTCATTTCTTTCGTTGTTGTTTTCGGCCCTGTTTCATAGGTGAACAAGCGGGTGAGGGGAATCGAACCCCCGTGTGCAGCTTGGGAAGCTGCCGTTCTACCATTGAACTACACCCGCAGGAGTGATTTCCGATTTTAGATTTTCGATTGCCGATTGCAACCGAAACAAATTGCAAGGCTGCTTACGTCAACGGCTGTAGTGTGCGCTGTCCTCAGCGCATCCGGCTGCAGGTTGCAACTCTGTTCTCCGCTGAGGACAGCGGACTCTACAGCACAAATAGACGGAACAGCACTGAAATCACTGCCACGAAATCACGTCGTCGCTGTTGGTGTAGATGTTGTTGCCGGTGCACCCCGTTGTTTTAGTCCCCAGTACTCCATCGCTACCGAGCGACCAAGCGATGACGCCGATTGTCAGTGGCTGTGGCCCAGCACCGTTATTGTTCCCATAGGGATTCACAGTGATTTGGTTATCGTAATTGCCGTCGATTTCCACGTTGTAGGGTGTTCCCCAGGGATCGACGAACTCGCCGATCGCGACCGGAAAGCAATTAATCGTCGCGGCTTGCGTGGCGATTCCGGAACGCGGGTTCGTGGGCGTCTTTACAGCGGGCGGGGAGATAAAGACGATCTGTCGTGTGTTAAGCGTGCTGTTAGCTGAACATGTCGGGGGAAAAGTAC
>JBARAJ010000186.1:0-2682 GCA_049791915.1 Candidatus Udaeobacter sp.
GTCGAGCAGTTCGATGGTTTTGGTCCGATGGGCACGGCGTCTTTAGGAGATTGGTAGCTAATGAGAGAAGCGTCGGTCGCTGAAAATTAACGCTTGAACCAGGCTCCAATGTTTTTGTAGAACTGACAAAGCAAAGAACACACACAAAAGGAAAAACATGAAAAAACTATTAACACTAACAGGTATCGGCGCGGTCCTGGCGCTGCTGGCAGCGTGTCAAACCACCGGTACAGGCGGCGACGTTATCGCCCAGAAAGAGGCCTTGCTCACGCAAGCAGGTTTTAGGACTATAACGGTCACGACCCCTGCGCAGCAACAAGCAGTGGCCAACCTGACCGTGGGCAGGGTCACAGCCGTGAAATACAAGGGAAAATTGTTCTATGTGTTTCCGACTGGAACAAAAGACAAGATCTACTACGGACACCAAAAGCAGTTCAACGCCTATAAACATGCGCTCGCGACGGCGTATGCCAACCATCCAGCGGCCCAGACGGCGGCTCAGCAAGGTCAGGCGCAGATGGCAGGACAGTCTTTGGAGCCGACAATGGAGGGCGCCGGACCCCATCACATCGAAGTTCAACAGTTCGGTGGGTTTGGTCCGATGGGCGTGAACGCTATGGGAGATTGGTAAAAGAATGACAGAATAAACGAGGGCAGCAGCTTGTTGGCTGCTGTTCTCGTTGATCCAGAACTAAAAAGACAAACGGTAGAATGTGAAACAGTCGCCACTCGTTTTTGGCGTCACCGTTCTCACATTTGGGATTCTTTCTGTGACTCCGGGCATTTGCGCGAACGAGGCTTCGGAGGTCAATACAAACAGCAAGGCAACTCCAGATCCTTTTGCTGGTGATTCTCGCGTTTCCTTCAGCCTGCCTTTGCAGGCTAGCGAGGACTTAACTTACGGAGCGGTCACCGAATCCTCTACGGGAGAGGATTCGGCGAGCGAGCTGAACCGGGAGCTTACGAACCCGGTGAGCAGCATCTGGTCCATCGCGAATCAGTTCAACAACTTCGAGCTGAACAACGGCCAATGGAACAACAACTGGAATTTCCAGCCTGTGATGCCAGTGAGCCTGACCAAAGATTGGAACCTTATCACGCGGCCGGTGATGCCCTTCTACAACATCGTCCCGCATGAGACGTCGCCCGGCGAATTCGCGCGGGACACTGGGCTGGGCGATCTGGCTCTCGTAGAGTTGCTGTCGCCTGCGCACTCGGGCAACTGGATTCTCGGAGCCGGGCCTACCGCCATCTTCCCGACTGCGACATCGGTGTTCACGGGCCAGGGCAAATGGCAGCTTGGACCCACTGCCGTGGTAGGCTACCTAACGAAGGAGTTCTTCATTGGCGTGTTTCCACAGCAATGGTGGTCTATCGGCGGCGAACACTTCCGGCGCGACACGAACCAGATGAACCTGCAACCCATCGCCTCTCTCTTCTTTGGTGAGGGCTGGAGCCTCGGGTACTCGGGCAATATCCTAGCGGACTGGACCGCGCCATCTGAGGATGTCTGGACTGTCCCAGTTGGGTTGGCCTTGAGCAAGGTCGTGAAATTTGGCCGGTTGCCAGTCAAGCTTCAGCTCGCTGTGCAATACATGCCCGTGCACCCCCGAATCTCAGGACAGGAGTGGAACGTGCAGGTCTCGATCACGCCTGTCCTTCCCAAGCTCGTCAAGGGCGTCTTGTTCCAATGACGCGAAAAGCAGCCGTACAACTGAAGACGTGCACGAGTGACTAGAGCCCATCTCATAAACGGCGTTGTCATGTTGAGGGAACCGAAACATCTCTGGTTATTCCCACTAGGGGGATCGCTCCAGAAACGATCAGAGATTCTTCGCTTCGCTCAGAATGACAGCAATGAGGCAGCGGGGTCGAAACCTAACGAGAAAAGGCAAGACCGATGAAGCCGGTGCCACGGCGCCTTAAATTCCATCGCTTCTCGGCAGTTGAATTGCTCGTTGCTCTTGCGTTGCTCTTCTTCTTTTTTCCCTTCGTCGAAGAAGTCAAAGGCGGGGATGTTATTATATCGATTCTGCTTTCCCTGGTGCTGCTGTCCGCTGTTTTTGCTGTGGCGGATCGCAAAGGCGTCTTCTTCATCGCGCTTGTGCTTGCTGTTCCAGCGATCGCCGGCAGGTGGATCAGCCATTTCCGGCCGGACCTGGTCCCACCGCCAGTGTTCCTTGTCGCGGGACTCGCCTTGATTGCTTTCGTGGTGGCGAATTTGCTCCGGTTCGTTTTGCGTGCGCCTTCGGTTAACACCGAAGTCCTTTGCGCGAGCATCTCAGCTTACCTGATGCTTGGCTTGTTGTGGACAGTAGCTTACTGGCTCGTAGCCCAGGTGACTCCAAATGCCTTCGCGTTCAATGCGGCTAGCGGAACAAAACAGACGATGGCAGGTTTCGACGCTTTCTACTTCAGCTTCATCACACTAAGCACGGTCGGATACGGCGATATCATGCCAGTCTCAAGGTTCGCGCGCTGGCTTGCGGCCATGGAAGCCATGACGGGCTCTCTTTATGTGGCGGTCCTAATCGCCCGGTTGGTCGCCCTTTACCGGGGCGGCGAAGGAAAATTCCATGTCGGGAATTCCACGCCAAAATCCGATGATTAGTGTTCCGATGTCTAGTCCTGACCTGTGTACTGACCCGGCATAATGGAATTCAGCGCCGTCGACTTCATCAA
>JBARAJ010000187.1:0-23399 GCA_049791915.1 Candidatus Udaeobacter sp.
TGTTCCATCTCTCTAAGCGGATTCCATGTTGTTACTTTATTCAATGTATTCATTTATTTTATCTTTCTGGATTGAGTTAAAGCCGTGTTGGTACATCGCGCTAACCGCTTATTGTCAGGCTCGACCCCGATTTTGCGCACGTTGAGGAGGAGGCCCGGTGGAAAGCAAACGGCCAGGCGACTTCACCGGCGGCCGTTCCGTTGATCAACGGATGCTCCGGCCAACGCGCTCGACGATTTCCACGTAGGCTTTCAGAGCAGCGGACAGATTTTCGCCTTTCCACGCGACACAAGCTTCGGTCGCCACGGCCGGCATGACCGGGCGAAATACGACATTTTTGTGCGGGAGTTTTTTTAGCTGCTCGGGGACGAGGGCGACACCCAAACCAGCGGAGATGGCGTGGATCATCGTTCGTTCAAGATCGACATCCTGCAAAACCTTCGGGGTAAAACCGGCGCGGTGACAGGTCTTGCTCAACCATTCGTGATAGTAAGGATAGCTCGCTTCTGACATTCCGATGAAAAACATGGGTGCGAGAGCTTTCAGCGCGACCGTCGTTTTGGCCGCCAGCGGATTGTCTTTGGGCAAGGCGGCGACGGTTTTGTAGGACGCAATGGTCCGGAATTCCAATCCGCGCCGAGCAATTGGCTCGTGTAATCCAACGAAACCCAGATCGAGCTTGCCATCTTCAAGCGCGCGAAATTGTTCACCGCACGACATGTCGAAGAGGTTAACCGAAACAGTGGGAAACAATTGACGGAACGAAGCGAGAGTCCTCGGCAGCAAATCGTAAAAGAGATTGCTGACGTACCCGATATTGAGCGCACGAACCTCGCCGCTGTGCAATCGCCGGACGGACTCGACCGTTTCGGCTGCGAGAGCAAGAAGGCGTTTGGCATCGGCGAGAAAGGAGCGGCCCTCGTCTGTCAGGCTGACCTTTTGCTTTGTCCGGTTCAGAAGCCGGACACCGAGTTCCTCTTCCAAATCTTTAATTTGCCGCGTGAGTGAAGGCTGTGCGGTGTGCAGCTTTTCAGCGGCTTTTGTGAAGCTCAGCGCTTCCGCAACGCTGACGAAGTAGCGCAGATGACGAAGTTCCATTTGGGGTTAAGACGCTGATCGTAAACCGGCTCGGCACGTTAATGCAAAGAAGGAATTATAAGACCGGTCGGCCACAGGCAGACGGGCTATACTTAAAAAGTATGGCGTGCTACCAAGAACATATTGGCCGGCAACGAGCAGATGGGTAGTGCTTTGCCCTTTATGGACCGAAACGCTTCAGCTCTTTGGAAAGGAAACCTTCATGAGGGCCAAGGGACTTTAACCACCGAAAGCGGCGTTCTTTCTAAGACGCAATATTCCTTTCGGACGCGATTCGCGGAGGGCCGAGGCACCAATCCGGACGAACTGATCGCGGCTTCGTTAGGCGGGTGTTTTTCCATGGCCCTCTCCAATGAGCTTGGTCTTTGCGGTTTCCACCCGCAGCGCATTGAAACCACTGCAACCGCAACGCTCGAAGATTTAGCCGCGGGCTGGACGGTCACGCACATCCAGCTCGACGTCCATGCGAACGTTCCGGACGCCTCTCAAGCGGGTTTCATGGGTGCGGCGATCGCGGCAAAATTAAACTGTCCCATCTCCCGCCTGCTTAAAACAAATATCTCAATGACAGCGAGTCTCGACCGATGACATCAGGTCGCTTTCGAAACCGCTTCAAACAAACGATTATGGAATTCACTATCACACAAAATGGCGCCCTGTTTACGGTGCAACACAGACCGGTAAAAAGAAATTATTCCCAGCATCATGACCGACAGATCGCAAGCGCCAATAAAACGATCTCTACTTTACGAACGTCTGTCGGAGAATTTGTCTTTCGCCAAGCTCCGCTCGGCTGTTATCTCGAGCTCGTCGTCGGCAATGCTCGTTGGGCACTCGGATTATATGGGACGAATGAAGCGGCTGTCGGCGCGCTGAAAAAAGGCAGGACGGGTTTCCGCACGTGGGATGCGCTGGGACGCAAGACTGCTGTGTATCAAATCGGCACGCTGAGCCGCTGGAACAAAGCCGAGCAGACGCCATGAACGACAGCTCCTTTATCGCCAACGGAGGGAACTTCACGTTTCCCGATAAAGCGAACGTGCGGCCGGAGCGCCTGTTTTTCCGATTGCCACTCGATCGCATCAATTGGTTAACCAGTTCTTTTCTCATTGGCACGCTGGCTCTCACATTGACCGCCGTCCCGCTCTATCTCTGGTTTTTCGGGCTTGATTGGTTTCAGGTCGTACTCTTCTTTGCGATGCTCGCCGCTTGCGGATTTAGCGTCTCGTTAGGTTATCATCGGCTTTTCTCGCACATTACCTTCCAGGCCAGCTGGCCGATCCGGCTTTTCACACTTATTTTTGGCGCGGCCGCGTTTGAAAATTCGGTTTTGATGTGGGCGAGTGAACATCGCCGTCATCATAAGCATGTGGATCATGACGATGATCCGTACTGCATTTCGAAAGGGTTCTTTTTCGCGCATATCGGTTGGCTGCTTTTCAAACTGGATAGCGATCAGCCGTACGACAACGTAGCCGACCTGCAGAAAGACAAGCTCGTTTGCTGGCAAGATCGACACGTCCAGTGGATCGCGGTCGTGGTCAGTTTCGGCATCCCGGCCATCCTCGGCGCTCTGTGGAATGGATGGCAGGGAGCGCTCGGTGCTTTCTTGATCGCGGGGGTTGCGCGAGTCGTTGTGCTGCAGCATTGCACGTTTCTTATTAACAGCGCGTGTCACACGATCGGACGACAGCCGTATTCAACCAGGTGCAGCGCGCGCGACTCTTTCTTCCTCGCCCTTTTCACCATGGGCGAAGGCTATCACAACTATCACCACGAATTTCAGCATGACTACCGTAACGGAGTGAAGCCGTGGCAATTTGACCCGACCAAGTGGATCATCTGGACACTGTCGAAACTAAGACTTGTTCGAAATCTGCGCCGCGTTCCGGCAGATAAGATTGAGTCCGCGCAACGGCAAACCCGAAACGCGAGTTGCTGATGTGCTGCCGGCAAGCATGAAGGTGCGTAGGGCATCGAGGACGTGGATCAATGGGGTTAGATGAGTGAGGGCGGGCAAGTAAGGGTTCACATGCGATACCTCCTTTACAGAAGGATAAACGCCTTTCTTGACGACCCCCTGTGATCCCTTCAGGAGTTGATACGATGGCACTCGCTGTTGTGGCATTTTGCGCCGGCGCTTGCGAATTCAAGTATCTGATCGCATGGTCTCGATAGGTCAAACCCGTCTTCAGAAAGGCTAAAGTTATGTTGCGAAGCCTTAGACAGCTTTACGGGAAAAAGCTTGGCGCCTCTGACGGCGACATCGGCCATGTGAGGGACTTCTATTTTAATGATCAACAATGGGCCATCCGCTATGTTGTCGCGGACACAGGTTCATGGCTATCGGGTCGCTTGGTGCTGATCTCTCCCCATGCTTTCGGAAACCTGCATCAAGACGCCGACTGCCTGCTCGTGAATCTGACTCGGCAACAGATTGAAAACAGTCCCGCGATTGAGTTGCACAAGCCAGTCTCGCTACAATATCAAGCTTACTGGGACGGAGTCGAAACGTGGGGCGTGGGCGGTTTTCCCGAGGCTCCGCCGCCGCCGCATCTTATGCCCAGTAAGCAGGCAAGCGACGATGTTCATCTGCAAAGCACACAGGCTCTTAGCGGCTACCCCATCCAAACCAGCGAAGGAGCGATCGGCCACGTCAATGATTTTATCATCGACGACAACGGTTGGGCGATTTGTCACGTGGTTGTGCAGACCGGTCATTGGTATTCCAGCAAGGAGATCGTGATTTCACCGAAGCATATCGACCGGATCAGTTATGAGGAATCCAAGGTATTTGTGAACGTGAGCAAGGAAGCCATCCTGGAGGCACCGCAATACCATGTTTCCCCGCTCGGCGAGGAATATGGCGATACCCGGAATTTCGACTAATGAATTATAACGAGCCCGTGAAGTCCCTCTACCAATCGGCACTTATCCGCGGCGGCTCCTCCATTTGGTAGCCTTTGTTACGCCATTCGTGCCAGTATCTTGATACTTCACTATTGATTTCTCCCATTTGCATGTTGTGGATGGCATTAGCGGATAGATAAAGCATCTAATGAATCATCCCAGGTGCGATACTGTCCACTCCAACAGCTTCGCGGCATCTTAAGTGGAAACGACTTTGCTTCTTTTTTCTGTGCATCAGCACAGTAAATCTCAAAGCGTCCCAAGCGTATCTTTTCTTCCTTCACCCATTTTTCAATTGTCATAGTCACTTTGTAATTAAGAATTTGAAATAGATTTATTTGACCTATTAAAGCTATCTTGGTGTGTTGTGCTCACCGCTTATTGTCAGGCTCGACCCCGATCTTGCGCACGTTGAGGAGGAGGCCAGCCTAAAAGCAAACGCTTGGCGATTTCGCAAGATCACGCTCGTGGGCAGGCAGGGTGAGAAGTTCGCGCGGTGCAGAGAAAAGATGCCCTGTTCCGACAATACACGCCGCGCTAACAATCTTGCTTGCCACAGGGGCGGGGATTACGCATTATGAAGTCCCGATGGTCAGAGCGAATTGTCGGGCGCGGTTTACCGCCGCCGATTTCGAGTTCATCGTGCGCACGCTGGCGCGTTCGCAAACCGACCAGGTTTCTCTTGTCGATCTGTTGAGCGATGTCGAAACGCGCGATTCCATTCTGGATCATCCGCGGTTGGTCGACGCTATTCTGAATCACTGCGGCCAACTGCACATCTCGTCTCAGTTTTACTTTTATGTACTCGCTCGGCACGTCCTGAAACAGGGCGGAATCGGGGACCGGAAGCTTTGCGATTACGTCGCGTCGTTGCTGGAAACATTTTCGCACGCGAGCCGGATGCAGATTTCCGACGAGACACATCATCTGGCGGAACAATACATTTCCGACATGTTGATTGCGCTGAATCGCGCCACTCCGGAGCAGGCGTTTTTGCTTCGGGCGCATGTGGGTAATTACTCGCTGTTCATCAGCGGAATTTTTCACGAGAACACGCAACGACGCAGTCTGCGTGGCGGACCGGACATCGAGTTTTACGAGCAGGTGGGCCGGACGAACTATCAACTTGTTTCTTCGCATGTGGTGGCGCGCCGCTGCGAACTGAATGACGTGTTCGAAGGATTGGCGGATCGATTTCGAGAGGTCCGCCTCGCGCTGAATCAGCTTTCCGATCAGTTGCTGAACCTGGACGAAGACGCGCGTCCCTCGCTTTCTTTGTGAACGAGACACTCTTCAGCCAAATCCAGCGATTATTTGAACGCACATACGCGCAGGTCGGAATCAATCTGGAAGATTGTCTGATTGATCGGACGCGCTCCGCGCAGCTGTCGATGCTGGCAGGGACATCGGCTCGGGAACTCAGCGAACTCGCGCGCACATTTTTGCGGCGAGCCGGCGACCAACTTTACGTCGGGATTTATTATTCCCGCTGGCTGATTGAACAACTCGAACAACACGATCCGCGTGCGGGGTTGGGGGACCGGAATATTCGATCGCTGATCACGTTTGTTGAAGAATTGAATCATGCGTTGCACGCCGCGCTCCAGTTCAAACGCGGCATGCGCGAGATCGCGTCAGAAGATTTTGCGCGCAACCTTGAGCTTCAGGCACAGGTGGACACTTATCTGGTTCTTCTACTGTTCGTCGCCTTTTTCCGAAAAACGCAACGCGTCTCGGCGACGGATCGCCGCTGGTTGCGTTTTCATCTTTTCGCTCGGCAATGTCCCGAGGCATTTCGCGACGCGAACCTGCGTGGCCGCTACCTCGAGACGAGCAAGCTTGCGGCCAGCTACACAAGTTTTCTCGACACACTCAACGGAGTGCGCCGGCTCGATGAAATCCGGCGATTTCATTCGCTCGATTACGGCGCGAAGAGAGACCGAATTCTAGCGTTGACGGCTGGCCAGCCAAACTAAGCCGCCAATATTGCGCCGCCGCGGGATGATGCGATTCATTTGCCTATGGCTACCTATCCAAAGAGTCCCAAAGAAATGACCAAGGGCATGATGTATTTCCCGCGCATGCTGGACAAGATTCGGCTGCATCTGCGTGGCGAGCTGCCCGAAGATTATCAAGAAAACTTCGGCGCGCTGAAAGCGGCAGACGGAACGTGCTGCAATTTTCTGCGAGTGCATCATCGCGATCTGATTGAGCGTGTGAAGCAGGGCGGGAGGGACGAAGAAATTCTGGAATGGTGTTTCGAAAAGGGCCGCCGCTTGAACGATGGCGATCTCTTTGTCTGGAACGGATTCGCGTCGAAACTCGGATGGCGCGATTCAGTCACACCGCGGCTCGAACTACGAAAAGAGGAGATGGGAATCGCCGGTCGGAACGACATTCAGTGCATTCCAGACCTCATCGATTTCGACGAAGGCCGATTTTCAGACGCGAGCACGACTCCGTGAGTTCATCGAACTTAGCTTCGCTATGAGTAGTCGGCGTAGCGATCGGTCTTTGTTCTCTGGCTTTCACCGCTTGCCAATATGACGTCCAAATCACATCGTCTCCGACCCGAAAGGTGCAGGAACAACTGCTTGGCAACTGGACGTCGGCCGACGGCAAGGAGAAGCTGAAACTGCGGAGCCTCGACGACAGCATCTACATCGTTTATTACGACGGCGATCTTTTTCGCGCTTACCACTCCGACGTCGCCGAAACGCCTTTCGCAACTGTCCAGGACCTCAACTCGAGCGATCGCAAATATGCTTACGTCATTTGGAAATTGTCGGACGATGGCCAGAACTTGAGGTTGCGGAACGTCAACGACAAGGTTGTTCCCATGGAAACCAGGGACTCAGCCAGCGTCGTTGCGCTCCTGACAGAAAACGCCAGCAATCCCGAGCTGTTTGGCGAAGAGATCGAGTTTAGGAAAGAGAAATAGCAGGGTCGAGATCGTCACAGACGGGATTGCATTGGTAGGGCAACCGCTTCGGTTGCCGAGGGAATAACGGGTGGGAGCGGCGCGCCTGCCCTACAAGGATCGATCCAAACACCGGTTGGATTTTTCCCTCAATTGATGATCGCGGTTTTTCTGACAGAGTTCGCGATGCCTGAATCGAGAAACGGCTTTTACGCGAAATGTCTTGCGTTTTTGTTACCGTTTGTTTGCGCGGTAAGGGTCTCGGCGCAATCAACGCCAGTTGCAACATCCTCGCCATCGGCGACGCCGGCTGTGTTTTCGCCGCAGACACTGTCGGAACTGAAACAATTGCAGAAGGCCGCTCTGGAAAGCGATTATGCTTACCGGCAGGTCGCACATCTGGCCAATAACATCGGGCCACGTTTAAGCGGATCGGCACAGGCGGCAAAAGCAGTCGAGTACGTCGCCGCCGAATTGAAAGCCCTCGGCTGCGACGTTCAGGTCGAGAAAGTCATGGTGCCCCATTGGGTGCGCGGCGAAGAAACAGCGGCGCTTATTCAATTTACCGGACAGGCACCGAACACCACCCAGAAGATTGTGCTGTGCGCGTTGGGAGGCAGTGTGGCCACACCGAAAAACGGGATCGAAGCCGAGGTCCTTGTGGTCAAAAATTTTGATGAACTGAAATCGATGCCTCGTGAAAAGGTCGCGGGCAAAATCGTGCTGTTCAATTACCCGTTCGACAAACAAATGGCCGCGGAAGGTCGTGGCTTCCCAGCTTATGGCGAAGCGGTTGTTTATCGCAGCGACGGGCCGAGCGCAGCCGCGAGGCAAGGCGCTGTTGCGTGTTTGATTCGCTCAGTGGGCAGTGCCGACTATCGGCTTCCACATACTGGAATGACAGATTACGCAAAAGATGCGCCGAAAATTCCGGCGGGCGCGGTAACGGCCGAAGATGCGGATTTAATTGCTAATCTGGTCCCGCAAGGGCCGGTGAAAATGAAGTTGGTTCTGACGCCTCAAACTCTACCGGACGCGGAAAGCGCGAACGTGATCGCCGACATCAAAGGCAGCGAGCACCCTGAACAGGTCGTCATCGTTTCCGGTCATTTGGATTCATGGGACCTTGGCACAGGCGCGATCGATGACGGCGCAGGAGTCGCAGTTTCGATGGAAACGGCGAACCTGATCCAAAAACTTCGTCTCAAACCGAAGCGCACGATTCGCGTGATCGCGTGGATGAATGAAGAGAACGGGGAGGCCGGATCAAAGCAGTACGCAAAGGATCACGAAAAAGAGATACAAAATCATTTCGCAGCGATGGAAACAGATAGTGGCGCTGGACATCCGATCGGCGTTAACATCAAGGCAAACCGGCAAGTAAAAAAAATGTTCGCACCGGTCGCGAACATCTTGCAGGAATCCGGAGCGGGCATCCTCGATCTAGTTGAACACTGCGGAGCCGACATTGAGCCACTCGAGAAAGCCGGCGTGCCGGCTTTTAGTCCAATTCAAGACGGCCGTTTCTACTTCAACTATCACCACACGGCAGCCGACACCCTCGACAAAATTGTGCCGAAAGAATTGGCGGAAAATTCTGCTGTGGTGGCGGTGGTCGCGTATGCGCTGGCGAACATGGAAAGGCCATTGCCTCGTTGATTTGTAATTGTCATTCTGAGCGAAGCGAAGAATCTCTGGTGATTTCTGGACCGATCACCTTACGGAAACAGACCAGAGATGTTTCGCTTCGCTCAACATGACAAAGGAAGCGAAACTGGCGGCTTCAAAACTTGGCCAGAGCGCCGACTCCGGCCCTAATTGCGCTTTAAATTGCGCGCCTCGTTGAGCACAAAATTCGCCAGCCGACGCCCGCGATTGCGAACAAATCGCCACGGCCCGGCATCGACGAAATAGGTGAGGAGAATGCTGTCGCGCGTTTTCACCTCCGGCCCCACCGGGTCGGCCGAATGCCAGGTGTTGTCGGCTACGGCGAAGGCGTAGCCACTATTTGGCGAAAACGGCATCTGTGCCTTCTTCGGTTTGCGTCCGTTAGGCAACACCTCGTGGAAGATCGTGCCGATGTGCGGCGTCGAATTGTCCGCCGGTAGATAAAATTGGACGGTAATCCCTTTCCAAAGACTATCGGTATGCTTGAAGATACGGTATCCGGGAATGTCGCGCGTCAGGATCGGTACCGGATACATATTCACCTTTGCGAAGTTTTCTCCGAACCGTCCTTTCAACCCCGGCGCCAACCGTTGGACGAAAGCAGAGTGCAACTCCTCGGAACGCAGCACGCGACCGGTCGCATCCCAGACTGCGCGTTTTTTCGGCGGTAAATGTCGAACGTATTCGGGAAAAAGATCGATCTTCGCGCGGGTGGGTTTTCCATCGGGCCTGCTGCTGCCCACCTTGCTTTTGCCGGACATCGCTCGGTAATCCTCGGCTACCGGCATTGCTTCCAGCATCCGGTCGTAAAAATCATCAGGAAAAATGCGATCAAATTGCAAATGATGGAACGGCGCATCATCTGCGGGGGCCTGTCGTACTGAATCGACAACGAATTGGATAAGATTTGCAACTGACTCGGATTTTTCCATTGAGTGTTCCTGGCAAGGCTAATTTAGAAATGGTACTCTGTTGTGCAATGGATAAGCAAAGAGCGGCGGTCTCAAGGCCACCGTGGTACTCATGGTCGTAATAAACCAAAAGCGTTCGCTTCTCTCACGTGTTGGGCGCTGGACAGCCGAACTGCTCCTTGTGTTCGTCGGCGTCTACGGAGCCTTCTGGTTGAACAACTATCAGCAGCACCGGGAGGATGCAGGACGGCGCGATCAGATTCTGGCTTCGTTCGAGAAGCAATTGCGCCAAGGCATCGAAAGCGGAAAAATTAACCGCGCGAAACAGGAACAGAAATCCGTGGAGTTTCGGCGTGCGCTCGATGCCGGTGAAATGCCGCCGCTGCAGCCGTTTGTTTTCACCACCGACTACAGCCCAACTGACTGGGCTACCATGCTGCAATCCGGAGGCGTCCAACTGCTTGAAGTGCAGACGCTCATCGCGGTGCGCAATGACGAATCAGTTATCCGCTGGGGATTGAGTCGCATGGCGTGGTACCAAAAACTAAGTGACGAACTGATCGTGCCGAATCTGGACCAGGACATTTCATTTTTTTACGACCCAGCCGTGAAAAAATTGCGAAAGCGGTTCGAGATTTACCCCGACGCTTTGGACGCGAACGTGCAATTTGCGAACGACCTTGAACGAACGCACACCGAACTGCTCAAACGAATCCAAGCCGAACGACAGCGAAACCATTAACACGCCACGTCATCATGTCATTCTGAGCGAAGCGAAGAATCTCAGATCATTTCTGGACCGCTCCTCATGGAAGCAAATCAGAGATGTTTCGCTTCGCTCAAACATGACACCGTCGTTTAAAAGATGAGGTCTAACATGAATCCACTAATCCGAACCTTCGTAATTCTCTTATCGGTTTTGACCGCGCGTATCGCGTCCGCTGCAGATTATCCCGCTCCGACCGAAGGCGATTTCACGATTCCCGATTTCAAATTTCAATCTGGCGAAACATTGCCAGAGTTGCGCATCCATTATCGGACGCTCGGAAAACCGGAGAAAGATGCGCAGGGCAAAACGACAAATGCGGTTCTGATCATGCATGGGACTACCGGCAGCGGCGCCCAATTTATTCGCCCGGAGTTTGCCGGTGAGCTGTTTGCGAAAGATCAGCCGCTCGACGCGACAAAATTTTTCATCGTTTTGCCGGACGGGATCGGCCACGGCAAATCGAGCAAGCCCAGCGACGGCATGCACGCGAAATTCCCGCGTTATGGTTATCTCGACATGGTGGAGGCGGATTACCGATTGCTCACTGAAGGCCTAGGCGTAAATCACGCACGACTGGTGATGGGAACGTCGATGGGCGGAATGCACACGTGGCTGTGGGGCGAACTGCATCCCGATTTCATGGACGCGCTCATGCCACTGGCGAGTTTGCCGACTCAGATTTCGGGACGCAACCGCGCGTGGCGTCGCATGGTCATCGACGCCATCCGCAATGATCCGTCATGGGACGGTGGCGAGTACAAAACGCAACCGGCCAGTCTGCGCACCGCTGCCCAGATGCTTTGGTTCATGAGCAGCAACCCGGTCCTGCGTCAGAAGGTCGCGCCTTCGCTTGCGAAAACAGACGAAGTCCTGGACAAATTCGTTGAGCAAATCGTCAAGACTGATGATGCCAACGACGTTCTCTATGCGCTGGAAGCTTCACATGACTACGATCCGGGTCCGAATCTGGAAAAAATCCAGGCACAGCTTTTCGCCATCAATTCTGCCGACGACCTGATCAATCCCCCCGAGCTCGCCATTCTCGAGCGCGAGATCAAGCGCGTTCCCAAGGGGCGAGCGATCGTGATTCCGACGACCGACAAGACGCGCGGTCACGGCAGCCACACGGTCGCGGCGTTGTGGAAAGATCAGTTGGTGCAGCTGCTCAGAGAATCGGAAGGTAGCCCGTAAAGCCTGTGTTTCGGCTTGTAAGTTTTCCGCCGTCCTGAGAAAATCCAAGGAATGCCCGCAGCGTTGTCTCCCACAACGCGGGATAGCTCGTTTGCTTCCACGCGCTGGACGGTTGTGCGGCAAGCAGCCGACTCTCAGACAGCATCGCAACACGCGCTGAGTGCATTGTCAGAGCTCTGCCAAATTTACTGGCGGCCGGTTTATGTATTCCTGCGACGTCAGGGGATCGCGCAGCACGATGCGCAGGATTTAACGCAAGCGTTTTTTGCTGATCTAATCGAAAGCCGGGCCTACGCTCGCGCCGATCCGACGAAAGGTCGGTTTCGCTCGTTCTTGCTTGGAACGGTAAAACATTTCATCGCACACGCGCGCGATCATGACCGCGCGCAAAAGCGCGGTGGCGGTAATATGCCGGTGCAATTGGATGAGGCGTCGGTTTCGGAAGCCGAAATGTACGCCTCGCGATCCAACAGTCAGAGCACAGATGTAGTATTCGAACGGGAATGGGCGGCATCACTTGCTCGACAAGCGCTCGATCGGGTTGCACAGGAATACGAGCTTGGCGGAAAAGGCGCCTTGTTTGAGGCGCTAAAGTCCCGCCTTATAGCGGGCGAGGCCGCGGCCATTCCGTACGAGGAATTAGCAAATCGACTTGGGCGCACCGCCGCGCATTTGCGCGTTGACGTTACACGTTTGCGTGCGCGTTATCGTGCGATTCTGCGAGAGGAAGTCAGCGGCACAGTTGTCGACTCGAGCGACGTAGACGAAGAGCTGCGCTATCTGCGCCAGGCAATGATGGCATGAAAGAGAATGACGAAATCCGAATGACGAATGCCGAATTAATGACGAAATGGGAGTGGGTGGCGCGCTGTCTCCTGAGCCTCGGGATTTGGCGAACTTCGGATGCGCAAAGGTGGAACGCGTTGTCCTCAACGGGTTGCAAAAAATTGCGGACCTGCCGCCTAATGTCTGCGCTTTCGGCAATCAAACTTTCATCGTCTTCGGAGAAGCCGATCCACCTCGCGCGTTTCCATGATGGATGAGGAAATCGGAATGCCTGCTATAACGAACACCGCTCGTGTTTGCGAAACCTGCGGCTCGCCAATTGAGACCACTTCCGCGGGCGATTTGGGTTGCATCGCCTGTTTGATTGCTACCGGTTTAGATGCTGAGGCAGAGCAGAGCGATACCGCATTTGCTTCGGCGCCGGATCAGTTGGGTGTTTACACGATCGAGCATCATGCGGATGGCAGCGCATGGGAACTGGGTCATGGCGCGATGGGAGTCACGTATCGCGCGATTGATAAACCGCTCGATCGTCCGGTGGCGCTCAAAATCATCAACACCGATCGCGGGTCGCACAGCGCGGAAGCGCGCGAGCGGTTCATGCGCGAAGCGCGTGCGGCGGCAGCGTTGCGACATCCGAATGTGGCGACTGTGTACCAATTCGGCGTTCGCGAGGAAACCGGCCAATTCTTTTATGCGATGGAATTGGTCGAAGGCGAAACGCTCGAAGAACGCGTTCGCCGTTTGGGTCCGCTCGACGTTCTCACAACGATCGACATCGCCCTGCAAGTAGCCGCGGCGTTAGAGGCAGCCGAAGGCCGGGGCTTGGTGCATCGCGACTTAAAGCCCGGCAATCTGATGCTCACTGGGGGTTGCGACAATGGCGAAGAGGTAGGGCGCGCACTCCGTGCGCGCCGGGAACGGACGGCACAGAGAGCCGTCCCTACCATAAAAGTGATCGACTTCGGCGTCGCCAAGGCGATAGCGGAGAAAACGAACGCGATGGCGATCACGCACGGCGGCTTCGTGGGGACACCGGCGTTTGCCAGCCCGGAGCAATTCACCAACGCGCCAGTGGATGTGCGTTCGGACATTTACTCGTTAGGCGTGACGCTCTGGTTTTTGCTGACGGGACACATGCTTTTTAGCGGCCGGACGATTGAAGAGATTCAAGAGGCGCGCCGGTCCAAGCCGTTACCCATCGATCAACTGAAAGCCGCGCACGTTCCGCGTCGCTACATTTCATTGCTGACATCGATGTTAGCGATTGAACCAGCGGCGCGCCCTGCCGGCGCACGCGAGCTCAGCGCGAGATTGCAGGTAATTCGCGCTTCGATTACCGACCGAGGCAAGACTGCAAGGCGACTTGCGCTTGCCGCTGCAATTGTTGTTCTGGCGACAATTGTTGCCGTCCGCGTATTCCATTCATCCGCAACGAAGGCCGCGCCATCTGTTATACCTGAGAAAAGCATCGCTCTGCTTCCGTTTGAGAATCTTAGCGCCGATCCAGATAACGCCTATTTCGCTGAAGGGATACAAGAAGAGATTCTAACGCGGCTCGCGAGCATAGCAGAGTTAAAAGTTATTTCCCGCGCCTCGAGCCAGCATTATCAGAGCAAACCTCGCAATCTCGCCGATATCGCGAAGCAGCTTGGCGTAACGAACATTATTGAAGGTAGCGTTCAAAAAGTGTCCGACCAAGTGCGGGTCAATGTCCAGTTAGTTAATGCCCGAACCGATTCCCACCTCTGGGCAGAGAGTTATGACCGGAAGTTGACTGACATCCTAGGCGTTGAGAGCGAGATCGCCAAACGAATAGCGGAGTCGTTGCAGGCGAAGCTAACAGGCCGCGAGGAGCAGGCGTTAGCAGTTAAACCGACAAAGAATCCGGAGGCTTACGATGCCTATCTGCACGGCTTGGCTTTTGAAGCACGCAACTACTCCACTCCCCAACCCTACCCATCTTCGGAGGCCATCGATTTTTATGAGCGGGCAGTGCAGCTTGACCCCAATTTTGCGCTTGCTTGGGCACGGCTTTCTCGCGCGGACGCGCACATCTACAGTTACGGCAACGACATCACTACTGGTGCCGCTCGGCGCGATGCAGCGAAACGTGCTTTGGAGAACGCGGAAAAACTGGCGCCGAACTCGCCCGAAACGGTGCTCGCCTTGGGTTATTATCAACTCTGGGTGCTGCGTGATTACGGACTTGCTAGAACCACGTTCGAACGCGTTAGCAAGATGTTGCCAGGTAGCAGCGAGGTCCCAAGGGCTCTCGGCTCAAATGCCCGACGCGCTGGACATTGGGCTCAAAGCATTGCCTACTTCGAGCAAGCCCTCGCCCTCGACCCACGCAATGTGGAGTTACTCATGGACGCCGCATGGACTTACGTCATGGTTCGACAGTTCCCGGCGGCGCTAAAGCTCTATGATCGAGTGCTGGACATTACACCAAACAATCCGGAGGTGATGGCATCAAAGGCCAGCATTTATCAGGCCCAGGGTGATTTGCAGGAAGCCGCAAGGTTCCTATCACAAATAAACGAGCATGCTGCTAACGAGGATACCTTCGGAATCAAGGTTACTCAGTCGAGACTTGAACGCAATTACGGAGAGGCCATTCGACTGCTGCAAGCCAGACTGGCTCAATTCCATTTTGCTTCTCAGGAAGACAAAGGCAATGAACAGGTGTCGCTCGCTTTCATCCAGGGCCTTGCTGGTGATACTGCTGGCGCAAAGGTTACCGGCCAACAAGCACGCAACACATTCGAACCGCTCTGTAGGCAGCAGCCAGACAACGCTGCTGTTGCGGCATGGTTGTCTCAAGCTTATGCCGCGATGGGGGAGAAGGACTTGGCTTTAAAGGAAGGGGAGCGTGCAGTTATGCTTCGGCCTAGCGCTAAAGATCAGATGGCCGGCCCTGCCGTTGAAGAGAACCTGACATTAAATCAGACGATCTTGGGCGACAATAGCCGTGCGATCTCAACTCTCACCCAGTTGTTACTAACGCCGCATAATGGCTGGATTTACACCCCAACGCCCATTACGCCGGCCCTTCTTAGGCTGGATCCACTCTGGGACCCGTTGCGCGGCGATCCTGCTTTCCAAAAACTCTGCGAGGAAAAGCAGCCGTAAAGAGACGAATTACACGAATCGTCACTAAGCCGGGCTCCCTGCTTCACCATTTTCACGACCTAACGCTGGAAACACATTTTCTTTGTAACGCGCCGCAAAATTTCCGGAAGGAACATTAGTGAATGGCTCAAACTGAGTTCTCAAAGATGAGGCCTCAAAGAAGGCCAGAACAAGAATCAATCAAAATCTATGAAAAGAATCCTCGCAGCATCCTTAGTCTTTTCCTCAATTGCGTTAAGCCTCATTGCTCTTGGCGTCGGCGGTTCGGTAACCACTCGACCGAACGCATTCAACCAGGGCCGGAACGTCGATACTTCAAGTGCGATCGTCCAGCTCAAGGGCGATCCGCTGAGTATTCATTCCGCTACCAAGCCAGCGCCAGGCAAGAAAATTGATTTCAATAGTAACACTTTGAGATCGGTTCGCGCCCAGCTAGCTGCTGGCCGCGACGAATTCAGACGCTGGTTGCGAGCGAATGCGCCCAGAGCAAGAATAACTAGCGAGTATGATATCTCGCTCAACGCCGTCGCTGTGGAACTCAACGGGACCCCGCTGGAGACGATCGCAGCCGCTCCGATGGTGCAACAGGTCCAGTACAACGCGCTCTATCATCGCAACCTGAGCCAGAGCTACCAGATCATCAATGCGTCGGACGCCTGGGCCGCTGCGGCCGGCAGGGCCATGGCCGGTGCCGGGATCAAGATTGGGAACATAGATAGCGGCATCGACGAGACACATCCTTTCTTTGGTCCAACTGGGTTCAGCTATCCGCCTGGATTTCCCAAGTGCGATGCAGCAGATAGCAACTCGCATACTCCAGACCAAGACTGTAAGTACGTCTCGCCAAAGGTCATTGTTGCCAAGGTCTTCTATAACAAAGCCAATCAGCAGGGCCTCGACGCGCAGGCTATCCAAGACCACGGGAGCCACACCGCTGGGATCGCTGCCGGCGTAACCGGCCAGATTGCGGTAGTTAACGGTGTGAGCATCGATGACATGTCCGGCATAGCGCCCGGAGCATGGCTGGGTAACTACAACGTGGTCCCCGGTAACCGGACGACTGCCCGCTGGGAGGACATCCTCAACGCGGTGGATGCCGCGATCGCCGACGGAATGGACGTTCTCAACCTTTCGCTAGGCGGCACGTACCACGGCAACGACGACCTGCTTGCGAACGGACTCGACAACGCAGTGGACGCCGGCTTGGTCGTGGCAGTAGCGGCCGGTAACAGCGGCCCCGGGCCAGGCACCATTGAGTCGCCGGGACGTGCACGCAAAGTCATTACAGTTGGCGCGAGCACAAATCAGCACTTCGTCGGCGAGCCGTTCACCTATCCGGCGGGCGGTGGAACGACGATCGGTGCCTTCGTTTCAGATTTCGGTGCCTTCGTTTTAGATTTCCCCGCCCTTCCGACCGGCTCTTATGATCTTTTCGACACGCACAGCACCAGCTGCACTAGCGTTGATCCCGGCGCCTCGGGCAAGCTGGCAATTGTCGATCGCGGAGCTTGCACCTTGAGCACTCAGGTGCGCAACGCGATCGCGGTCGGTGCGGTTGGCGTGCTTCTCATCTGGAATAATGCGGTTGACCCAGGTCCCCTTAGCAAGGATGGGCTGGGCGGTGACAACCTGCCTGCACTCGTGATCGGTGGGAATGAAGGCGCCGCGCTGCGGGCCTCCGGAGCGACCACGGCGGCGGCGGACGACACGCGCCAAGAGTTTATCACTCCCAACAAGGATATCTTGCTGGGCTTAAGCAGCCAAGGCCCGACGACTGTTGACCTGGCCATCAAGCCTGACCTAACCTCGGTCGGCTTCTTCGTCCTCAGCTCGATCACCTGCGTGGGGAAGCCTAACACGTGTCCAGGCGATGGAACTGGCTGGGCGTTCGTCGCCGGCACGTCGATGGCGGCGCCGCACATTGCCGGTTCGGCCGCCGTATTACTCGATCTCCATTCGACATGGTCGCCCGCGCAAGTCAAGTCGGCCCTCGTCAATCATGCCGACTTGGTGATCAAGGATACTCACACTGCGCTGCACGACATCGGACCGACGGCGCAGGGTGCCGGTCGCGAGAACCTCTCCATAGCAGCGGATGCAACAACGTGGCTCGATCCCGTCTCGGCGAGTTTCGGCAAGGTTACCGTCGGCCATCCGACACCGCTCACGGTGACACTGTCCAACCCGACTGGCACCGACGAGACATTCACGGTCTCGAAGACGAAGTTTACCCCGAGTACGTTCGGGGGAACGGTCCCCAGTGTTTACGACGCTGGCACCTTAAGCTCGGGCGACGACCGGATCACCGTCCCAGCTAGCGTGACGGTGCCGGCTAACAGCTCGACCACAATGACTGTGACTGTCAATGCAGCCCACGACGATGTAGTCCAGGGTTGGATCAACCTCGACGGCCCCGGCTCGAATGACTTGCATCTCGCGTACTACGCGGTAGTCGGCCTTTAAAGTTGCAGCTAAGATGCGTTAGTCGTGGCAGCTTTTCGAAGAGCACGAAGGAACACGAAGTAGAATCTTACACTTCTTGAGTTTCGTGCTCTTCGTGGTCGACGACCAAACACTCTCACAGGGACGCGGCAAAACCGCGTCCCCAACTTGCCAGAAACTCCTATCCATTGCTCGTTCCCCGCGAAGTGGAAACTGATGGAATACTCGCTAATCAGACTTAGGAGCCTATGATTGGCCGTTATAACCCAAATCCTTTTGGTAACTCTTTGCTCGTTAGCTTTCCAAACTTCGCGTCCATGCCGTGTTCGATCCTTTGCTGCTTGATACTTGCTTTTTCGTTCTTGAGGGTCACGAGCAGCTTTGTCAGGCCTTCATTCAACGCCTTGTTTCCGGCCTCCCATTCCGACTTCGGCTTGAACGCCACACGGGGATAAATCCTCGTTAGGTCTGGTACAACTTTTCCTTCGCTCTGAACTCTTTCAATAATTGGAACCAACTGATCGATGTCCCCGAAAGCATATCCGTTGATGTACGGGCCTACCAACTGTTGAAAGGCATTCTGCGCCTGGAACAGTTCGAACCCAGGATCGCCGATGCTGCCCATCTTGTCCCGATCGATCAGACTCGCAAAAAGTCGTCCGCGATATTGGGCCGAATAAAACCAGTAAATTGATTCCTTTCTGAAACCCAGATCATAGAGGCGAATCGCGGCGACATACGTCTCTGCGAAATTGAGTGTGTCCCATGACTTCTTCATTTTCGCGATCGTCGCCACAAATTCAGGTTCGTTTTTCGCGGCCAAACCACTGCTAAACGGGCCGACGTCGATAGCCGGGCCTTTGGAATTGTAGTACGGCGTGATGTAAACCTCGATGTGAGCGGGATCGATGATGGTTTGGCCGTCGGCGAGACCAGCGTAACCAATGAAGACGAAAAGGGCGATTAGATTGAGCTTCATTCTGGCTAAGGAAGCGCAAGCTCAACCACCGCTTTATTTAGCGCAAGCAACCGCGCATTCGTCGAGCTCATAACGACAGGTGTATTCCATCCTGGAAATTTGATAGAGAGAAAGATGATGAAACCCATCTGGCGCAAGCATCTGATTATTTGTCTGGTTCTCGGGTTGCTTGCGATTCCGATCTATTTTTTGGATCGGGCGTTGCTCGGGGGAGGCGGGGGCGGCAACTGGATCACGTTGAATTTTCGGGGCCTTATCTTTTGGAGTTACATCACGCTCGTCGCTGTTCACGGCACCTTGAGTTCCATTGCTGTCCTGTTATTCCCCAAGGCGGGAGCGTTGCGGATTCACTTGGGCTCGATCGTTCTTTCCGTGATTCTTCTCGTCACGGGGGTCGCCGTTTACGGCAAAGTGCGGCGTCTGGCCATGTCCAACGAATACAGAGCGTTGATGGAGAGTCGCAGACCTTTAATAAACGTGATTGAACTAAAAGGGTGGTCGTATTTTCCCGATGAGAGTCATCCGACGGAGATCCGCGTGAGCATAGTCGTCCATCAATCAGGCAGATTCGCAGGCAACGTGACTGGTGACCAAACGGATTCGTCAGGCTCCTCGACAACCATTTTTGAATCCACTAATGGACCCGAGAGCCAGCGTCAGGTGCGCAGCGGCGAGGCTTTCACTTATGCATTCCCGCTAAAATTCCTGACCGCAGGTAGCGCCGATGATGTGCGAGTTACATTGTATCTTTTGAAGGCCCCGAGTGGGCCTGCCGCCGGCGACATTACAAAAGTGTTTATGAAGTCGCCGCAGCGCGACGACGACGGCGAGTACTTCTACGGCGTGCTGCCGCCGCCTTCTCAAGCAGGGAACTGACCGAGCGCGCCTCCTGCCGACGAGTAAACAGTCACTCAACTCTGCAGTCGCCTTACTCTAAGGCGATCGCAATCGTGAGATACTCGGGCGTTGCCGTCTCAAAACATCGAGTGTTTTCATCAGGCGCGCCTCGTAAGAATCACACATGGGAGACTCGCCATTTGGCTTGACCCACTCGGGATGTTGGATCCGCAGGTCGTCATGAATCTGTTTCCGCAGGTCTGCGTACGAATGGAGTTGCTGAAACATAACCACTGATTTGTTTGGTTATCTCGGTGCCACGGCGATCGCGTGAGCGAGTAAAATGATTGGCCAGACGGCTATAAACACAATCATCCCGAAGGCAACCAGCTCGGATAAATATCCAGGTTGCGTCCGGTAAGCATACCGATCACTGAAGAAACGAGAGACGCGAACGAACGTAGAGTTAGTAGTTTCCATGTTCATGTCGACAATAGACAACCGCGTGAGTCTCCGCGTTTAACCGCAAAAGTAACGCTGCTGTCACTTTGGCTGACGGCGGCGAGGGGATGGATTTATCCGCGGCTTATTCGCCGTAGTAGTACGCGCCGCCATAGTAACCGTCCCAAGGATAGTACGGATAATAATCAGGCGCGTAGTAAGTATTATATTTCGCCTCGGGCGAGCGAATCCCAGTATTGGCGTAGTAAACATCGGCACAGCCGCCAAGCAGAAGTCCAAAAGCCACGACGCCGACCAGCGAAAAGATCGTTATAACGTGCCGACTTTTTTTCCGTTTGGCTGTCACGCGTTTGGGGCGCTCATTTGACGAGACGCCCTTTGCAAACGCAAGCTAAAAATTAAACGCATCGACGCAGCCGCTAAAATGCGGATTGCGCCGATGCGTTAGCCAACCGCGCGTCGCAATTATTACCAGTCCCCGTAAACTGTCCTGGTTTGGTAGTAGCGCGGACCATAGGCATCGTTATAACGGACGCCCGAGCGCACCACTGTACTATCGTAGGTCGGCGCGTAATAGGAATACGGGTATGGATTATAATACGAGTATCCGTTGTAATATCCGGTCGGATAATAACCGGTGTTGTACGCCACATACGGACTCTCTGCACATCCTCCCAGAAAAGTTGCCACGAGGCCTGCGCAAAGGATCGATAGTAATACTGGAATGCAACGCTTGGATTTCGTTGTCGTTTTCATCAGATATCCCCCTTTGTTGAATTTCCCTTTTCCAATCAGTGAGCCGTTCGCGCGGCTCTGTCTGGCCTGTTGTTCCCTTGTGAACAGTGAGGTGTTCAGACTTTCATTGTACGATTCGAATCAGACGCCTCGATCGGTCGCCGGCCCGGCGAAATCAACGGAACCCTTTGGACTGCGGCGACATATCGACGTCCTCCAAGGCATTTTTGCATCAATAACGGTGTTCGCTACCGTCAGCCGCCCATGAAACAAAATTTCTTTTGGCTCGGTGCGTTCCTGACGATTGTCTTCTCTATGTTTGGAGAGCAGCCGTCTCCGTCGACACGCGAGGGAAATTTTGACGTGATCATCCGCAACGGGACAGTTTACGACGGCACCGGCGCCGAGCCGCGACAGGCCGATGTCGCGATTCGGGGTGATCGGATCGCAGGCGTTGGCGATTTCAAATCAGCGAAAGCGAACACGGTCATCGACGCAAAGGGGCTCGCTGTCGTGCCGGGGTTCATCAACATGCTTTCGTGGTCAACGGAGTCGCTGATTCAGGATGGCCGCTCCCAAAGCGAAATCCGACAGGGCGTCACGACCGAGATCATGGGCGAAGGCGAATCGATGGGGCCGGTGAACGATCGTGTGCGCGAGCACCTGTTGCGCGACCAGACCGACATCAAATACGACATCACGTGGAATACGCTGGCGGAATACCTGCAGTATCTCGAAAAGCGCGGCGTGTCGTGCAATGTGGCGTCGTTCATCGGTGCGACGACGATTCGCGAATACGTAATCGGATTCGAAGATAAACAGCCGACGCCGGAGCAGCTCGACGAAATGCGCGAACTGGTGCGAAAAGAAATGGAAGCCGGCGCACTCGGGATCGGCACTTCATTGATTTATCCACCGGCGTTCTATGCGAAAACTGAAGAGCTGATCGAGCTGTGCAAGGTCGCGGCAAAATATCAGGGCAAATACATTTCGCATATGCGCAGCGAAGGAAATCAACTGTTCGAAGCGCTTGACGAACTGCTGCGGATCGCGCGCGAAGCGAACATTCCGGCCGAGGTCTATCACATCAAAGCCGCCGGCAAAAAGAATTGGCCTAAAGCAGACGAATTGCTCGCGCGAATCGAACGCGCGCAAAAGAAAGGACTGAACGTCCACGCCGATATGTACACTTACACCGCCGCCGGCACAGGGCTTGACGCGTGTCTGCCGCCGTGGACGGAAGACGGCGGGTATCCGGCGTTGTTCAAACGACTGCGCGACCCGGCGACGCGCGAGAAAATCAAATCTGAAGTACAGGTCGACAGCGACAAATGGGAAAACCTTTATCTCGCGGCCGGTTCGCCGGACAAAATTTTGTTAGTGGGATTCAAATCAGAAAAGCTGAAGCCGCTGACGGGCAAGACGCTCGCCGAAGTAGCCAAGATGCGCGGAAAAGATCCAATCGACACGGCCATGGATTTGATCGCGGAAGACGGATCGCGCATAAGCACCGTTTATTACTTGATGTCCGAAGAGAATGTGAAAAAGGAACTGCGGAAGCCGTGGATTTCTTTTGGCTCGGATGAAGCGTCGCAAGCGCCGGAGTCGCCGTTCACGAAATCGAATCCGCATCCGCGCGCTTACGGGAATTTTGCGCGCGTCCTCGGCAAGTATGTGCGCGACGAAAAGGTGCTTTCAATGAGCGACGCGATTCATCGATTGAGCGGCCTACCGGCAACAAATCTCGGGCTCGATCACCGCGGATTTCTCAAGGAAGGAATGTTCGCCGACGTGGTGGTGTTCGATCCGGCCACGATGACAGATCACGCCACCTTTGAAAAACCGCATCAATACGCGACGGGTGTGAAACATGTATTCGTGAACGGTGTGCAGGTCATCAAAAACGGCGAGCATACGGGGGCGAAACCGGGTCGGGCGTTGTGGGGGCCGGGCAAGCTAAAATAGTGGAAAGGCGACAGAGCGCGCAGTGAATGCTGTAGCCGCCGCTGAAGCCGCCGCTCGGTGGGCGGCGCAGCGTGTGTTCGTTTGCTTATTACGGAGATGCTTTGGCATAACGAAGTGGTTGAAACGTCGCCCACAGGGCGACGGCTACATTTATGCGCGATCGATGAGCATTATCTCCCGGAGAATGGCCAGTCATCGGCTTTCGTTACCAAACCAGCGCGAACCGGATTCTCTCGGACGTAATTCCATTTTTGGGAGTAGCTTTCATCACTGCGCAGAAGGTGATCGAAAAAGCCGCGCTACCAGATGGGCGAGGCCTGTGGCGCAATCTGTTTCGCAAGAGTTTGTTTCAGCATTCCAACCCAACGTCCGAGCTGCAAATCGTCCGGTCTACGGACGAAAAAGTGCACGTGATCTGGCATGATCACATACCGACCAACAGCAACGTTTTGCTCCAAATACGCGCGCGTTGCGAACGATACGAACTCGATGTGCACCGACTCCGACGCGAGCAATTTCCTCCGCTTATGCGTGCAGAAGGTGACGAAGAACAGAGGATTGCTAGAGAAGATCCTTCGTAAGCGCGGTGGA
>JBARAJ010000188.1:0-1778 GCA_049791915.1 Candidatus Udaeobacter sp.
AAAGCGACGATGGGATCGACCCTCGTTGCGCGCAGCGCCGGAACGTAGCTGGCGAGGATTGCGACCGCGAGCAGCACTACAGAGATGCCAACGAACGTAATTGGATCCGTCGCACTGATCCCAAAGAGCAAGCTCGCGAGCACTCGCGTCAGAAGAAATGCGGCCGCCAATCCGATCATCATACCTACGCCGACGAGTTTCAGTGCCTGCTTCACGGTCATTTGCAATACGTCAGCCCGGCGGGCACCCAGCGCGATGCGAATGCCGATCTCGCGTGTGCGTTGCGCGACGGAATAGCTCACCACACCGTAAATTCCAATCGAAGCAAGCAGGAGAGCGAGTGCCGCAAACAAGCCTAACAAGAGCATGCTGAAACGTTGGCGTGCGACCGCTTGTGCCACGATATGATCCATGGTGTCGATGTCTGCGACGGTTTGATCCTTGTCCGCGGACCAAATCGCATTTCGCACTGGAGCGGCCAGGCTCATTGGCTCGATGCTTGTTCGAACCACAATGGCGTTGGCCGCGACATTTTTCAGCTGTCGATACGTGAAGTACATCTGCCTCTTCGGTGAGGCGACAAAGTCGTTTTGCCGGACATCTTTCACAATTCCGATCACTTCTCGCCATGGTGAATTGGAAGTGCTTGAACCGGGTTTCAGCCTTTTGCCGATCGGATCCTGTCCAGGCCAGAATTGCTGTGCGGTTTTCTCGCTGATGATGACGACATCCTTGGAGTCGCCGTTGTCCTGATCCGCGAAGTCACGACCGCGGACGATCGGAATACCCATTGTGGCGAAATAACCAGGTCCGATCGCACGGAAGATGACATCCGGTTGCTGGTCAGGCGGCGGATCAGGAACGCCCTCCACGCTAATGTTCATCGAGTCGCCGTTGTAGGTGAGGGGAAGATTACCGGCGACAGCAGCTGATTGCACTCCTGGTAGCCCATGGACGCGTCGCATCACCTCATCGAAAAATGCCGCGCGTCGTTCACGGTCTGGATATTTTACCTCCGAGAGATTCACCTTCATCGTGAGCAGATGATCGCTGCGAAATCCGGGGTCCAAATTCCGCAAATGCAAAAAGCTGTTGATCAACAGTCCGGCACCGATCAGCAGCACGAATGAGATGGCCACTTCGCCGATCACTAGCAGGCCTCGGATTCGGTTTCCTTTGTTGCCTCCTCCGGAATCGCGTCCGCCTTCCTTCAACGTGTCATTCAGATTGAAGTGAGAGCTCTGAATGGCGGGGACGAGCCCGAACGCGATTCCAGTCACGAACGCGACAAAGAGGGTAAAGACGAGCACTCTTCCGTCGATCGTGATCGTTTCCACCTGCGCAATCGTAACGGGAATGAATGTTTTCAATACCTGGATGCCAGCCAGCGCGAGGAGCAGGCCTAATCCTGCACCGAATAGCGCAAGCAAGACGCTTTCAGTAAGAAACTGGCGTGTAAGACGCGAGCGACTTGCGCCGAGTGCGAGGCGCAGGGCAATCTCCTTTTGACGAACTGCAGCGCGCGCGAGCAGGAGATTAGCGACATTGGCGCAGGCGATGAGAAGGACGAACCCGACGGCACCAAGCAAAATGAGGAGCGCAGGTTTAATCTCGCCGACTACCTGTTCGTGGAGAGGGATCACGACGGCGCCTCTCCGTGTATTGTAAGTCGGATACTGCTTCTCAAGGCGCGCAGCGATCGTATCCATCTCCGCCTGCGTCTGCTTCAAACTGACGCCGGGTTTAAGGCGGGCAATAACTTCGAGGAAATGATTACC
>JBARAJ010000189.1:0-14332 GCA_049791915.1 Candidatus Udaeobacter sp.
GCAGTGATGCCGATCACAGCAGGTCCGTTCGGCAACCAAAAGTGTGAAACGACTTCGCGTTTTTCGTGCAAGTTGTAATGCTTGATTTCCGTAGGAGAAACGAGCCGCGAAGCGTTCAGCACAAAATATGTAGGCAACTTCTCTTCGCCCATCTCGGCGAGGTGTGATGTGTTAGAGCTGTTGTAACCGCCAACAACGAGCAACAGATCCATGCGCACATTCAGCAATTCGCGCAACGCATCCTGCCGCTCCTGTGTAGCGCCGCAGATCGTATCGAAGAAGCGGAAACGTTTCTGCGCAAGCTCGGGTCCATCCCGATCGATCACTGCCTGGCGAATTCGGCGTTGCACTTCCTCCGTCTCGCCGCGCAACATTGTCGTCTGATTCGCCACGCCCACGGTTTCCAGATGCACGTCGGGATCAAATCCCGGAGAGTGTGCACCTTTAAATTTCTCGAGGAACGCCTGTTTGTCGCCGCCATGCCGGATGTAATCGCAAACGTAATCTGTGTCCGCGAGAGTTAGGACCACGACGTAATGTCCGCTGCCGTCACCGAGCGCGCGTGAACTGGTGGCCTTCGTCTCTTCGTGCTCTGCCTTGCCATGAATGATGGAAGTCACTGATTCGATTGCGTATTTGCGCACCCGCTTCCAAACGCTCATCACGTCGCCGCACGTCGTGTCGACAATCTGGCAGCCGCGATCCTTGATCTGTTGCTGGATCGACAATTCGGTTCCGAATGCCGGAACGATGACGACGTCATCGGGGCCGAGATCAGAAATGTCAGCCTCCTTATTTCTGCCGGTGAGATTTTTGATACCTAACGAGGCAATCTGATGATTGACCTCCGGGTTATGAATAATTTCTCCCACAATGAACAAGCGGCGATCTTTGAAAACCTTGCGCGCGGCGTATGCGAGATCGATCGCGCGCTCGACGCCATAGCAGAAACCAAACTGCTTCGCCAGGCGCACCGTCGTATCTCCTACGGAAATCGTTCCACCGGCGCGCCGGACCTTTTCGATGATATCGCTGCGGTAATGCGACTCGACCTGTTGCTGCACGGCCGCCATCACGTCGGGCGTGCGCAAGTTCACTTTCTGGCGGGCAGTTGTGCCGCTGGAAATCAGATTGGTGCTCATGTTCGCCTTGTCATTCCGAGCCTAGTCGAGGAATCCCGCCGAATCAGCTTAACCTTACCCAACGGGATGTTCCGGCTTCGCTCGATGCGGCTGGGTCAATGGCCGCGTGGCAGAACATGCCACGGTGCGACGGTCGCCGCAATTTCAAGCCAGGGCCTGCTATTCGAGCAGAGGTCCGCTCGGTTGCTCAAATGCCCTGTCTGAGATCATAAGAGAGGCTGGAGGATCAGGCGTTCTAGAATCATCGACCCGCTGCACTTTCGGTCCAAGTGTTGCGTCTTCGGGTTGGGTCTCAGCTATATTCACCGGCGTCCCGATCCTCACTAGAGCGTAGAATTTAGCTGCGGCTTCACCCTTCAAGCGGATGCATCCATGTGTATGTGGTGTGGGATGCACAAAGCCCTGATGAAAACCGTAGGCAGGAGCGAACTCACACCAATATCCCATAGGATATCCGACGTAACGCCCAGGCCCACCGCCAGTTGAAGGAACTATTCTATCGCCTTGAACGCTAAATCCGTACGATCCAGAACGTTTGTGCTCCTGTTTCGAATAAATGTTGAAATTGCCCCTGGGCGTAGGTTTCGAGGCCAGGCCAACTGAAATGGCCGCCGCCATCAGGCAACGGTCGCCTTCCATCACATAGACGTTCTCCTTCGAAAGCGAGACTTTCACGCGCACGGCTGAAGGATTGTTCGGCTTGTACGCGGTGACGTGGTACGGGCCGCCCGCGCTTACATTGCCTCCCGTTGCGCAACCAGCAAGCAGCAGGAGTGAAGAGCCGGCGCACAGCAAAAGTAATCGGTAAATATGTCGCATACGGGGATACTGGATAAGGTCAGACAGCGTTTTGTCAACTTGCCGGCGGCTGAACCTGGGTCGAAAGCCCTTCCTGGAAAACGCCGCAACACACGCGACTACACAATAAAGATCGCCAGGAAGGCGACTTCAATTGCCAGGCTTTCGTGGATGTTTCGGCCAAGGTGATCGCGCAATTCTTCGAGTAAACGGATCCGCTTTAAAATTTCGGCATTGCCAAAGCGACGCGCGAGCGCAGCCGTTTCCTGTTTTGCAACTGGAAGGTCCCTTTGTGTCACGGCATTGCTTGCGCGAAGAACGTCGGTCCACCAGGCAAACAAGGTTTCGACCAGCGCGGCGCGCCGTTGCAGGTAAAGACTTTCCGTCAGCGCCTTGTAGTACTCCTCTCGTTCTTCCAGCCAGGCGCCGTCGGTTGCATCTTTGTAACGAGTTTGCTCCTGTTTTAATGCCTCATCAGTTTCGTGCTTCACTTCCTCACGAATCGCCCGGAGCAGTTGTTGAAATTCCTGGGCAAGTCGATAGGCAAATTGAATACTCCAGGTCGTATGATGGGATGCTTGTTGCAGCAATTTCACGAGTTTCTCTTGCTCTTTCTTGCTCTGAGGCTCGCCATCTGACGCAAGTGGAATAGTGATGCACCGCGAAAGAATCGTTTCCGGGAGAGCCTCTGGCAATGCGCTTAGCAGAAGCAACAGCGAATCCTTTGGCGGTTCTTCCAGTGTCTTGAGAAACGCGTTTGCCGCCTCGCCTCCGAGGCGGTCGGCGTCTGAAATGATCGCTACCTTCCCGTGGCTGTTTGCTGCGCGCATTTGCAGCGCGTGCTCCAACTCGCGGATTTGCTCAATTGAAATGCGGCGTGATCTCGATTCGGGCCGGGCGATGAAAATCTCCCGCGCTTTCGACGAGAAAACTTCCTTTGCGGGTGTGCCATTAACCAGGCTCGCCACTTCCGCTGCGAGCGCTTCCTTGCCGCTCCCAGGTGGTCCCGTAATCAAATAAGCGTGCGCGAGCCGGTTCTGTTCATGGGCGCGCCGCAAAAATTCGAGTGCAGTCGTACGCGCGAAGGCCATTTTCAGGCAGAAGTGAGAGACGAATGCGGATGACGAACCGGTGAACCAGCGAAACGGCGAAACGGCGAGTTTCTTGTCGCTGATCGCTTTGTCCACTCCACGAGTTTCTGTTTGAGATTCATCGCTTGCGCTCTCGTCGGCGAATAAGCCATTTCTCCGGCTCATCGATCATGCGCACAATTTGCGCGCAAATTTTCTCGTACGCATCATCAACGCTTAGGAATTCGTCACGAGAGAGGTAGCGATGGTGAAACGCGAATTCCAGATGAACCTGCGTTTCCGCGGCTTCACCTTCGGCATCGCTGAGTTTCGAGATAAATGCTGCTTCATAGCGGCGCTTCCGCCATGCCTCGGCAAGGTTGGCGCAGACTGATCGCGAAGAGCGTCGGCTTTGATCGGTTAGAGAATACTTTTCTTCGGGTGGAAAGTTCTTGCTCAGCTCATAAACGCGCAGACCGGCGTTGAGCGCATTTCGATAAACTTCTAAATCGCGGAAATGCCGGATTGGTTTTCTCCCCGTTTCGCCGTTTCGCCGTTTCGCCGTTTCGTTCACGATGTCAACCGCCAGTCCTCAGCATTGGAAAGCGATCGGAAAGCATTCTCCAGATCTCGGTCTCAATTTCATCTGCATCGCGTGCGCGGTCGATCAAAACAATTCTTTCTCGCTCGCTCGCCGCGAGCTCGCGATATCCTTCGCGAACGCGCTCATAAAATTCGGCCGGCTGTTGTTCCATCCGATCTGCTTTGCGTGGCTCGCGTTGCATTCGCCACTGAGCAGTTGCAGCATCGACATCGAGCACGAAAGTGATGTGTGGGACGCAATCGCCGACGGCGAACGCATTTACACGCTCGATCATCTCGCGATCCAATTTGCGTGCCGCTCCTTGATAGACAGTCGTGGAATCAGAGAAACGATCTGCGATCACACACATGCCGCGTTCGAGCGCGGGCTTGATTACCTCTCGCACGAGCTGACTGCGACTAGCCTCAAACAGAAGCAGCTCGGTCTCCGGCGTCATGTTCGAATTATGCGGAGCAAATTGCAAAAGGTCGCGGATACTTTCGCCGATCGGCGTGCCGCCAGGTTCGCGCGTCAGGATATGCGGGACGCCGCATCGCTGAAGATGCGCCGCGAGTCTGTCGGCTTGCGTGGACTTCCCGCTTCCTTCTGATCCCTCGAACGTGATGAACGGCAGTCGCGGCATTTGCCGATTGTGAAACAAAGAAGCTAAAAAGTCGAACGGGGCTTCATAGACATCTTGTCTGCAGAGGTCATCCGCCACCAATTCAACAGACAGGATGCCCGTTGGCCGCACAGACTGGAACCCTGTGTTACGCTGTGACATGAAATCTTTCTGGCTGGTGAAACAGGAGCCGTCTTCTTATTCGTGGTCTGATTTTCTTGCCGAGGGCGAGACTAGCTGGACCGGCGTGCGCAACTTCGCTGCGCGAAATAATCTTCGCAAAATGCGGTCGGGCGATGAAGTCCTGTTCTATCATAGCGGCGACGAAAAAGGTGTAGTCGGAATTGCCAAAGTTACGCGGACTGCCTATCCGGACCCGACGGCAAAAGAAGGCGATTGGTCCACCGTCGACCTCGCAGCCGTTAAGCCACTGGCGCGGGCGGTTTCACTTCGCGAGATCAAGGGCAATTCGCGCTTGAAAGGAATTCCGTTAATTCGTCAATCGCGTTTATCAGTCATGCCTTTGGCCGAACCAGAGTTTCGGGAAATTGTAAACATGGCTGATCAAGGAGGGACGGCTTCCTAGCCGTCCAGGGAACGCGACGACTGGGAAGCCGTCGTTCCTTGAGAGAACCTTTTTACCTTGTTCAAAGCTGCCTGAAGACAGAAAATTTGCGACATGAGTACAATTGCGGCAACGGAGTTTCTTCCTCTCGTCGCCACCACCAACGCCGCGGCGGATTCCGTCGTTGTGTCTCTGCACGACGTCGCTCCTTGCACTCAGCAAATCACAAACACGATCATCTCAGAATTGAGCGCGCATGGCGTGCGCGTTTGTTCAATCCTTGTGGTGCCGGATTATCACCATGAGGGGTCGTTCGCCAGGCACCGCGAATTCGTGACATGGCTTCGGGCTCTGGAAGCCGACGGGCACGAAATCGTGATCCACGGCTATTTTCATGAACGTCCGCCTCAAACAAAAGAAACTCTGTGGGACAAATTCATGACCAGATTTTATACCCAAAACGAAGGCGAGTTTTACGACTTGAGCTATGAGGAAGCTCTGCAGCGGATCACCACAGCACGAGATGAATTCCGTGCGCTTGGACTCAAGCCACGCGGTTTCATCGCTCCGGCGTGGTTGCTGGGAAACGAAGCAGAGCAAGCCGTTCGCGATGCGGAATTGGAATACACGACACGCCTGCGCTCGGTGTGCGATCTCCGCTCCGAATCCACCTTTGCGGCGAGAACACTCGTTTACAGTGTTCACAATCATTGGCGGCGCGCGCTTAGTCGCACTTGGAACGCGGCGCTATTCCGTTTGTTGAAAACCAACCCGCTCTTGCGGATAAGCATTCATCCGCCCGATTATTTACAGCCGACTATTTGGAGACAGATTCTCGGCTTCATTGCGGCAACAGAAAATGCGCGGACCGCTACGACGTATCAAGATTGGATTGCTGAACAGAGGTTGAAGCGAGGAATGTAAGGTGAGCAGATGCGATCTACATATCCACTCGCGCCATAGTGCGCGCTCGGAAGAATGGCTTTTTCGCCGGTTCGATTTTCCAGACAGCTATTCCGATCCAAAGCAGTTGTATGAACAGCTGCGCAAACGTGGGATGGATTACGTTACCGTTACCGATCACGACTCGATCGATGGCTGCCTGGAAATTGCGCACCTGCCTCGGACCTTCATCAGCGAGCAGGTCACCACTTATTTTCCGCACGACGGCTGCAAGCTGCACATTTTGGCGTGGGGGATTTCAGAACAGCAGCATCGCGATATAGAAAGCGTTCGCGAAAATATCTTCGATCTGCAGCGGTACCTGCAGAGCGCGCAAATCGCTCACGCAGTCGCACACCCGTTATACAGCGTGAACGGCAAACTCGAGGCAACGCATCTCGAGCAACTCATTCTTCTGTTCAAACATTTCGAGGGCATCAACGGTCTGCGCGACGCGCTGCTAAGCGACCTGGCCCAGATTCTTTTCAAACAGTTGACGCCAGAGAAGATCGACATGCTCGCGAATCGTCATCGGTTGGCGCCCACGCACGCGGAACCGTGGAGCAAGATCCTGGTGGGCGGCTCCGATGACCACGGAGGCCAGTTCGTGGCATCCGCTTTTACAGAAACACCTGCCGCGAAGTCTGCCGGACAATTTCTGCAATTGGTTCAGAATGGTAATTGCACGCCACGCGGCCAGGGCGGAACGCCACTAATTCTGTCGCACGGCTTTTACAACACCGTTGTGTGTTTCATCCAGGATCGTTTCCACGAAAAGCTCGGCCCCGGTGGGGCGCTGCTGGAGAAAATGTTCTCGCGTTTCATGGAGGGCCGTGCTCCGACCGAATTCACGCTGAAGGAAAAAACCGACTTCATCGTGCAAGGTGTTCTGTCGGGAAAAATTTTCGATTTCGTCAAGCCCGCAAACGTCTCGCTATGGAAAGAGCTTTCCGGCTATTTCGCGCGGCCGGAGGTGAAAGCAAAACTGGCCGCGCAATTGGACAAAGTCAGCGAACCGGAGCGGCGCACATTTCTCATGGCGAATATGGTCGCCGAGCAGTTGGCGTTTCGGTTCTTCAACAAATTCGTTCAGCAAATCAGCAGCGGCAACATGGTGGAGAGCGTGCAGGCTCTTAGCGCGATTGCGCCAATCCTCGTGATCCTGACGCCGTACATCTACGGCTTTCACAGTCAGGCGCCCTCGCGAAAATGGCTGCGGAGTCTTTTCGAGAAGTTGACCGGCGAAGTTCCGATTGCGTTACAAAATCACAAGCGCGCCTGGTTCACCGACACGCTGGAAGACGTGAACGGCGTAGCGACAACGATCCGCAAAATGACCGCCGCCGGAGCCGCTGCGGGAAAGGAATTGGTCGTCGTGACATCACGAAGCGAGCTTCAACTTTCCGATATCCCAATCAAAAACTTCCCACCCATCGGCGAATTCGAGTTGCCGGAATACGAACTGCAGAAACTGAGTTTCCCGCCAATTCTGCAGATGCTGGATTACATCCAACGGGAACGATTCACGGAAATCATCATCAGCACGCCCGGTCCGGTTGGTCTAACCGCGCTGCTCGCGGCAAAGATGCTCAACCTCCGAACCAGCGGCATTTATCACACCGATTTCCCCCAATACATCCGGATTCTGACCGAGGACAGTTTTCTTGAAAGCATGGCTTGGGGTTACATGCATTGGTTCTATGGGCAGCTCGACACTGTTTTCGTTAATTCCGAAGAGTACAAGCAAAGCTGGATTAAACGCGGATTCGATCCGGCAAAACTGAAAATTTTGCCGCGCGGCCTCGACACCGAACTGTTTCATCCGGCCCGACGCGATTCCGCGTTCTTTGAAAAATTCGGCGCGTCGAACGGCGAGGTTCGCCTGCTTTACGTCGGCCGCATTTCGCGAGAGAAAGACCTCGACCTATTGGCTGACGCTTATCGCCGTCTGCGCAAAGAAGGACTGCCTGTTCAACTTTTTGTCGTCGGTCATGGCCCGTATTCCGAAGCGCTCGCTAAGTCTTTGCCCGAGGCGTTTTTTACCGGTCATCTCAGCGGCACAGAATTGGCTACCGCGTATGCGTCGGCGGATATCTTTGTTTTTCCCAGCACCACCGACACTTTCGGCAACGTAATCCTCGAAGCACAGGCTTCCGGATTGCCCGTTGTCGTTTCCGATTCCGGCGGCCCGAAGGAGTTAGTGGAAAACCACACCAACGGCCTCATTACCAAGTCGCATAACGTCGAAGACTTGACGCGCGCGATCCGAGCGCTCGTGGCCGATCGAGCACTGCGCGAGGGCATGGCGAACTCCGCTCGAGACAGTGTAACCGACCGAAGTTGGCCACGGGCTTTCGAAAAGTTCTGGGCTACGACTGAGGTTTAGATGTCCCCCGTTCTCAGTAAATCTCGTTTTGCGTCGGTGCCTTTCGTTATGCGCTGAGGGCAGCGTACAGTCCAACTCCTTGAGTCTACCGACCGCGACCACCACCGTGGCCCATTGAGCCCATGCCACGAGATGCGCTCATGTGGCCCATTGAACCCATGCCATGAGATCCGCTGATGTGCCCTACTGAACGCATCCCATGCGAGTGGTTGAGACCGGATGAGCTGTGACCGATACCCCGTGTCGTACTCGTCTTCGCGCCGTGGCCTTTGGCAACATGCGTCCCGCTCTTACCATGCACCGTTCCCGTGCTCTTCGCATGCATCGTCGCGTTGCTGGAGCGGTTAGCATTGCTCACTAGCGTCCCAAGCTTGAGCCCGTTGTCGTGCGCAATTTTACCCCAGCCTTGGCCGCCTTGGTGGAGCGCGACAACATTGTCAAAACTCTGGCCTGTGGCGTTGGCTAGCAGATGCGCCTTCTCCAAGCTGCCCCAGCCAAGACCAGTCGATGTTCTTTCCGTCTGCAACGTCGCGACTGGAACTCCGGTTGCCGCCGAAATTCTGTCCAGGCTGGCTGCCCGGGACGCAACGGTCCCCAACACCATAATGAATGCCGCTATGACTACAGTTAACCCTTTCATATGTATTGCTCCTTTCCGAATAAAGGTTTCGGTTCTAGCGCGGGCTCTGGTTCCCTCGTACATCAGAAATATTTGTCGCGTGTAGCAATCGGAGGTCTGACCCCTGATCTTTGACCTCCGGGATCTGCTCTGCCGTCTATTCGGCGGCTGCCCGGGTCACGGCCGGTCCGTACAACTTCCAGAGGTAATAGGCTGACGCGGCAAACCCAACCGCGATAACGATGGAGCGAACAACTTTACGGTTCGCGCGATGCGATACCATGCCCCCAACGTAGCCACCAACGAGACCACCGATCGCCATCGGCACACCGTAATTCCAGTTCACATCACCTTCGAGCACGAGCACCAAGACTGCCACGCCTCGCATGCAGAGAGTGAGGAAGTTCTTAAGCGCGACCACATGCCGGATATCTCCCCGCGAGATAAAACTCAGCGCGCCGATCATGAGGATTCCAATCCCGGAGCCGAAGTAGCCGCCATATAATCCCACCAGAAAAATGCCCGCAATTGCGACAGGCCACAACGCCACCGTGATGTCCGGATGCACGCTACCACTTTCGTCGCGTCGAACCAGGATCGGCCGCAGTACAATGATAACGGTGGCGACTAACACCAACCACGGTACTAACTGAATAAAGCTGCGATTGCCCGTCCGGCTGAGCAACACAGCTCCGATCAAACCGCCGAGCACACTTGGAATCAGAAGCAGCCATAACCATCCTCGACCAAAGACATCTTCCAACTGATCCCGGGTGCGCCATACAGCCGTGGGATAAGCAAAGAACAGAGCGACTGCGCTTGTGGCGTCGGCGGTGACCGGCGTTACGACGAGCATTAGCAAGGGAAACGTGATCAGTCCACCGCCACCGGCCAATGCATTGATTGTTCCCGCCAGAACGGTGGCAAGGAAAAACAAGAAGTAACTCATCATCCCCTTTTCGTGCTCGTGCTCCTGCTCGTCTGCTCTAGGATAGGCGCGTCGCCTCCACGAATCGATATCATGCAGCCGCCATCGTTGATGCCAGCTCGCCGGGATTACCGATCCCGACTACAGCTCCACGGCAAACCATCCAGATCGACATTGCCGCCCGTGAGAATAATTCCCACGCGTTTCCTCTCAACGTCCGCTATGCGCTCGGCGATCGCCGCATACGGCACCGCTGCAGATGGCTCAATAACAATCTTCATCGTCTCCCAAATCGTGCGCATCGCCGAAATGATGGCTTCCTCGCTTACGGTCACAATGTCGTCCACGTACTGCTGAATGATCGCAAAGTTTGGTTCGCCGATATTTGTGCGTAGGCCATCGGCGATGGTGAACTTTTTTTCAGTCACAAGCCGTCGTCCTGCACGAAACGACTGCGCCGCATCATCCGCATTCTCAGGCTCGATCGCGATCACTCTTATCTCCGCCCGCATCGATTTCGCGGCGATCGCTGTGCCGGACAACAAACCGCCACCGCCGACCGGGCACATGATCACATCAAGGTCGGGAATATCTTCCAGCAGTTCTATTGCCGCCGTTCCCTGCCCCGCTATCACGTGTTCATTTTCGAATGAGTGAATCAACGTTGCACCGGTTTGGCTGATCACTTCTGCGCATTTGATTTCACGCGACTCCTCTGTTGGCTCGCAAAAGACAACCTGCGCACTGTAACCCTCCACTGCGCGGATCTTCACTTTCGCTGAATTTGACGGCATCACGATATGCGCCGGGATTCCGCGCAATTTTGCCGCACGCGCCACCGCAGCACCGTGGTTACCGGAAGAATGCGTTGCAACGCCGCGCCGCGCGCTTTCATCATCAAGCGCAAACACGGCATTAGTCGCACCGCGTGCCTTGAAGGCACCGACCTTCTGAAAATTTTCGCATTTAAAAAACAGAGACGCCCTGCACGCGTCATTCAGCCACGAATTCGTCAGGACGGGTGTGCGATGAATGTGTGGGCGAATCCGTTCGTGCGCTGCGCGAATCGCATCAAGGTTGAGTGATCCAACTAGTTCGACCATCCGAAAAAGGCGTCGATAATCCCGAACGTGTCAATGAATCCGTGAGCCAACACGCTGGCCCAAAGGTTGCGACCCGCGAGCATGTAAGCTGTTCCCAAGATCAGTCCTGCTACGCCGGAATCGATCACACCAGACGCGCCCTTGTAATAATGTCCGTACCCAAACAAGATCGAAACAAGCACAATCCCGATCCAATAAGCCGCTGCGGATCGTCTTCCAATATCAGCTGCACGCGTCAGGAGATAGCCGCGGTACGCGATCTCCTCGCCGAAAGCGGCAAACGTCCACACGAGCAACAAAGTGATCAATGCGATCTTTATGTTCCCGGTGATCTCGTGTGCCAGTGCCGGCGCGGTCGGCTTCGGCCAGAACAGGCCCGTCACAGGTTCGATTAGAAATTGCCCGAGCAAGATGCGCAAGATCGCAGCCACAAGCGCAATCAAAAGGATTCGCCGCCATGATGCCGGTTGTTTCAATCCCATCGCAGACCACTTGCCATCGCGCAGCCGGATTGAAATTAAGCCGAGCACAGAAAGGACGATCACTTCGTTAGGCACGATGTGGAAAACGTTGTGCCCAATCACAATGAAAGCGCCGAAGCAGAATTCGAATGCGCTCAGCGCTCGTGACGCTAGAGGATTACCGGAAGGGAACGGGACGCTCGGCACGAGGGCGGAAGATGATCCACTTTTCATCTAGCAGGTGCGATGCAACCTGCATCCCGTTCAGATTCAGATACGAAAATATTTCTCATTCAACGCTCGGGCTGTGGAAATGCTCCGGCCGCGGGCCGATTCCAATGAACCGGGCGGGAAGCTGTCGCAGGATCGGGAACCATTTCAGCAAGCGAAACACAAAAGGCAACGAGCCGTTGGGATCAGATGTACGACCAGTAACCACGCGACGATGAATGAAAACCTGCATTGCCTGAATGAGCCGCGTCGGCCATTCGCGGCGCGCCTGCACTTTGCGCAGATCATCCACGGAAACCGGACCGTTACGCAACTTTTCGGCCAGCAAGTTTGCAGTCGCAACGGCATCTTGAATAGCGAGGTTGATGCCCACGCCGCCCGCCGGTGACATCGCATGCGCAGAATCACCGACGCAAAGCAGCCCGTCGCGGCACCAATCGCGCAGGCGATTGATTTGCACCGTCAGCAATTTGATTTTGGACCAATCATCGAGCTCTGCGACGCGGTCGCGTAGAAATCCAGCAAAGTTGACGATGTCGTTTTGAAATTGCTGCAAACCGTGTGTTTTGATGTCTTCGAAGCCGCCTTTGGGAATTACAAAGCCGCACTGCCAGTAATCGCCGCGGTCGAGTAACACGAGCAATTTGCCTTGTTGAAAGAAGCCGAGTGATTGCTCAGGATCGTCCTTCTTCTTTGAGATCCGCATCCAGAGCGCGTCGATCGGAACGCCGAACTCTTGTCGCTCCAGGCCCGATCGCGCCTGAACGATCGAATGCCGTCCGTCTGCGCCGATAATCAGGTCGGCACGAATTTCCAATTCACCCCGTGGAGTTTTCGTGCGCACGCCGGTCACGCGCTGCTGATCGAATGTCAGATCAACCACTTCGTGTTCCATCAGCAATTGGAAACTCGGGAATTTTTTTGCGTGCGTCGAAAGGAAATTTAGAAAATCCCACTGCGGCATGAAAGCGATGAATTTGCAGCGCGTGGGTAGCTTCGTGAAGTCGGCGATTGGCACTGTCTGACCATTGATGACGGCACGTAGTTCTCGGACTTCCTGATGCGGTTGCTTTAGGAACTCCTCGAGCAACCCGAGCTCGTACATCAATTCGAGTGTGGACGGGTGAATGGTGTCGCCGCGAAAATCGCGAAAGAAATCGGCATGTTTTTCCAAAACGATCACGGGCACACCCGCTCGCGCGAGCAGGTAGCCAGCCATGATCCCCGCTGGTCCACCGCCAGCGATCACACAACGCGTTTGCAGTTTTTCAGCCATGCGTTTTCAATCGAGTACCGCCCAAATCAGAATGAAAGCAAACATGCCGGAGAATGCGCAAGATCGCGCCGCGTTTACCTACAACGCAGCGGCAGACTTCTACGACGCATGGCCACTCAGCTTCTGGGACTATTTCGGACGTCGGACAATCGAACTGGCTTCACTCTCCGGTGGTTCGCGAATCCTCGATGTTTGTTGCGGAACTGGAGCTTCTGCTTTGCCAGCTGCCGAGGCAGTCGGACCGACCGGAAGGGTTATAGGCGTCGATCTTGCAAAGCAGCTTTTGGAGTCGGCGCGGACGAAAGCAGTTCAACGGCGTCTTGGCAATATCGAATTTGAAGTCGGCGATATGCTCGCGATGCGTTTTCCTGTCGCGAGTTTCGATGCCGTCGTGTGCGTGTTCGGAATCTTCTTTGTGCCCGATATGGCAATCGCTGTGAGCGAACTCTGGCGTCGCGTTCGACCAGGCGGCAGACTGGCCGTGACTACATGGGGACCGAAATTCTGCGAGCCGGCGAATGCCGCATTTTGGTGCTCGATCAAGGATATACGGCCTGATCTGTACAAAGGGTTTAATCCATGGGATCGGATCAACGATCCAGCAGGCCTGAGAAAGATTCTCGATGAAGGTGGGGTCGTGTCGCCGACCATCATTGCCGAAAATCGCCTTCACCCCATTAAATCGCCTCAGGATTGGTGGACAATTGTTTTAGGCTCCGGTTACCGCGGAACAGTCGAACAGTTGAACCTGGCGGAGCGACAAAAGATCAAAAAAGCTAACCTTGCTTTTATTCACGATGAAAACATTTCAGCCGTAGAAACAAATGCTCTCTACGCACTCGCGACGAAACCTGAAACTGCGAACCTCCAATGAAAACTGATCAGCCGCTTTTTCTCAGCGAAGGACAAGTTCTAGAGCGTCTGCGGATGACCGACTTGATTCCGGCAATGGAGAAAGCGCTGATAGACTTCTCTGCCGGCAGAGTGACTCAGGCGCTGCGCTCGATCATATCAATTAATCCGCCTGGAGGATTCCTCGGCTTGATGCCGGCGCTCACGCCAGACGGGCTTGGGCTCAAAGCCGTCACGTTCTACCCGTCAAACGCGGAGCGCGGGATCCCGACACACATGGCCACGATTTTCCTTCTCGATCCACAAACGGGAACGCCACTCGCGATAATGGACGGGCGATTGATCACCGAGATGAGAACCGCCGCCGTCTCTGCAGCGGCGACGAAACTGCTCGCATCGCCTGATGCTAAAGTCCTCGCCATTCTCGGCAGCGGAGTGCAAGCACGCAGCCACGTGGAAGCTCTGCGGCTCGTTAGGCAATTTGAAGAGATTCGCGTTTGGAGTCCTACACTGGAACACGCAAAGCAGTTCGCACAGGAAATTGGCGCCGCAGCAATGTCTGCTGAAGAAGCCGTGCGGGACGCCGATGTGATCGTGACTGTGACAAGTTCAAAAACGTCAGTGTTGAAAGGAGACTGGCTGAAACCCGGCTGTCATGTGAACGCAATCGGCGCATGCCGGCCGGACTGGCGCGAACTTGACGACGAAGCAATGACCAATGTCGTGTTTGTCGATTCGCGCGAAGGCGCAATGC
>JBARAJ010000190.1:0-3785 GCA_049791915.1 Candidatus Udaeobacter sp.
TGTAACGAGAATCCATGAGCCAAATTGACGAACAATTACGTACCGAGCTGCAAAGACAGGGAGTCTGGGTGACTTCAATGCAGGAGCTGTACAACTGGGGACGCAAAAACTCGATTTGGCCGCTGCAGTTCGGGCTGGCCTGTTGCGCCATTGAAATGATTGCCACTGCGGCATCCCGCTATGACATCGCACGGTTCGGTGGTGAAGTTTTCCGGCCGTCACCGCGGCAGGCGGATTTGATGATCGTTGCTGGAACGGTCACGAAAAAAATGGCGCCGCAAATCGTGCGGCTTTACAACCAGATGGCTGATCCGAAGTACGTGATCGCGATGGGTGCATGCGCGATTTCAGGTGGCCCATTCAAGGAAGGTTACAATGTGCTCAAAGGCATCGACCGTTACATCCCTGTCGATGTTTACATCCCCGGCTGCCCGCCGCGCCCGGAAGCGTTGCTTCACGCATTCATGGAATTGCAACGTAAGATCGACGAACAAAAGTTGACCGGCGCAGATAAGGCCGCGTTTCTCAAGCCAGACCAACCAAGCGAGTTCCCCGTACCGAAGTTTGGCGAACATGATCTGGAGCCATCCGCGAATCCGGACGTTTTTCATCCAGCGGTGATTGAGCGATGATTCTCGCTTTGTTATTCCGAGCGGAGCGAAGCGGAGTTGAGGAATCCCGTGGCGAAACCTTGAGGCAATACTACGGGATCCCTCGACTTCGCTCGGGATGACGGCTTTTTCGTTATGGAATCGTTGGACCAAATCAAATCGCGCCTCGAAGCCGCCGTGCCCGGTTCGAAGATCGAGATCGTGCAAAACGGCAGCCCGTCGCAGCAGCATTCACTAGTGATCGATAACGAGCATGGCGTCGCGGTTGCGAGATTTTTACGCGTCGATCCTGCGCTGTGCCTGGATTTTTGCTCCAATGTTACGGGCGTCGATTGGCTAGACCGCATCGTGAAGAAAACAACGAAGGTAAAGAAGGTCGTCGATGGTCAGGAAAAAGAGATCGTCGAGACCACTGAGGAGAAAATCCCCGGCTATCTCGAAGCGGTTTATCATCTGTGTTCCATGACGCTTAAACACGGACCGGTGATCATTAGAATGCGCGGGGCTGATCGCGGAGAGGGCGCGTGCGTGCCTTCACTCACGCCGATCTGGCGGAGCGCGGAGTACCAGGAGCGCGAAATTTTCGATCTGTACGGGCTCCATTTTGAAGGACATCCCGATCTCCGCCGGATTTTAATGTGGGATGAGTTTGAAGATCATCCGATGCGGAAAGATTACCGTGAGCCGGACGATTATGAATGGGAACCCACGCCTCACGACGAGGTGCTGGAGAAAGCGAAGCAGCATTACGCGGCAAGGCCAGCCGAGGAGGAATTAAAACCGTCCTGATCTGTGATGTTGAGCGGAGCGAAACATCTCTGGCAATTTCCGAATGCAAGAGCTCCGAAACACACCCAGAGATCCTTCGTCGTCTTCGCGACTCAGGATGACAATTTGAAATGAGCGCAACGGTTGAAACAGTCGAAGGTCTTGAGAGGCCGCCAGTCAGCATGGGCTCACGGTTCGAGGGCGAATTGCTCGAAGTCTCGATGGGACCGCAGCATCCATCCACCCACGGCGTGTTTCGGATGAACGTGGCGCTTGATGGCGAGATCGTTCGTAAGCTCAAACCGGTCTTCGGTTATCTGCATCGAAATCACGAGAAAATCGGCGAGAACATCAGTTATCTCGGCTCGATGCCGTACACCGACCGGCTCGATTATTTCTGCTCGATGACCAACAACTGGGCGTACGCGCTTAGCGTTGAGAGACTCGCCGGAATCGAAGTTCCCGAACGCGCCGAATATCTGCGCGTCATTCTCGCAGAGCTGACACGGTTGCAGAATCACGCCTCGCTCCTGGGTTTTTTGCTGAGCGACATGGGCGCGTGGGGCACGCCACTGATGTACGCGTTCCGCGAGCGCGAAAAAATCCTCGACCTTTTCGAGTCGTTAGCCGGTTCGCGAATGATGTGCGATTACATGCGTTTCGGCGGCTGCCGCGTGGACACGAACGACGAATGGCTGGCCCGCGCCAAACAGATCGTCGATCGTTTCCCGAAGTTTCTCGACGAATTTGAGGAACTCATTCTCGGCAACGAGATCGTCATCGGTCGCACCCAAAACGTCGGCAAACTGTCCGCCGAACTGGCGATCAACGCCGGCATCACAGGTCCGATGTTGCGCGCATGCGGTGTGAATTACGACATTCGCAAGGTAGACGGCTACGGATTTTATCCACGTTTCAAATTCCGGATCCCGCTCGGGGAGCACGGCGACACTTACGATCGCCTGATGATGCGGGCGTTGGAGATGCGCGAGAGCATCGAGATCCTGAAGCAGGCGTTCGCGCAAATTGCACCCGGCCCCATTGTGAATCCAAAAGTAAAAGTGCGCGCATTTCGTCCGCCAGTTGGCGAAGCGTACGGTCGAATCGAAGGACCAAAGGGTGAGCTCGGATTTTATTTGATCAGCGACGGCAGCCCTAACCCGTACCGATACCGAGTGCGCCCGCCCAGTTTCATCAATCTCACGCTTCTTGAGGACCTGTGCCTCGGTCACACTGTCGCTGACATAATGGTAATCCTCGGCAGCATCGATATCGTCATGGGAGAAGTAGATCGATGATCGGCACCGGCATACTCAAGGGAATGGCTGTCACGGCGCGGAACTTTGTCGGAAGTTATTTCGAGAAGGAACGACTGACCACGGTGCAGTACCCGGAGGAGCGCAGTCCACTTCCGGAAAATTACCGGAATTTTCCGTTCCTGATTTACGACGACGATCCCCACGCAGGCCTGCGCTGCGTGGCCTGCAAGATTTGCGAGAAAGAATGTCCGCCGCAGTGCATCTACATCGTCAAAAGCGACGACAAAAAGCCCGATTACATGGGCAAGCCGCAGTTTTATCCGAAGGTTTTCGACATCGATATCTCGGTGTGCATGAGCTGCCAGATTTGCGTTGAGGTTTGTCCGTTCGAGGCGATCAAGATGGACAAGGAATTCGAGCTGAGTCAGCGCGAGCGGTTCGATCATTTGCTTTTACGCAAAGAGCAACTTTCCAAATCGAACGGGTATTATCACAAGATTCATCCCGTCGAAGCAGAGACGGTTGACCAGAATCTCGCGGACGCGGCAGCCGCCGCCGAGGCGAAGAAGAAAGCCGCAGCTGAAGCAGCGGCAGCGAAGGCAGCGGCAGCTGCAACCGCCGCGGCGAAACCTCCGGCAGACGGGTCCTCGCCAACGCCTGCTTCTTCCTAAGCAAATTTGCCCGGAGCGGCCAACGCAGCGAGCTTCGTGAGCATGGCAATCTGCCGGGGTGGCGGAATTGGCAGACGCGCCAGACTTAGGATTGCGAAATCGCCGATTTCAGGGCGTCGCTTTTCATTTCAAAGCAAAAGCATTTTACGAATGAAAAACAGGCTTTTCGTACAAAATCGTTGAGATCGCGAATGGTGAGTAGAATGCGTCTCGTTCTAGCACAAATTCTAGCACACGGACGCGCCAGACTTCGCTTCTTGCGATTCTAAACTTTTCGGCTGTACGACGGAAATGCCGCAATGCTGCTATGGTTTACTTTCGGTCACGATCAGAATACGGCCACTGATCCGGCTTACGTCGAAAAGTGAAGGTTCGGGACACAGAGCGGCCCATCACTGTGACACAATTTGAGTACGAAAACCGGCCTGAGACTTTTGAGATGTTACCGAATAAGCTACCAATGCTATGAGCCCGAT
>JBARAJ010000191.1:0-9177 GCA_049791915.1 Candidatus Udaeobacter sp.
GCGCGTTGCGAACGATACGAACTCGATGTGCACCGACTCCGACGCGAGCAATTTCCTCCGCTTATGCGTGCAGAAGGTGACGAAGAACAGAGGATTGCTAGAGAAGATCCTTCGTAAGCGCGGTGGAAGTTTTGGATATTCGCGCACGCGAATCTTGTAGCCGCTTCCCTGTGGGGAGCGCAATGTGGATGTAGCTTGGCTACACGTTACGTCGCCCGCAGGGCGACGGCTACAGAGGTCGGAATGCGATCCTAATGAATTGGAACCTCCCTCGAAAGAAACACGCACCGCCATTTTCGGGGCGTATAGTTGTAGACAGAAAGGAGCTTTTTATTTGTGGTAATTGCGCGCGTTTAAGCGCGCCATCGCGGTGCTGGCGAAAGTGGATGAATCGTGCCCTGGCATTCACTGTCGCAGCGCAACGAGTGCGGCCTGTTAGGTTTGATCCGCTGAGGACAGCTGACGCTACAGCTGTTCCGTGTCACGTGTTCGTTGAAACCATGCGGCGGAGAGTCGAAGCTTAGTTTCCAATGGATCCGATCAAGACCGTCAAATTACGCTGGCTTCAGGGTGCGTTGCACGACATCACCTATGAATTGTCGCGCTCACAATTTTCCAGGTTTGCGCCGCAGGCGTGGCAACCGGCGATCAACGCGTATCGATGCGACACGTGCATCCGAATCTGTGTTGATCTTGCGGGAGTCGATCGTTCGCTGATCGATCTGAGCGTCGAGCCGCGGCGCCTGGTGATTCGCGGCACGCGCGAGCTGCCGGAGCCGACGGGCGACGAGGGATGCGCTCGACAATTACTCGCGATGGAGATCGATTACGGACCGTTCGAACGCGAGATTACTTTTCCCGTTGACGTGGAGGTCGATAAGGCGCACGCCGAGCAGCGCAACGGGTTGCTCTGGATTTCGTTGCCAGTAAGAAAAGAATCATGAGCACAGAAAACCTGGACGCGTTGCAACCTCGCATGGATTCCAAGCCAACAGGCCAGGGTACCATCGCTCTCGGCATGGACGAGAGCCGCACGCCGCGAATTCCAGAAGAGCTGTCGATTCTGCCGGTGCGCGGTTTGGTCGTTTTTCCGGGCACGGTTATCCCACTGAACGTTCAGCGGGCGGCGTCGCTCAAACTGCTCGATGATACTTTGCCGCGTACGAAGATCATCGGGTTACTGACGCAGCGTGATGAGACGAAAGAAGACCCGTCGCCGCAAGATCTGTACTCGGTCGGCACCGCTGCGCTCGTGCTCAAACTTGTTCGACAATCAGAGGACAACGTGCTCGTGATTGTGCAGGGGCTACGCCGTTTTTCGCTGCGCAAAATCATCGCGACCGATCCGTTTCTGCGCGCCGAAATCGATTTGCCGCAATCGACTCTGCCGCCGCCAAGCAAGGAATGGGAAGCTACGTTCCGGAATTTGCGTGATTCGGCTGCGCGTTTGTTCGAGCTGACGCCGGACGCGCCGGAACAGGCGCGCATAATGATCATGAACATCGAGAATCCCGAGCAACTCGCCGATTTTCTGGCGCCGAACCTTAATATAGATTTCGTGCAAAAGCAGGCGTTGCTCGACGAACTCGACGTCGAGAAACGGGTGCGTGCCGTGCAGCAACACATTTCGGCGCAGCTGGAGATTGCCCAGATCCAACAGCGACTGCAAAAAGATGTCGCGTCGCAATTTTCCGACGCACAACGGCGCGCGTATCTACGTTCGCAGCTCAAAGCAATCCAGCATGAGCTCGGTGAGACGGAGGGTGGCGGTGAGGAACAAGCGGAACAGCTGCGCGCGCGCCTCCAGGAAGCGAATCCGCCGGAAGCAGTGATGAAACAAGCGGAGCGCGAATTGAAGCGACTGGATTTCATTCCGCCGGCAAGTCCCGAGTTTTCGGTGATCGTAAGTTACATCGAAATCATTGCCGATCTGCCCTGGAACAAATTCAGCACGGACAATCTCGACCTTGATCAGGCGCAGCAAGTCCTTGATCGCGATCACTACGATCTGGAAAAAGTTAAGAAGCGACTCATCGAATATCTCGCCGTACGAAAACTCAATCCGCAGGGACACGGCGCGATTCTCTGTTTTCTCGGGCCACCCGGCGTAGGCAAAACCAGTCTGGGTCAATCGATCGCCGACGCGCTGGGCCGCAAATTTGTGCGGATAAGTCTCGGCGGAATGCGCGATGAAGCGGAGATTCGCGGTCATCGCCGCACGTATATCGGCTCGATGCCGGGACGCATCATTCAAGAGCTGCGCCGCTGCGGCACTCGCAATCCTGTTTTTATGCTCGACGAGATCGACAAAATCGGCGCGGATTTTCGCGGCGACCCTGCGAGCGCGTTGCTCGAAGTGCTGGATCCGCGGCAAAACAACGCGTTTGTCGATCGTTACCTGGATGTGCCGTTTGATCTGTCGCAGATCATTTTCATCGGCACGGCAAACTATATTGAAGGCATACCCGAACCGTTGCGGGACCGGATCGAAGTGATCTCACTTCCCGGTTACACCGAGCGCGAGAAACTCGAGATTGCGAAGCGATATCTTGTGCCGCGACAACTGGAGGAGAACGGGCTCAAACCCGAGCAATGTGAATTCCAGGAGGACGCGCTTCGCCACATCATCAGCGATTACACGCATGAAGCCGGCGTTCGTGAGCTCGAGCGCCAGATCGGAGCTGTGTGTCGGGGCATTGCGGCGCAGGTCGCGCGCGGCAAAATCGATCACGCAACTGTCACGCCGCAGGTGGTTGCGGAAATGCTTGGCCCGGCCAAATACATTCGCGAAACAAAGCTCAAGACCAGTAAACCCGGCGTGGTCACTGGATTGGCTTACACGCCGAGCGGCGGCGAAATATTGCACATTGAAGCGACGCGTTATCCGGGCAAAGGAAATATCACGCTTACCGGGCAGATCGGGAACGTGATGAAAGAATCTGTGCAAGCCGCGCTCAGTCTCCTTCGGAGCCGGGACGGTCAACTAGGCGTGAATGCGGAAGATTTTCGGAAAATGGACGTGCACGTTCACGTCCCTGCCGGCGCAGTGCCAAAAGACGGGCCGTCAGCTGGCATCGCGATGTTTACTGCGCTCGCTTCGCTTTTCAGTAACAAGCCGGTTCGCTCCGATGTCGCGATGACGGGCGAGATTACTTTGCGCGGACTCGTCCTGCCGATCGGCGGACTGAAAGAAAAAAGCTTGGCTGCGATGCGCGCCGGAATTTCCACTGTCATCATTCCCAAGCTTAACGAAAAGGATCTCGTCGACGTTCCCGAGGAAGCGAAACAGAAACTCAAATTCGTCCCGGTGGAAAACGTAGATGAAGTTTTGGCCGTAGCGCTGGAGAAAAATGGGGCGACGACCGCGTCACAAAAGAAACCGGCCCGAGTGCCAAGCCGGTGAATGCTCTAACATCGTGCTGCAGGCACTACTTCCATTCCCAATATTCGGAGCGTGTATTACCCTCTGCGTCAACTGCGTACTCGAGTAGCACGGCCACCTTGTTAAGGCGGGACCACTTTTGCGGCATAGTTTGGAAATAAATTGCGCCGCGATGAGTAGCAGTCCCGTCTTTGTTCCTTAGGCCGACACCATGGCCGGTCCAAGTGGCCATTTTGCCGTCCTTCGTTATCATCACGCCTTGGCCTTCGCTATATTGTGTCCCGTCCGGACGGAAAATGGTCCAGTACGTCCCTGTGTCTTTTATGTCTGTGCCCAGGACTGATCCGCTTGCCTGAAAAGATGTTTCCATCTTTGGGTCTCCGCCCAGATTCGGCACAACGCGCTGCATAGTAACCTTGCCTGTTATCTCACCAATCTTCTCGCCTAGCATGAATCTCCTTTTGTTGAGTTTCTTGTGAGTTACTGGATTCTATTCGGAAATCCTAGCGAAAAGATTTCGACTGTTTGTCTAACATGACTCGAAACAGAAAAAGTTCACGATTGTGAGGGCGCGTGCGCTTGCCAAATCGTTACCTCACGGCGCAACGATGTTCCAGCCGATGGGAATAGTTGGACCTGTAGCAGTGCCGATGAGCTGATAGTTGTTGAGGTACGCAATGGCCGTCTCGCGTGTGCTCGAATTGTAAAGCAGGTAGTCGGGCCTGCCGTTGCCATCAAAATCGGCCAGTCCAATCAAATCGTAATTGGCTACAACAGTGGGCCCACTTCTGGCGCCGACACGCGTGACGCCGGACAAGTACCAGATCACCGTTGCATGCGTGCTCGGATTGAACAGCAGATAATCGGGCTGTTGATTTGCGTTGAAATCCGCGACGCCACCCAGAGTCCATCCCGCGGGGAGAGTTGGTCCGGAGGAACTGGTCACATGCACATTGTTACGCATGTACCAAATCACTGTTGCACCGGTGTTCCCGTTGTAGAGCACATAGTCCGGGTAACCGTCGCGATTAAAATCACCCAGCGCAACGATGCTCCAGCCACTTGGGAGAGTCGGACCATTATTGGCGGTGAGGCGAACATTATTGTTCATGTACCAAATCACCGTTGCACGGGTGACGGCGTTGAATAACAGGTAATCTGGATAACCATCGCGATTGAAATCCGCCGTGCCCACTATATTCCATCCTGCCGGGAGAGTCGGACCGAAGGCAGCACCGATCGGGGAGTTATTGTTCATGTACGCGACCGCTGTTTGCCGCGTTGCAGCGTTGTAAAGAAGAAAGTCCGGTCTGGCGTCAGTGTTGAAGTCTGTGAGCGACGGTAACGGCGGGATACGGAGATAGTAGATGTCTTCTTCGCCATTGAACGTTGCCGCATACGCGACGTTGGCGCTGGCATCGTCAGAAACGACGGTGATATAGTCGCCGATTTTGTTCTGATTGGGGTAACCGACAGACGGGTTGAAGGAATTGCTCACCGCGACATTGCGCGACCAGTTATTTCCGCCATCGATGCTGAACGAATAGAAAAGCTGCGAATCCCTGTTGTTCGCAGCGTTTCGTGTGTCCAACCAAACGACATCGATTCGACCGCTCGGCGCGACCGAGAGGGTGCCGAACCAGTGCCATTTCGCGTGGTTAACTGCGTCGTCATTGATCCGGCGCGGCGCGCTGAACGTAATGCCGCCATTGGTGCTGCGCACGAACATCACGTCGCTGCCATTAGCGAAACCGGATGGCTGAACGCTCGCGAGCATATAGACATTATTGTTGGTGCTCGTGCCAGAGCGATCGGCGGCGACAAAAACCTGTCCCACTAACCCTTCCGGATTGATCGGCTCGCTGGAAACGATGTCGCCCCCAAGATTCACAGCCGTGCTTCGATCAAACGTCGGAACTATTGCGCCGTTCTTCGCATTCGTTGAGCGAACGCACCAAATCCGACCAGTGGTCAAATTCACACCACCAATAAAAAGGTTGCCCGCCGAATCGACGTCCAAAGTGCCCCAGGCAGGGGAATTCGGAATATTGATCGGATCCAACCAAGCCAATCCGCCGTCGGTTGATCGAGTGAATTGTCTGCCGCCGTAGTTGTTTCCATCCGTGCTCCAGCATTGATATTGGAAGCCGCGACCGGAACTGTTGGTGTTATCGATCGTGAACCACTGTTTATCGCCGCCATCCGCCGGTCCGACACGCGTCCATGATTGACCGCCGGAAATTGATCGCCATAGGTCATCGAAGAAGTTCTGCAAAAGACTGAGATAAAAAAAACGGCCGGAAGTGTCAGAGTTCAGAACGGGATCGCTGCGGAAGACATTGTTTTCCAGAACGCCGGGAGCAATCCATCTCGTGCCGCCGTTTGTTGTGTATGCAAAACCTGCCTCCCGGAAATTCGACGCAACGCTGTTGAACTGTCGCCAGCCGATGCTCATCCTGTCTGGATTGTTACGATCGACGCAAATGGACGGCTCATTCGCAGCGTCCCCAACCCTGTTATTACCGCTTGCGTCAACGTTAACTTGATAACTTGTGTACGGACCGAGATGTGAGACTAACGCCGGCGAGATCCCTAGTGCCGGCGCCGCGACCGCTGGCTGATTATCGTATTTTTCGAGCGGTTCAGTGGGAAGCGGCTTCCGTGTAACTGTTTGACTGAAGACTGCTGGAGCAAGCAGCAGAGAAATGGCAGTGAGCAACCCCCGGCGGAACATCCAACGTCATTATAGGCCGGAACTGCCTCTCGCGCACGTTGCAAAAAAGGCGACCGGCGGTTCGCTCCCCTCTCGCCCTACGAAACCGCCGGCCAATCAACGGAAAGATTATGTGCAGCTTATTAACCGGTCTGCGTGACTGGAATGACGCCGGTTAACTTGCGTTATCGTGCTCTTGCTCGTACGCCCGGATTGCGCGCCGCGTTTGCGGCCCCAGGACTCCGTCAACGGATCCATGGTAATAGCCAGCGCGTGACAACCGCCGTTGCAACTCTGCGACTCTGGATCGGCTGCTGTCGCCATAGTGAGACTGATTCTCGGCGCCGTATCCATTGCCGTAGTGAGGCTGGTACTCGGCGCCGTATCCGTTGCCGTAGTGAGACTGGTACTCGGCGCCGTATCCGTTGCCGTATCCATTATTATACCCGTAGCCATTACCATTCGGGTAACCGCCGTAACCGTACCCGTAGGCGCCACCGTAGCCATAAGGATAATAGCCGTAGCCGTAGTATGGATAGCCGTAATCCCAACCCCACGACGGCCCCCAGCCCCACCAGTACGGAAAGCCGAAGCCGCCGATGAAGACTACATTATTGCCGTTATGATTATGACCATTATGCCAATTGTTGCCGTGCCAATTGTTGTGACCGTTCCAATTACGGTTAGCACCGCTCCAACGCGCCCCGCCGGGGCCCATTCCGCCACGGAACCCACCTGGGCCCATTCCGCCCCGTGACATTCCGCCCGCAAAGTGGCCGCCACCCCCACCTCGACCACCACCACCACCGCCACCACGCTGAGCCTCAGCGCTTAAAGGCAGGGCAAGTGTTAAACCGAAAAGACAAATTGCAGATAGGAAAAGCTTTGAATTGTTCATAGTAGAGTAGGGTTTCGTTAAATTAGACACCGCGGGTCTTCCAAAGTCTCGTTTTTTTTTGCTAGTTAAGAAAAAAAGACCGGCGGGCCGCAAAACTGTCCCGCGACGCCGCCGGCTAAGCGCTTAAGACGTGATCGTCGTTCTACTAAGCCAGCCCCAACTCATTAAGTAGCGGTCGGCTAATGCTGCCGTCTACGGACAGGCCATTTCTGCTTTCAAAGGCCGCGATCGCGCTGCGAGTCTGCGGTCCAATAACTCCGTCGGCTACGCCGCGGTAGTAACCGAGTTGGCCAAGGCGTCGCTGCACAGCCGCGACCATTGATCCGTTATAGCCGTACGTTGGCGTGTAGTACGAGTAATTGTTGTTGTAACCACTGTACGGATAACCGCCCCCATATGAATACGGGTAATATCCCGAGTACGTGCCGTAACCCCAGTTCGAGTACGGCGAGCCCGAATAATAGCCGTAGTACGGGTAAGATCCACCGCCATAGTAATAGCCGCTGCCGCCACCATAATAGTTGCCGTAATAGCGTGTGCCGCTGTAATAGGGCGTCCCGCTATATTGGCGGACCGCGTAAGAGCGCGTGCCACTGTAGCGGGTTCCCCCGTAGTAGCGCGTGCTCCCCATGCCCCCCATGCGGTTAATGTTTTGATTATGGCGATCGTTGCGCACCACCTGCGTGGTGTGCGGAGCCACTCTTGCCTTGGACTGCGACATGCCTGCGGATTTCTTTACCGGCTTGCCAAATGAAGGCGAAGCAATCAACGCGCCTGCAGCCAGGCAGCTTATGAAAAATAAACCTTTGGTTTTCATGAATATTTCCTCCTCTTTTGATTCCCTCGTAACAGCCGCCCCCAAAGCGTTCTGAGTCGCCACTATCGGCATGCCCGGAATTGAACTTTGGGGACTGCCGCGACTTACCTCTGTTTCGTGATTGCACCGTGTCGCGGATGCGTCGTGAACACACAATTGCTGCTGGTCAGCTGCCCGCCATGGCAAGTATTATCGCCGGACAAAATGATGAAATGCGTTGTGGCTTTTCTGTGTTTTGCAGTGACGTGGCAAGCCGTTTACGCGGCACAACCCGAACACAGTACGAGTCCGTCGCGGCAATTCGTGATTTATGGGGCGGACGCGAAGTTGCGGGGCGCGATATCTGGCCTTGCTGAACAGACCAAAACTAATCTTCTTGGGCTGTTGCGGCAGCGCGACGACTGGAAGACGCCTGTAGTGGTCAATTTACAATCACAACAGTCAAATCTTCCCGAACTTCCGCCGGCTGATCTGCGATTCAGTCAGACCGGTTTCGGCATCAAGCTGCAACTTGACCTGACTATTTCCAAAAACGTCGACGTTTCGCTGGTCGAACGGGAACTACTTCGCGGGATTTTGCTCGAAATGGTTTATCGCAAGCAACCGCAGATCACTGCGGGCGCCGTGCTGGTCGAGCCGCCCGATTGGTTGATTGACGGCGCGCTCACGCTTGCGCCGGGGCGTGAGCATGGTCCGTTGATCGAGGCACTCGGCAACACGGAGAAGCCTCTGCCGTTGGAGAAATTTCTTCGCCAACGTCCCGGGCTTCTTGATTCTACGGGCCGCACGCTTTACCGCGCATATGCTTTTGCGCTGGTGCAAATGCTCCTGGACACTAAAAACGGCGGAGCACAGTTGGCGAAATACATCGATCATCTATACGACTCTTCAAATGATCCGCTCGCGGATCTGACAGCGCAATTTCCGTCACTCGCGGATGACGCCGAGAGAACATGGCAACTGGCGTTGAATCGCTTGAAAAGCCTGCAGACATTTCGGTTACTCACGTTCGCGGAAAGCGAGCAGCGTATTGATGAATTGTTGAGCCTAAAAATTTCGGAACCCAACAAGCCGGTGAAGCTGGTGCGCTTGGACGAACTGACGCAACGCAAACTCTCCGCGAGCGAAAAGATGGCACTCGATCAGTTGAAACGCGATTTGATGTTCCTTGTTCCCCAGACTAATCCCGTGCTGCGCCCGATTGGCCGCGAATACCAGGAAATCGTTGCGTTGCTTGCGCGCGGGAAGCGCCGGGGAGTACTGAAGCGCTTGTCGCGTCTGGAGTTCACTCGACAGCAACTCGCCGCGCGGATGACCGAGATCGACGACTACATGAACTGGTTCGAAGCGACACAAATGAACAGCGG
>JBARAJ010000192.1:0-7897 GCA_049791915.1 Candidatus Udaeobacter sp.
CCAGGGGGAATACTCGCCCACAGACCAAAGGTAGCCTTCAGGGTCCCGAACGGTGAATGCCTTGCCACCATACTCCATCGTCTTTATCTCCGCTTTTGCAGCGAGAGCCCGCGCATACGCCTGCTCGCAATCCTTCACGATTAGGTAAAGCGGCGAGGTCACACGTCCGCCAATCTCAGCCGGAGTGACATATAAATGCCGAAGCGGACTCTCGTTGCTCGCCGATCCCAGCATCACCACACCGTTGCCGAAGCGCAGCTCGGCGTGAGCCACAGTGCCATCGGGCCCTTCATAGACGGCGTGGCGTTCGAAGCCAAACGCGCCGGCTACAGCAAGCCGGAAAATATATTTGAGCGATTATTTGCGCTGGTTCCTTGTACAGCGACTTCGAGGCATTCGCCAAAGCGACCTGCGACAGCAATCGCAGCAAGAGCTGCCAAGAAAGCAGCACTATAGGTTTGTTGAAGTTTCCTTTTGCTTCGCCGCGACCGTCATGTGGCGCAGACGATGAGCGAGCTCTTTCATCACGTGCGTCGAGAACTGCGGGTGCTGTTGAATGAGAAAATGGAACCGCCGTTGATCGACTGTCGCCAGTCGGCAGGCGGTCTTCGCCACAGCGTTGGTATCACGCGGATTGTCATCCAGCAACGCGATCACGCCGATCAGCCCACCTGTCTCTGCGGTCTCGACCAAATGATCACCAAGTCGGATGTCCATTTCCCCTTCCAATAGCACGTACATGTTGTCACGCTTATCGCCTTCCCGGAAAAGGAAATCTCCGGGCGCGAGTTGCAACGCGTCAGCGTCGTGATCAAAAAGGTTCGCAGGATTCATAAGTTCAATGCAATCGACGATAGAAACTACAAAAAAGGCACGATCACTGCCAAGTTACGATTGGGTGACAACCCTCCCCGCGCATCGTTCGGCCTCTTCGTTTCGAAATCTCTTCATCAAGTCAAAGCGTCGGAGTGAGCATTCTTGATGTGAGAAGCGACCTTTTCTACCGCTAACGTGCGGGCAGAAGAAATGTCGACATCGTAGGTAATGAGGCAGATGGGGCAAATGGCCGAGTAATACCGGCTTCCGCCTCTGCCTTTGGGTCCGACGAGAATTAGGTTTCGCCATTCTTGGTCCGAGAGCTTGGTCTGTCCCGTATCACTGGGTCTCATGGCAGTTACCTTCCACGCCTTTGAAGACCGACAAAAGAGACGTTTTTGTTACTTTTCGAGACACGGACGATGTGATGAACGCTCAGCACGCCCACCGGTCGCACCCTGCCATTCTCATGTGACAATTTCCTTGGACGGAGTCGTTGCCCTGCCTTTTGTTCAAATGATGGAAGTCCCACGCGATCCTGCGGCTTCACGTTACGAGCACGTCGGAAAAGGGCTGCGCCGGAGCGATCTGGACCCGAATCCGATCAGGCAATTCGGGAACTGGTTCACCGCCGCGATTGAGGCCGGTATTCGCGACGTGAACGCAATGAGTCTCGCTACCGCGGGTCGCGATGGCAGACCATCGGTGCGAATCGTTCTGCTGAAGAGTTTCGATCAAGATGGCTTTGTGCTCTTTACGAATTACGAAAGCACTAAGGGGAAAGAGCTTGAGGCGAATCCGTACGCCGCATTGGGCTTTTACTGGATCGAGCTCGATCGGCAAATTCGTATCAGCGGAAAAGTAGAAAGGACTTCGCGTGAAGAGTCGCAAGGTTATTTTCATTCGCGTCCTGTCGGGAGCCAGTTGAGCGCGTGGGCGTCGCGACAAAGCGAGGTGGTCGATGGCCGGCGTGTGCTCGATGCACGCATGGCGGAGATGACTGAGCGCTTCGGCGACAAACCAATTCCATTGCCGCCGCATTGGGGCGGTTATCGACTCAAGCCCGACAAAATAGAATTTTGGCAGGGCCGCCCCAACCGTTTGCACGACCGGTTTCGGTACACGCGGCGGGCGGACGGGTCCTGGGAAATCGATCGGCTCGCACCTTGAGCGAAACGAACTAATCGGTCGCGCGGATGCAATGAACTCCGGAAAACCGAGTATAGACAAAATCGAAATCCTCCGCGGCGACATCACCAAGCTGGACGTTGATGCGATTGTGAACGCAGCGAACACAACGCTCCTCGGCGGTGGTGGTGTCGATGGCGCGATTCATCGCGCGGCGGGCCCCGAACTGCTTGCGGAATGCCGCACGCTGGGCGGTTGTGAAGCTGGCGAAGCGAAGATTACCCGCGGCTATCGTTTGCCCGCTCGCTTCGTTATTCACACAGTTGGGCCTGTTTGGCGCGGCGGGAAACACGACGAAGCGCGGACGCTAGCAAATTGCTACCGCAATTCGCTGAAGCTTGCGGTGGAAAATGAAATCAAAACTATAGCGTTTCCGGCAATCAGTTGCGGCGCTTACGGTTATCCGATTGAAGAGGCCGCGCACATTGCATTCAAAACGACGCGCGAATTTCTCGCCGTGAGCGACCACATCGACAGAGTAATTTTCGTCCTCCGGGACGAGGACGTTTACGACGCGTACCAGCAAATCCTGTAGCCCGCTTCCCTGCGGGAAGCGGAGCGCGTTGCAATCAGCACTGAGTTCGCACGGCAAAACGGTTACATTAAAGAAACGCGATCGCGCCTCCGTATACGATACATTCTTGTATGAATCCGAACGAAAACGATCTTACGGGGGACGAACCGCTTCCAGCGCAGCAATTTCAGCCACACGAAGAAGACATTGGCTCAACTGGGCGTGAGCAGTTTCGTCGAGCAACACAAAAAGTCTCCACGGAAATGAGCCAGACGTGGGACCAAACGAAAGAGAAGGCGGGCCGGGCACTCGAGCGTACCGAAGACTTCATGCGCGAAAATCCAGTGCCAACGGTTCTCGGGGCACTCGGTCTCGGAATCGCCATTGGCCTGGCCATCCGCTACGCCGCTCCCAGCGAACGCAAACGGGAAATCGAGTTGGAGTCGCCGTGGGGGAAATTTAACTGGAGCGTTCTTTCGCTGCCATTTCTCTGGCCGCTGTTCAAATCGGCGCGGGAAAAATCGGGCGATGTTATGCGAAACGGCGTTAAACAGTTCAAGAAAATGGACGTAGAGCAGTACGCGAAGCCGATCCGCAAACGCTGGAAATCCTGGACGCGTTAAGCGTCTCTCAGCCGCTCCGCTGTAAGCCATGGCCCTGTGGGCCGTCCCAAAAGCACCAAGGGATTGGATCGGCAATAGACCGGCGTCTGTGAACGTTTGTCAGACCGGCCGCAACGCGAATTTATCAACTGCGAGAAAACTGTTGATTAGATCGGCGAGCGGACGCGGATACTGGTACATGAAAGCGTGGCCACCGCCATTGAAAGGATCCCAGTCCGCGCTTGTCGCAGCGAAACCATTCAGGACCAAGAGCGGTCGGCCATTTCCAATTCGACGATAACCGATTTGTGCGCCATCAACCTCGATCATCGGTAATGATTCAGCTTCCATCGGTGGCAAAACTCAACGATTTCAAGCGTCGCGTCACGCCACGAAAAGTGTCAATCGACGACGAGGCATCATCAACCTGACAGTTGAATCCTTGACGTTGAGCGATGAACGTTCCCGTTCATGGGAAACGTAAAGGCAATTCAATTGTTGGCGCTCATTCCTCTGTTCGCGAGCGTTTTCGCCGGGTGCGCTTCAAGCAATAGCGCAGGCGGAGCGCGTGGGACCCAACAAACCGTCGCAGGTGCATCCAAATGGGGTTTTTATAGCGGTGAACCGGTGACGAAATGGAATCCGGACGGGCGCACAATGACGCTCGTAACTGAGTTGCGCTACACTGATCCGCACGGGCAAGTTTGGGTCGCGCCGATTGGTTCGGTCGTCGATGGTGCATCCCTTCCGCGTTATCTTTGGTCGATCATGGGCGGTCCGTTCGAAGGCCAATACCGGAATGCTTCGGTGCTGCACGATGTCGCTTACGACGAGCACAACCGGCCGTGGCAGGATTGCGACCGGATGTTTTATTACGCCATGCGTTGCAGCGGAGTTGGCGCGACCGAGTCCAAGACCATGTATTACGCTCTCTACAAATTCGGGCATCATTGGAAGTTTCCCATCAAGCGCGGCAAACCGGTGAAGTATGAAGGCGAGCTGGTAGCGAGAGGTGAAGAAATTCCGCGCGCGATCCCAGTGAATCCAGCGGAGATCAATCAGGCGCGGAATTGGATCAGTAACACTGATCCCAGTCTCGAGCAGATCGAGCAACGAGCGCAAACCGAAGCGTGGTAATGCCGGTGCTGTGTTCGACTTTGCAAACTCTCGTTATGCAGGATCTGTGGTGTCGCGTCCGGTGGGAGGCACTTGAATTAATGTTGCGAGCCAATCGGGCGGTTGAGTCTCCAGGTGCGTCCTCAAGATCTCACCAGTGAAACGCCGAAAATCGACGTCGCAGTCCGCGCAGAGTTTCTCCATCGTGTATGCGCCAAGCATTCGGTAGCTCTCGAACTGCGACTCGGAGAAGAACTGGTCAATGGTGCTCTCATGCGGGAATGTTTTGCTCCTCTTAAAATATTCATAGATGTCGCGCGGCTCATCGCCGTAACACGCCGGCTTGATGTAAACGATGATGCCATCGGGAGCGGTGGAACCGTCAACTGCTGAATAACGAATGCGGCCAATGGCGCAGTTATGGCCATGCTGTTTGTCTGCGTCGATTTGGCTGCGGGGATAAATGCTCATCTGATCGAATTCGATCGGAATCCCAAAATCCACCCGAATTTTTCGCACCGATTCACCGAGATCAGCGAACGAACATTCGGGATCCTCACCCGCGTCGCTGACTACGACAAAATGGCAGCGGCGCAGCACCATTTCGTAAAGACCGAGGTTTTCGAAATGGCCACCATCGGAGAGATAGACGTATGGACTTTTGTCGTTCGTTAGACCCAGGGCTTCATCAACAATCGGCCGCACGCTACTCCCGGGGTATCCAAGTTGAAACGTGTGATCGCCTGCCTGGCCGGGGTTTCCCAGCCACGCGCCCAGCCGCACATTTAGCAATGTCAGAATGAAGGTGACGAAAGGCGATGAGTGATAGCCCATGTTGGGACTGGCAGCGGCGCCGGAAATCGTGATCGCCGATCCGAGCGAGATACCTTGAGGGCCGCCGTAGACCGTCCCATCCGCGCCGGCTGTAGAACGATAGCCTGGTTGCATCGCCGACGATCCACAATGCAACGGGCTAACCGTGAAACTCTGCGCCTTGCGCTCCTGCCAGCCAAGCTTTTCGCCAGACACCAGATTGAGCGCGATGTTTACAACGGGCATCAGTTTGGCGTTAAATTTTTCCTGCAGCCAAAGATCACGCATTTTGATGTTGTCGTTCTCGTCGAATCCCGTGAATGGATTTTCTTTCCGGTTCGAATTCGAAGCGCCGAGGTAAGCGCGAATCAACCGTTCCCGATACATCCCGTGCAATGAAAACGTGTTTGCGTTGATCAGGCGCGCCATAACAACGCCCGCGAGCAAAAGTAACGCCGCGAATGGAATCACCAGCCACCACGGCGTGTAGAAAATCACGTTGAGATATTCCTCAGGACGACCGAGCAAACCCGACTTGGAATCCAACGTCGCCTGGTAACTCAATTTAACGTGATAATCCTGAATCAACTTCTTCATCACCGATGTGGTTGCCTCGGTGATGAGGATCAATAGGACCGCCGCAAAGACCAGCGCTGCGATCGTGGATGCCTTGGACAAAATAAGACCGAGCGGACTCGCGGTCGCGCGCTCCTTTTGAGTGGCCGCAACCATCGGGCTGCGGCCGCCCAGCACCGTAAGAAGTGCTGCCAGACCTCCGGTAGTGATGAACGACGACGTCCACTTTAGAGAAAGTGGTCCGAAGACGACCAGTCCGCTGATGAGCAACCATCCGAAAGCTACTGCAAGCAACCAACCAGTTGCGCGTCCCCACCATTCGCGATCCGAATCGTCTGTCCAACGGCTCGAGATTCCGGCGAATACCATGATAGCCAGGAAAAACAGCGCCATGAAACCGGGAACAGCAACGCAAATATACAACTCCATTTGCATCACCGGATGCGGAAACAATTTTTGCGCGCCTAACCACAGAAGCACACCACCGATGGCGCCAGAGACGATTACCGCGAGGAATTCCAATGTTCGAAATCCATGCGCAGGAAGTAATGACGTTAGCCATGAGACGATATGCAGCGCGATTCCAAGGTAGAGAAACGGCACCCATGTCTGCGGTTGACCGAAGCCAAACACCGGCCATGCGATCAGAGCACGACCGTAATAGTTAAACCACGCCCAGTAGATCGTCATGAGTACTGACGCGAGGAAAAGCGGCAGAAGACAGAACAGCAGGAACCGGTTTTGATCCCATCGCAGATTACGGCCACACGGCAAATTGAGTCCCATGTACGCGACGCCAATCACAACCAGTGCCGCTCCGCTCCAGAGCAGCGTGTCGTTTCGCAGCGGCGGATCCATCATCACGATTGAGCTGAAAATCCACGGCAGCGCGAGAAATGCGGCGAGCAATGGAATGATCACGCACCAGTTCAACAACAGGTTGCGCAAATATGTGCCAACAAGCGTCCAACTATCTGCCGAGAAAAACCCGAGCCGCGGACTGAGATAATTGCTGTAACTGCGTAGATTCTGAATCTCGAGCGGTTCCGGATTTGGTCTGGTGTGCTCGCTCTGATGCGCGAGTTGAGTGGTAACACTTGTTAGGCCTGCACGGTTAATCCAGGCGTCGAGCCAACTGCCGATGTATCCACCCCCCGAGACCGTGGAGAGATAGTGGAACTTGTCGAGCAAACCGCAGCGCGCGAGGCCCTGCAGAATGCCGAGTCCAAATGTCGCACTGCGAATACCGCCACCGGAAATGCAGAGCGCGGCACGCTTTTCCGGCAGCTCGTGCACAGCCGTCCAGATTGCGTTTAATCGGGTGTTTGGTTCGGTCGAACTCGGATAATCAGGCGGCAGTATTCCATGCAATACCGCGAACTCGGCTTCCAGTACTTCATGCAATGGAACAGAGGGATTGGCCGATGAAGCTTCGTTGGTCATGGCAGGCAAATGCAGCGGTCTACGCCCCTAGCGTTTATCAAGCCCGTCGCGGTGCGTCAATCCTCGCTCGGCAACAAATGCGGTATGATGTGATGCACCAAGCATCTAGCAGCTTTCATCCGCCGCGAAACGGGCTATATGTCTGTGCTCATCCTGCGCCCGTAGCTCAGCTGGACAGAGCAACGGATTTCTAATTCAAAGAGAACTTTTTGCGCAGCTTTTCACTGCTTTGCACAGCGTCGCTTGCGCTAGGTATTTGGCGATTCAGCATTCGCAGTGCGTTGCGTAGAATTGCACCATTTTGCAGCAGAATTTTGCTCGACCGTAGAACAGACCGTAGAAATTTCAGCCGCGATTCGGGCGCCTTCCGCATCTGATTAGTCTACAAATCAATGAGGCCATTTCACCACCTAAGGCTGCGTCGCATAAGAATAGTGTTGACACCTTTTCGGCGCTCGCGCTAAATCCGTAAACCTAATTTGCGGAGACGCGTTCTTCCGAAGGGTTTTGGGGTTCTTGAGGATGCGTTTTCGTCACCCAAACTCCACACCCCCGAACGCTCCTCCATGAAAAACAAGCAAGAGAGTTCTCTCCACGCTTCGGCGCTTCAAATCACATTGCGCGTTATACTGATCTCATTCTTCGCGGCGTTGCTAACGTTCGCCGCGATGCCTGCGGGAAATCAATTCAAGCAAAAGCCGACCCGCGCCGATGCGGCTCTCCAGAGTGCGCAGCGCCGCGCGGCTCCATCAAAGTCTTCGGCTACTGGAAAACAGAAAACTTCGCGCAAATCGTCACGCGTCGAAATTTCGGCGAGTCGCCAACACGT
>JBARAJ010000193.1:0-9145 GCA_049791915.1 Candidatus Udaeobacter sp.
GTCATGCCCGAAAGCATGGGAGAACCGCATGCGCCCATACCGTGGGTGCGGAGCGCCTCATGCGCGGCAGCAAGCACGTCGGGGTGGTTGGCAAGACCGAGGTAATTGTACGAGCAGAGGTTGATCACTGACCGCGGTTTCCCCGCGTAGTTGATCGTGGTGCGGGCGTCTGCAGTTGAGAGAAGCTCGGGCTCGTATAATTCAACCGCCCACGCGCCGAGCTGCATCCAGTTTGTAAAGCTCGGTGGAGGCTGCAGCGGGTCGTCGCTTTCGCCTCCCAGGAAATTACTCAAACTAAATTTTGCCGGATCAACGTTCATAGAGCCTCAGACGCTGTTTGACTCGCAACCGCCCGCACAGGCGGTGTTTCCCAAGCAAAACTGACAATTTTCTCCTTCACTAAAGATTCCTTACGAGTTTCTCCACTGTTTCTACAGATCGTGGAGTTTCGTGTCGGGGCAGCAATGTAGGGGCTTTCGGATTTCAGGACAAGGGTTTTAGTACAGCCCTGACCCGCCCAGTTCGAGCAACATATACGGCGATACGAACGCGACCGTTACCGGCGGGTCGTCCTGAAGACGTAGTCCCACAATGGCGAGCTAATGCCGTATCCGACCTGATCATCTTTATAGTGGTGGCGAAGATGATACTGCTTCAGCCACAGCAAGACGCCGCGTTTCATCGGAAAATGATGTGTCGCATAATGGAGCATGTCGTAACAGAGATAGCCGAACACCAATCCGGCGAACGCACTGGACGCAAAACGCCCGAAGATTAGCAGGAACATGCCGTAAAAAAGAACGGCGAGCGGCACACTGATACTCGGCGGCATAACAAGCCTTCTTCCGTCGTTTGGATAATCGTGATGCACTCCGTGAATGATGTAGTGGAGCCGTTTTCCCACGCGCGTTTTCGGTTCGTAATGGAAAATGTATCGGTGGATCAGATATTCGAGCAGCGTCCAAAGGAGCATACCGAGCAGGAAAAATCCCACCACAACAAACACCGGGAATCCTTGCCTCCAAAGTGCCACGTAAAGCATAAAGCCGACGACAGGCAGGTAGAGAATCAATGGAATCGCTGGATGCACGCGCGAAAAGAATTCCATGAAATCGCTGTCGAACATTCGGACCGTTTCGTTTTTCGTCGAGACGTACAGGGGCTGCTTCGAGAGTTCTCTTCCCTGGTCTAATTGATCCGCCATGGCTAAAAGCTAATGGGCCGCGCACTCAGATCAAGGTTGCCCGCTTCGTGGCTGGTCATCCGCCAAGCCGCGTTCGACCCGTCTGTTTCGGTTCGCTCGACTCGCGAATAGAGGCTGTATCGCCTGTCGAAAATAAACTGAAAGAGCAGTCGGCTCCACGAAGAGTGATATTTCAGATTGTTGTAAAACTCCGGCGCCATGGCGCGCAGCTTCGGCAGATTGTTCCACGGGATCGATGGTAAATCGTGGTGCTCATTGTGATAACCCATGTTGAGCGCCACCAGGTTGATCGGTCCGTAGTAACTGAACGTCTCCTGGTCGAAGTCGTAAGTGTAATGCTCCTGAATCCAGCGTGCCCCCACAGGGTGTAGCCCAATGGAAAACAAAAACGCGAACACTAGATAAAGAAATCCAGCCCAGCCGCAGAAATAAACTATTGCGACATCATACGCGACCGCGCATACAAGATTGATTGAGAACCAGCGGTCCCACATCTTGATCGCCTTGAGTCGGGGCGGACGCGTTACCTGAAAAAATGGAAACAGCATCAGCCAGATTGCCTTCCGGTACCATGAGTTGCCCACGAGGCGGGCCTCCCAATGGTTCGCCAGGTCTGCGTCCCATTCGTAGTCGCCCTGATGGGAATGATGTTTCAAGTGAAAAACACGAAAGCCCATCGCGCCGGGCGCGAGATTCGGAAGATCGGCGATGATGGCCACCATTTTGTTCCAGCTCGGGCTCCGAAAAATCAGGTTGTGCGTGGCGTCGTGAATGATGACGTAGTTGGCGTGATTGCCGAACGCGCCGACGCAAAAAGCAATCAGCAGACTGACCCACCAATAACCGAAGCCCAACTGGCCCATGCCGAACGCGATCGCCGTCTGCATCACCAAAATCGAGACCGCGATCAGCGCAGTCCACGGATTGCGCACCATTAACTCGCGAACCTCCGGATGCGCTTTGATGATCGCTCGCGCCCGCCCCGGATGGGGCTGCTCAGATTCAGACTGGTAAAACGCGACCTGCATGGACGGTCAAGATATTGCATCGTAGCCGCATCCTCAATCGCCCTTTTCGCAATCTGCAACCGGTCGCATTGACTATCAGGGCGTGCTTATGCTTCGGCTGTTTTTCCGCCCTGCTGGTAAACGCTCGCGTCCAAGGTTGCAACGCGCTGCGAAACAGCGGGAGCAAGCGGGCCGGACAAAGGTTACAGCGGATTAACCTTTAAGCGGTGGAAGGCGCACTTCGCAGTCGAGAAGGTGCCCACATGAACAAAAGACACCTCAACCAACACATGAAAAAACTTCTCACCACAATATCAATCGGCGGCCTCCTGGCCGTGTCGTCAATCGCGATTGCCCAGCAGGCAGCCACCATTGCCCAGCAAGCGCCGGAAGCGCCTGACAGATCGAACCGGCTTGAAGCCCGCCTCCAACAGGTGATTCCTGTCGACGCGAGTGGACAAGCGAGACTGGACGATGAAGTCGGCACGGGGAGCGACCGCTTCACCTCTGAAGTGGAGATCGCCAGGGCCGATTTCGCTGACCTGGGGATCACCCCTGGAAATGGTTTCCGCGATGAAGTCGTCGAGCTGCGCGTCCTTCGTGGCGGCGTGCTGATTTTTAGCAATCGTCTCCAGTTCTCCAGGAGTCTTGTAAACGACATCACGTTTGAGACCGATATTCGCGGCACCGGCCGCGCCAGAGTTGCGGGCTGGTGATACGGCGCGTCTAACCGTGAATGGCCATTTTACACTACGCGGCAGCTTCCAGATCCATTAAGCTCAGTAACTTTCAGCCTCAATGAGAGAGGCCGGCACGATCAGTCGGCCTCTTTTTTTGTCCGAATTCAATGGACTGAAAGACCCCGCGCTACTCTTGAGTCGCCGGAGGCGGTTTTTGCATTTGAACGTGGATGCTCGAGGCGCTCAGTCGTAGACAGAATTCGCTTCTCCAGTCCGACGAATTCTGCGAGGAGGCGCGGCAAACCGGCGACCTAATGCGTTGAGCCGGGCAAGGAGTTCGTCCATCGCGAACGGTTTCGTTAGGTAGTCATCGGCTCCGCCGGTCATGCGTCGAAGTTCCACATAGGGACACCGACTGAGGTCCGCTGGCGATTCGGGATGTAAGGCAAGGCCTAATATGAGAATTAGGCCGCGCCTGACTAGACAGATTCGTAGGGCTTCTTAAATAGAAAGCCGAGAAAGACTAACATGGCTAACAAACGGCCGGAAATGAGTTCTCGAGGGAGAAATCAGGGAAGACCAAAACCATTAGAAGAAAGGACAATTAACTCATGAAAAATCGTAGTAGCTTCACAATATTCATAACGATCCTGTCCGTGATTGGCAGCTTTGCACTGTTGCCAGAAGTAAAGGGAACTCCGGAAGTTGCTCCGCCGCCGGATGGGTGTTACCCCGGGTTTGCAACAGCGGAAGGCTGCCTGGCCCTTCAAAGCCTTACCACCGGCGAGGCAAACACAGGAGTTGGCTGGCGTTCGCTATTTTCAGTCGCCACCGGCAGCTTCAACACCGGTGTTGGCGCGGGGGCGCTCCTGTCCAATAACGGGGACAATAATACGGCTGTTGGCGCAGCGGCGCTTTTATTCAACGCCACCGGTGCCAGCAACACAGCCGTTGGCGCGGCAGCGCTTGAAAACAACACCGGCGGCCCGTTCAACACCGCTGTCGGCTTGCAAGCACTCCAGAACGCAACCGCTAACGCGAACGCAGCAGTTGGTGATCTGGCGCTCCAAAACCTCACTACGGGCCACTTCAACACCGCTATTGGTGCGGCAGCCGGCTTCCATCAAAACAACCGGGAATAATAATATCTACATCGGCCAGGGAAGTGAAGGTGTGGCCGGCGAGAGCAACACCTGTTACATACAAGGCATCGCCAATTCGAGTATTCCTATGGCCAATGCCGCTTTAGTGCTCGTAGATATAACGAGTGGAAAGCTAGCTACGGTGACTACCGATGCCAATGGAAACAGGCTGACCATACCCATTTCGCAAAGCCAGCTTCAAGCCGTTCCCCCAGGCCAACCCAAAGCTGTTCCCAAGCGCTATTTCGAAGACGGCCGCCAAGCCATGCTCAATCTCAAAGTTGAGAAGTTGCAGGCAAGGGTCGCGCAGCAAGACAAACAAATAGAGACTCTCACCGCACAGCTTAAGGAGCAGGCAGCGCAAATCCAAAAAGTGAGCGCCCAGTTGGAAGTGAACAAGGCTGCACCGCAAACCGTCGCTAACAAGTAGCTGATTTTTACATCTGCGGTCGCTGACCGTCGACCGAGATCGACGATGTCGGCCACAGCAATGAAGCCGCCACGTGGAAAGCGTGGCGGCTTTCGTTTCATTCGGAGTCCGTAGCAGATCTAAAACCAGGATCTTCGTTTTCTTAGCTGGCTTCCGTAAGCAGCCTTTCTCCGACTTCTGCCTGTTCACCTCGAAAGGTATTCGCGTCTTCGGAGACTGATTTGCATCGTCTTCAGGAGAAGCCAAATTACGGTTGGTATGAAAACATTTCGGATTCTGTCTGTAATTATCTCTTTTGCGATGATTTGCTCCTGCCAAAAACAAGACTCGGCTGCTGAACAACAACTTGCTCAACAGAAAGCAGAGCCGGACGCACGCGAGAAAGCCTTAGACGAAAAAGTGAATGCGTTAGATGAAAAAGTGAATGTATTGAATGGAAGAGTGAATGCGTTGGCCGACCAAAAAAACGCCACGGCAAACGTCCGGACAATTCCTACCGATCCTCAGACTCAGATTTCCGACCCCGCACAGATTCAGGCGGAAAGAGACGCAGCAGTACAACAGTTTTCCGCGGAGATTCGAGCCCGCATTCCCAACCGCTCGCGGGTAACAACTGGAGACCCGGCAAAACAAGAGCGGCCCGCCACAGGCCAGCTTGGGCCGGAAGACTTGCAGCGCCAATGGCAGAGTAAGTTGGACAAGGCGAAGATGTCTGGCGAGGCATCATCCCCTGCAACGGAGGCTGGTTCGCCAATTCCATCGCCAACTCCGTAACCTACGCCAGAGTAAATCCCGAGGCTCCATGTAAGGCAACGCCTTATATGAAAATTAGGTTGCGCCTGACTAGACAAATTGGTTCGGATTTCTTAAGGAAGAGGCACACATCAAACGGATCTGAATCAGGCGGAGATTTTTTCCCGCTGGGTTCTTCGCCTTTCTCGGACCCAAGGAGAGTTAACTAAGCGGGGGAACGAGGAATCGAGAAATGAAAATTCGTGGAATCATCGTAACACTAACTGCGGTTGCGCTTAGTTTCGCTCCGCAGTTCGTTAGTTCTTCAAGTGCAACGTCAGGCAAATATTCTGCTCAGCTGATATCACCGACTGCCGGACAAGTCCTCTATCCTGGGCAAAAAGTCAGAGTTGAGTGGGCATCAGAGCTCCCGCCGATACCCCTGGCGGGGTGTGAGGCGGAAGTTTGGCTGTCGTTAGATGGTGGCAAGAACTTTACAATGTGCATCACGCCGGTGATGGACCCGAAGGCGCAATATTTCTTTTGGACTGTTCCGAACCTTCCTACTAACACAGCCGTTCTAGACATTCGCTTCGGGTGTGAAGGGTGGTATCCCGAAAGCTACGCGCCACAACCCGCGTCGGTGTTCACCATCGCAACGAGTACGGTGCCGTCGTACTAAATTCTTGCCCGCCAGATCAGAGTTTTGCCAACGCAGGAATTTCGCCGCCGACTCCGCTCAGGATCTTCATAGGGTCCGCGCAAGATCGTCGCGCCGCGTCGATCTGATTTCCGATGCGCTGCCCTTGAGTCGCCTGTGGTAGGCCACGCCAAACGCAGTCAGCAACGCAGTTGACTAAAGCAAACTTTCGCAGCCCTTAATGTCGGGCTGTGATCCGCGTTTATGATGCAATGAGCGAAACGCACGACCAGGCGGCAATCTCGAGGAGTGGTGGGTTTTGGCAACGAGCGGAGATACTTTGAGAGTGGAAAAATGTGTTTCCCCGCAGAGGCGTTAATTGTTAGGGATAGAAAATCCGCCAAATAGCGAATCGTTGAAGGGTCAAATCGGCGACGAGTTTTGAAGAGATTCCATACGCGCGCGCGCGAGTGGAAAGCCGAAGCAAAGATGATAATCTTGATCGCGTGGACGACTTACGCAGCCGGAATGGGGCTGCTCTAGTCAGGTCTTATTGCACCATGCCCGATGATCGCTTTCAACGCTGGGTTGACGCCTCCTCCATAGCGGGTGCCGTCGAGCCGTTTATGATCCCTCTCGTTCAGGGACTCGGTCGCTTCGATTGCCATCTCATCAACGAAGACGCTCGGTTCGCCGCTCTTAATCCGGAGCAATCATCGTCGTCGCACGAGAGTACCCGTCTCGCCGACCGATTGACATTGTCCTATTTCTGGGTCCTTGCTGCGTATGAGCTTGTCCGCACGCTAGACCAGCGTTGGCGCACAGGCGCGACAACTCTGCCGGACGAGTCCGGCAACCGTGTTACGGCGTTGAAGCGCAGGATGGAACGGCTGCGGATTCCACTCGCGAAAATGGAGACGGCGCGTCGATTTCCGACGGACAGCGCCATCGCGTACCCGACGATTAGTCGCGATTTTGGACTCGCATGGCACGTCGCGCAGGACACGTACATCAGCCGGCGAGAGCTATCTGATCAGCTGTTGGATTTTCTCGCCGACTTAAAGAAGCGGCAAACGCAAAAATCCAGACAGCAAGAAAAACTATCATGAAGCCGACCACTGTCTTGCGAAGTATGATTTGTCTGAGCCCAAGTTGCCGCTAATCCAGCCGCGCCAGTCGATTTTCGTTTCCTCATCCTCCGTTTCATATTGCCATCGCTTTGTACTGCGTCCGGGCGCTGTGTAGTTTCTGACGCAGGTCGTTGAGATATTTTCGGTACTCAACCGTGTTTTCCGGTTGTGCTTCCCAGGTGTCCAGCAGCGCGACCAGTCCCTGGATTTTCTCGAGCTTACGCGTCACAGCTTCACGATGTTTCTTGTCGTGATCCCGCTGGGTGAAATAATGTTTTCCGGCCTTGCTCACAAAATGCTTGTCAGAAAGAGAACGAGAGAATTTCAACCACGCCGTTTTTGCTTTGGCATTTTTCTCCCCGCGACAAGATCGAGAACTGCCCGGCGCAATTTCTCGCGGTCTGCTGGATTGTCCGCGTCGATTTTAAGGTTCATCGCTTGCGCGACGGTTTTAGCGTAAGCAACGCCCTGCTGCTCGACCAATCGCTTCCAGCGTTCATCGGCCATAACCTCGATAAGATTGGAGACAGAACGGTTCTCTAGAGAGGCCATTTGTTCCAGTTTGTTCCGTTGCTCCTCACGCACCGTCAGGTTGAGCTTCGGTTTGTTCTCGTGTTTTTTGGATTTTGCCATTCGTATCTAAATCGCGTCTCCGATCTCATGCGGTCGGGGACCCGATCTCCCATTAAAGTTTTTCATGCCTCGTTCTTCATAGCCGATCACGCAGGCGGAAAGCAATAACGTTTATACGCTAAACAAACGTCGTCGTGAAATTGGTTGACCAGCTCCATATTTACGTATAGACGGCGCATGCCATACAACGGAAACTTGATGCAACCGATGATACCGCATTGGTGAAAGGAAATGAACATGAGAAACCAAACAAAGGGAATGCTGCAATGAAAATTCTTGCTGAACACATCGCGCAACAGCTCAAAGAGCGAGAATTCTGCGTTGTTTTTGAACATGACCTGGAACGCTGCTGGCCAAGCAGCGGGATGTCGCAGGCAGAACGAGAGAGAAAAATCCGAGACTTCGCCGAATCTCAGGGTTGGACTGCCGCGATTCAGGCTGGGTTTGCTACGAGAGCAATATTTCAAAAGGCTGAGCCTGGCAACGACGCGGAGTCGATTACAAAAAGCGGCCCGGAACTGAGTTCTCAATAACGAGGAGTCACGGAAGGCCAAACAACTCCCCCAGGATTACCTCCCAGGGTCGCCGGGGGGCAAAACCGCTACGACGCAGTAAACGCGATGTCGCTCAACGAATTTCTCAAAGAGCACAAAAAAATCGAGGAACAGAACCGCAAGATTCAGGGAACAAGAGGCGACGATCACGCAGGGAAAGAAAGACTTCGGCGCGACAGTTGTGCAGCTCACTGCGCGTCTCGACGAGCAGGCGTCCCAAATCCACAAGGTGAGTGCACAGCTCGCGGCAGCGAGTCCGTCCAGTGGCGGACTTGAAACGAGCGAACCTGCAGCCCAGGTGGTCAACAATCCCTAAGGGCCGGTTGAAGTTGGGGCTTCGTGTCCACAATTGATTCCAAAGAGGGAACTATCTGGATTGCAGCCGCACATCGCGACGACGGAAAGCGGTTCGTTTTGCGTGCTTATGAGAAGTTGAGTGCGTTTGTGGAACTCGAGTCGGTGATTCGCGAGTTAAGGTGAATTGCCTCGACAAGCCAGCGAAATCTTTCCGAAACTCCCCGGCGACTTCAACACGCGCTCACGTGTTACAATTGTTTTGTTGTAATCCTTGACAAAGAGCCGGTGTATTGTTGTAGAAGCGCGGGTTTTATTCGGTGCGGCGATGAAATCTTCGATTTCCATTTTCTTACTCGTCGTCGCCAGTTTTGGGAGTGCGGTTCTGCCAATCGACGCGCAGGTCAACGTGATCCAGGAGCACAACAATCTTTCCCGCGACGGACTGTACATCGACTCGGCCTTTACGCCTGTCGCTGCTGCTGGCCTGACGCGTGACCTCAACTTTGATGGCACGATTTCCGGCAATGTTTACGCGCAACCGCTCTACATCGAGGGGGGCCCCAATGGTCCGATGATTATTGCCGTCACAGAATCGAATAATGTTTACGCGCTCAACGCCACGACCGGCACGGTGATTTGGCAGCGCAACCTTGGCGCGCCCGTTACTTCCGGTCTTCCCTGTGGAAATATCAATCC
>JBARAJ010000194.1:0-1663 GCA_049791915.1 Candidatus Udaeobacter sp.
AACGGACAATCACGCGGTCGGTTACATCGTCGTCGAGCAATCCTTCTTCGATCAACGGGACGAGCAACGGACACGCGCGACTGCTCACGCGCACATTGTTGTTGGTCGCGCGCAACGCCTTTTCGTACGCGCCGCTGCGGATCGTAGCCCGTGTTCCGATTACGCCCACATGCTGGTTACGCGTTACCTGCAACGCCGCCCGCGCTCCCGGCTCGATCACTCCGATCACAGGGACGGAAAATTTTCTCGTCAGCAAAGGTAGTGCCACTGATGAGACCGTGTTACACGCAACGACCAGCACCTTGGCATCTTTTTGCATCAGCATATGCGCCAATTCCAGCGCATAGCGCTGCACGGTCTCGGGACTCTTCGGACCGTACGGAACGCGTGCCGTGTCGCCGAGATAGACAATTGTTTCGTTTGGTAGCCGATCACGGAGCGCTTTGACCACGGTTAGCCCGCCAATGCCGGAATCAAAAACACCGATCGGTCGCGGATTGCTCATGCAGCGGGAAACTGATGGGGCAATTAGAGTAGCGCAAGCCTCTGGCTTGCGTTTGTTAAGGGTTCGCAAGCCAGAGGCATGCGCTACTTTGATCGCGATGGCTGAACTTTCTAAGAGGTACGATCCGAAGGCGGTTGAACCGAAATGGTATCAACGCTGGCTGGAGAATCGCGATTTCGTGGCAAATCCGGAGTCGCCGAAGCCACCGTTTTCGATCGTGATGCCGCCGCCGAACATCACAGGCATGCTCACGCTCGGCCATGTTTTGAACAACACGATCCAGGACATTCTCGCTCGCCGCGCGCGGATGCAAGGATTCGAAGTCCTTTGGTTACCTGGAATGGATCACGCGGGAATCGGAACCCAGACCGCAGTGGAGAAATATCTGCGCAAGACCGAGAACAAAACGCGCCACGATCTCGGCCGCGAAGAATTTTTGCGACGAGTGCTGGAATGGCAGGACAAGCATGGCGGAATCATTATCGAACAGCTTAAGCGACTCGGCTGTTCATGCGATTGGTCGCGCCAGCGCTATACGCTTGATAACGCTTATGCCGCAGCTGTCCAAGAAATCTTTGTCGACCTTTACCACAAGGGCCTGATCTATCGTGGCCGCCGCATGATCAATTGGGATCCTGCGGCGCAAACTGCGGTTTCCGACGAGGAGGTGATTAGCAAGCCGCAGAAAGGATATTTGTATTTCGTTCGCTACGAGATTGTGGAGGAACCGGGTCGTTTCCTCGAAGTCGCAACCACTCGACCTGAGACAATCATGGCCGATACAGCAATGGCGTTTCACCCGGGTGACAAACGATATCTCGACTTGTTAGGCAAACACGCCTGGCGTCCCCTGGCACGTGAGAAAATTCCAATCATTGCCGACGAAGCGATCGATCCGGAGTTTGGGACAGGCGTCCTAAAGGTTACTCCAGCACACGACACACTCGATTTTGAGATTGGCCAGCGTCATGACGTGCCGGTCATCGACGTTTTAACTCCTGCCGGGCGTGTCAATTGCCCTGCGGTTCCAGAGCTGCACGGACTGGAGCGCTTCGAAGCGCGCAAAAAGGCAGCGGAACTATTAGAGGCGAGGGGACTTCTGGCGAAAGCCGAGCCGTATGAGAACAATATCGGGTTCAGCGATCGCAGCGACGTGCC
>JBARAJ010000195.1:0-12292 GCA_049791915.1 Candidatus Udaeobacter sp.
GGACAACCGTCGCGGCGGTTACCGGGGTGTAAAAGTGCAAAACTGGAATGCTAAAACTTTAATTTTCCAAGAATTTTTGAGCCGTTTTCGCCGGGTTTATTGCATGACTTAGTAGGTTTAAGAAACCTGTCTAGCAAGTATAACGATTAACATCAACGGGGAGGGATTGTAATGAAGAAGACAAATGTCACCTGCTGCGCATTGATTGCGCCGCTCGCATTTTGCGCATCGGCATTTGCTGGTCCGAGCGAAAACGTGGTTCAGCCGGCAACACAGCAGTCGGCCCAAAGGACCGTAAAGAAGGTTTGCTACGTAGTGAGGGGAACCTCCGCTATCCCGCAGTCTTGCGATCGGCTCGCAGCGATTCCGACTACCGCTAACCCGATGACGATTTACGGCCACCGTCTGGGGAGATATCTTTGGCCGTAATACCATCGCCAATGTCCGCAGCGCGAGGGCGAGATTACATTTTGCGTGCCAGGCCATTAGTCGGTGTAGCCGCGTGCGCGGTGCGCATTGAAGTTCCACAAACGCAGTCAGCTTTTCATCCGCCCGCACAACAAACCGCCTTCCGTCGCCGCGATGTGCGTCTGCAATCCAGATCGTTCGCCCATGGGAATCAATCGCTCAGACGCAGCCCCAACTCCATCCGGATTTGCTGAGATTGTCAGCGATGATCTCCCAGTCTTTCACTCCACCACCTCGATTTTCATGACAGGATGAATTTCCCACGCCGTCGAACGCCAAGGATGATGAAACCCATCCTTGCTGGAATACTCCACACTAGAACCCACGTCTGCACTGCCGTTGTGGTCGTCGTCCCACCTGAGATAGCCGGTCACGCGAATTTTCTGCGCCTGTGTCCGGTCGCTTGGAAGCGCTTGTTGTGCAGCCGGAAAAATCCAGCGAGCGATTGAATGCGAATGCCCTCGCGATACAGAGCCAGCTGCACCCGGGGGGCCCCATGGCTTACACGTACACCTCCTGACAAATCGGTTCATCGACGTCAATCGTGGGCGCGAGTTGGCCATCCAGGCTGGTTGGGGTCGGATTCATGCGCGGCGAATGCCTAGTGAACATTCCGGGTATTTGACGAAGTATCCGTCGAAAGAACGTCCGGAATGTCTGTATCGTTGGCGACTCTGGGCCGGGTTCGGGAAAGGATGGGAATGGACGAAGGTAAAAGATGTAATTCGAGAAACGTTGTTCGGCCGAGTTTATCGGGCATGCAAGGAGTGGAAAGGCTGGACTGGTCGCCGCGATTTTTTCGAGCGAATGGAGCTTGTGCGGCGGATGATGATTCTGACGATCGAAAATGCTTGGGAAGTGGGGTGTGTACCTTTCGGAGGCCGCTTTTAGCGACGGGATGAAGTGAAACTCTGCCATTGGCCCAAGGTCCTATAGACGAGGTCGCAGAGTGGAAGGCAAATTATGCGCCAAATATGAAACAACAGGCATCGTTATTAATGAGAGTTATGACCGCAAAGAAAATGACATCGCCTTGGCTCGTGTACTTCGCCGCCGTCTCACTTCTGTTGGCCAGCCCTGCAAAGAATACGCCGGCGGCTGAGAACACCAGCACAGCGACAACGCCCGGGTTTTCATTCGGTGTGTACGGAGACTCACGAACGATGATGAATCTGCCGTACCGAGTCTCTGAGAAAGCCGACGCGATGAACTACATGGGAGACATGTTCGAGCTGGTGCTCCCGGAAAAAGTAGCAAAAGAAGTGGTCGCGAAAGCGGTGAAGCTTACATACGACCCGACAAATGGTGAGCTGATACAAATCGTCATGCCGTTCATGACCAACAGTGAAGTGACTACTCTCAAGCTGGATCAGGGATGGGTAACAGAGGCTTCCGTGGAGGACGTCAAGCTCCTGCCAGGCGTCCGCCGCACGATGTTTCGGTTGCAAGGTGGCGACTGGGTTGTGCGTGAGCTGGTGAAAGCCGTCAACAGCGGCCAGGCCGACTTTATCCTTCACAGTGGCGACTGGGTCTGGTGGGGCAAACAGGGCAACAAGCCCTCTGAGAATCCTTACTGGACGCGTGTGAACGACAACCTGGTGAAACAGCTGCCAGCGCCCGACAAGCGTTTGACCGACTCAGGTTTGGATGGACGCGTTTTCCCCGCTGCGGGAAACCATGAAGTGTGGGAGGATCCGAACGCCGAAGGGTTCCTGAGTACCTTCCCTTATTTGAAGAAGTTCGGAGTATCTGACCAGCAACTCATCTATAAGTTCGATTATAACGGAGCTCGTTTCATCTTCCTGTGGACTGGTGGTTACGACTACCGCGAACCTACGGGTTGGGTGTCGAAACGCCCGACTTACGAAGAGCAGATGAAGCAGCTCCGTCAGTGGCTGGATGAGGCCAAGGCGGCTGGCACCAAAAAAGTGTTCATCACATTCCACAACCCGGTTTTCTGCCGCTCGGGTATGGGTCCCATACCGGAGGCTCAGAATCCTCATAAGATCATCTCGCAATACGCGAAAGACCTCGACATAGCGGTCTTCAACGGGCACGTACATACGACCGAAGCTTATGAAGTAGACGGTGTGAAATACCTGCTCATGGGCGGTGGCGGAGCCGAGCAGGATCCGATTCTTCCGGGCCGGACACACATTAAGGTTCCCGCGAACTATCCACCCGATCAATACTGGCAGGGAGCGAGTCCGAAGGAGGAATACAATTATCTGCTGGTAAACGTGAAGCCCGGCGAAAAAACCAAGTTTACGCTCAACCGCTTTCGTCCTTGGGCGGCCAAGCCGTTCGAGACCGTAGAACTGTTCAAATAATGGCGCTGGCTCAGCTCCGTCTCGTTAGACCGAGCAGCAAAACCGAGTGAGCGCGGCGGAGGGCGAAGCGCAACTGTTCGCCGGGTGGGGGAGCCTGCAGGTAGAATTTCCGCGTTGTGCACCGGACGGGTACGAGTAATTTCCGATTCCTCATGGCTCCAATGCTAACACACAACGATACATTTCATGCTCCCGATTTTGGCGGTACGAAGGTACACGTTTGTGCAGCATTAGCCTCGTAAAAAGGCATTTGCACCGTTAGCTCAATTGGCAGAGCAAGTGACTCTTAATCACTGGGTTCCGGGTTCGAGTCCCGGACGGTGCACATCATCTCTCGGTGAAATAAGCTCCTCGAAACGTAGCTGACACCGTAGTTGCGAAGGCTCATTTTTGCCGCAATCGAGATCCCAAAGATTTTCGTGAACCAATCGGTCAATTGTTTATCTGGATTGAAGCGATGAGGATTCTTGCACCTTCGGTGATCGCTATCCCATTTCCGCCCGGAGCACCTCAAGTGGAGGCTGGCTGGAAACCCCGCGACTAGTTAGCAACCCAATCAATACCGTTACAGTAGTTGCCGATGCGGTAGCGATCAGCAACGGAAGAAGAGTCGGAGCATAGCTAAGCTTGAAAACAAATGTCGCAAGTGCCCAGGTCGCGGCGACGGCCAGACCGGTGCCGGTGAGACTCGCCAGAAACCCAAGGAGGAAATATTCCGCACCAAGGATTTGCCAGATCTGACGACGTGATGCCCCCAAGGTACGGAGAAGAACGCTCTCCTCGACTCTCTGGTAGCGACCACTCCAGATTGCACTCGCCACCACGATCAGGCCCGCGGCGACAGTGAACAGTGACATCACCCGAATAACCAACGCCACCTTGCTCAAGATCGAATCGACCGTTTGAATAACCGCAGCAAGATCCAAGGCAGAGACATTCGGAAACTTCGAGACAATTGCATTCTGAAGGCGGGCCGAATCCGCCGGTGCCTTCGCCCGGCTGACTAACACGTGAAATGTCGGTGCGGCTTCAAGCACGCCGGCCGGGAAAACGACGAAGAAGTTCGTTTGAAAACGCTTCCAATCTACGCTTCGCAAGCTCGCGATGCGCGTCCGGATGGGAATGCCTTGGACGTCGAAGACCAATTCGTCTCCAACATTGACTCCGAGGTCCTTCGCGATCTCGCGATCTAACGAGATTGGAACTACGTCGCCGGAATGGTAATCGACCCGGCCGATCCATTTCCCGGCCGTGACCTTTTCTGTCTCGACTAATTGCTCGCGATAAGTCGATCGATATTCTCGCTCTAACTCCCATTCGGGAATCTTCCGTTGCGGGTCGGCCAGAATGTCACTGCTCTTCCTTCCCTTGATCTCGCTCAGCCGCATCGTCACGATCGGCGCCTTCTGCACCACCGGAAAACCTAGGGAACCTACCAGCGTAGCGACGGCATCTTTCTGGTCCGACTGGATATCAAACAAGAAGATATTCGGCTGATTGTTCCGACCGATTGACTGGAATTGCGTCATCACAACGTCCCGCGTGAGATGGATTGTGAGCAGCAAAAAAGTTCCGAGACCGAGGGAAACAATGAGAAGAAGAGTTCGATTGTTCGGGCGGTACAGATTTGCCAGTCCCTGCCGGAGGGCGAAGCTCCAGTTCAGCGGAAACCAGCGGCGTAGCGACACAATCAGCAGCCGCGCGACTCCCGCAAAGACCGCGACGGCGACGCCAAGTGCGACGGCGAAGACCAAACCTTGAAGCCACGTTTCACTCCAGTAGATCGCGAACGCTGTGGTGCTCGCCACAATCAACGCGTAGGCTGCAAACAATAGCGGATCACGAGCGAACGACGGCGTTTCGACTCTGGCAGCCGCTGAGCGAAGCATCAGCAAAGGCGATACTCTGCGAAACCGCAGGAGCGGTGGCACGGCGAAGAGGAGGCAAATTCCGCAGCCGATCAAAACGCCAATCAGAACCGGCCACCACTCAATCACGTTTGGAATCGTTAATGGTAAAAATGTTCGCAGAATGCTAGGGAAAATTCGCTGCAGTCCAATCCCTACCAAACCGCCGAACAATGCTCCGGCCAGGCTGATCGCCGATGCCTGAATAAAGTAAATAAATGCTATTCCGTTCGTCGAAGTACCCAGACACCGCAGAATCGCGCCAGTTCGCACTTTTTGCTGCAGGTGCGCTTGGATTGCACTCGCTATCCCCACGGCGCCCAGCAACAATGAAATGAATCCGACCAGATTCAGAAATCGGTAAAGATTCTCCAGCGATGCTCCGAGATCCTTTTTTCGTTTGTCGACCGTTTCGAACTCAAGGCCCAAGCGTCGGATTTGTGGCGTGAGCGTGGCAATTTTCTCTGCTACATCCGTTCCTTCGCGAAACTTCACATAGGCGCGGTAATGAGCCACGCTTCCGGGACGGAGCAGATCAAGCGGAAGATCCTGCAGCGCAATGTAAACACGCGGCGCGAAACTCGCAGAGGCTGATGCGTCGCCCGGCACTTTTCTCAGAGCACCGGCGATCTCGAAATCGCGGCCGCCTAGCGAAACGTTACCGCCGGCTGCCGCGCCAAACTGGAAGAGCAACGTTTCGTCTGGGACAGCGCGACCGCCTTGCCTCAAATCTTGCACTGCCTCTGCTGGTTCAGTTTCCATCTTTCCGTAGAATGGGAAATCGCCGCTGAGGGCGCGAAGATTCACCAGGCGCGTACCGCGGCCGAGAAACACAGCCATGGTCGACAAACGCACCTCGCGCGCCTGTGCTCCGCCGATCGAACCGAGAAACCCTTCTTCTGTAGTGGTGAACGGACGCGTGGATTCGATGATCAGGTCTGCTCCCACCAACGTCCGCGCCTGGTCATCGATCGATTGCGAAAGGCTTTGGCGAAACGAACCGATGGCTACCAGCGCCGCGACCCCCACCGTGATAGAAAGTGAGAAGAGCAGAAGGCGCATTCGACTGGCGCGACTGTCGCGCCACGCCATTTTGAGAATGAAACTAGGCGCCATCCTGAACCATTTCACCGTTCCGTAACCGGATCGTTTTCTCTGTGAGACACGCGACCTCTGGGTCGTGCGTCACCAGCACGAGCGTCGTTCCGGAGTCGGAATTCAGTTCGAGCATGATGTCAATCACCGACCGGCTTGTCTCCGCGTCCAGATTTCCCGTGGGCTCGTCGGCGAATAGGACAAGCGGCTTGTTAATGAACGCCCGCGCCAGCGCGACGCGTTGTTGTTCGCCGCCGGACAATTGGGTCGGAAGATGCGAAACGCGCTCCGCGAGCCCGACGCGTTCCAAGAGTTCCAGCCCTTGCCGTCGGGCTGTCCGGTCGCCGCGCAATTCCATCGGCACGGTGACGTTTTCTAGCGCAGTCAGGGTCGGGATCAGCTGGAAACTTTGAAAGACGAAGCCTACCAGCTGGTTTCGCACTCGCGCCCTCTCGTCTTCTCCGATTTCGTCCAGGGCAATTCCATTCAGACAGACGTGGCCTGAAGTAGGAAGGTCGAGCCCGGCGCACAATCCCAATAGCGTGGTTTTCCCGCTTCCCGAGGGTCCGAGGATCGAGCACGTCGCGCCCGGTCCTAAAACGAACGAAATATCTTTTAGTACAGTTAATTCACCGGAGTTCGTGCGGTATGACTTCGTCAAGCGCTGAACATCCAGGATGGCAGAGGCATTCATTGACGTTAAGGTGCAACTCGCTTTCGTTTCGCAACGCGTGGGCAAAACAATACCTCAAGTCAGTCTATTCGCCTTCTTCATTGGCTTTTCTCTCGCTACGGGGAGCTTGGCGGAAACGGCGGCGGTCGCGCCGAAAAAGACGATCGTGTTTCTCGGCGATAGTATCACCGCCGGTTACGGTTTGGCCAAAGGAGATGCCTATCCGGCGCTGATCCAAAAGAAAATAGAAGAAGCGGGCCTGCCCTACGAAGTAGTAAACGCCGGGCTTAGTGGCGATACCACCGCCGGTGCCTTGCGACGGATCGATTGGCTTCTGCAGCGGCCAATCCACGTGCTAGTGATCGAGCTCGGCGGTAACGACGGATTACGCGGGCTGCCCCCTGGCGTGACTGAGGCAAACCTGCAGTCCATTATCGATAAAGTAAGAGCGCGAAGCCCGCGCACTGGAATCATGATCGCTGGAATGCGGCTCCCGCCGAATCTCGGCGCGGATTACACTGGCGAGTTCGAGCAGGTCTTCTCCAAGCTGGCGACGAAGAATGGAGCAGTGCTTGTCCCGTTTCTGCTCGAGGGCGTTGGCGGCGATCGAGGTCTCAACCAGCCGGATCAAATCCATCCGACTGCCGCCGGGCAGAAGATCATCGCCGAAACGGTGTGGAAGGGGTTGCAGCCATTGTTGCAGACGAAATGAACTGTGGGCGATGCGCGCTTCCAGTCGTTCTCCGGGCGGGACCGCACCCAGAGCCAACTGAGGACCGCAAACAATGCCCACCCACCGAAGTAGAGGGGAATATATGGAGCGCCTGCATCGAGCTTCAGAGATCAGCCTCATAAACCTTAGACATTAGTCTGCGCAGTTTCGGCCAATCTTTTCTTCTCAGCATCAGCCCGCGGCAACGGGGATGCCCGCACCTGCATGGCTCAAATTCTTCGCCCAGATCGAAGTCGTAGTCGATTAAGAGCTCTTCACCCTGTTCGATTGGTCGAATGCTGGTTAACCAGAGGCCACCGTGCTTCTTTTTGATGACGCAATTGGGATAACAACCATGGTTGACGTGGCCCGCGGGACTCCACTGCGGTCGGGCGTCCATGTCGTGATTAGTATCGAACTTGATAACATGTTTCGCACCGCGCAGTAACATGACTGCGCCTTCGTCCCACGGGATAATCCTGCCTTTGAACTCGATGATGGGCGTGCCTGCTCTGATCGGTAGAGCAGCAAACAATCCGACACCGTTGATTGGCGACCTTCGCTTCTGCCATAGCCGCTTTTGTCGGTGCAGTTTGATCTCCTCCCCTGATTCTTTTATTGATCGCATCAATTCTGAACGTCGCATGAACCATATCACTTTTGTCATTTCCGTGTGGAGATCAAAAGAAGCACAATTCACCGCGCATGAAAGACTGGGAAATCATCGTCGAAAATCTCAGCAACGCTGGATGGAATTGCGGCTGTATGACGACTACCGATGGCAAAGGCCGACTAATTTGGGTTGTGGGTGCAGAGCATAGCGACGCTGGACGCTTTATTGTGCATACAGATCAAGAGTTGCCTGCCTTTCTCGAACTCGAATCGGCAATTCAAACCGACCGGCATGATCATGAGTGCGATTGCCCGGAACCGGATGAAGAATTGGGAAGTAATCGCCGATAATCTCGCGGTTTTAGCGTAAGCAATTCCAGCTGCTCAAGCGTCGGCGTAAAACGCGTTCTTGACACGCGGAATAACCCGCATAGAAGGCGCATGCAATTTAACCTCAACACATGACAACTCTATACTTAAAAAAATCAATCAGCCGGTCGCCTTCGCGGCTTCCTCTCCTTCTCATTCCGCTCGTGTTTGCCTGCTTTGCGCCTTTACAGAGGGCGCACGGCGTCGTACCGCCACCAGACGGCGGTTATCCCGGGTTCACTACTGCAGAAGGAACCAAGGCCCTTCAAAGCCTTACTACCGGCTCTGCGAACACAGCAGTTGGTTGGTTTTCGCTCGGAAGCGTGACCACCGATAGCTTCAACACCGCCTTCGGTGCTGGAACGCTTGTCCTCAACACCGGAGACAACAATACGGCTACCGGCGCTGCAGCGCTTTTGGTCAACACCACAGGCTCGAACAATACGGCCACCGGCCTTCAGGCGCTCTTTGACAATACCACCGGCTCGAACAATACGGCCACCGGCCTTCAGGCGCTCGTTAACAATACCACCGGCTCCGCCAATACGGCCAACGGTGCGAATGCGCTCACCTCCAATACTGCCGGTAACTTCAACACTGCCACGGGTACTTCCGCGCTCTTTCAGAATGCCGGCGGCAGTTTTAATACGGCCATCGGTCTTCAGGCGCTTTCTAATTCGCAGACTGGAAATAATAACACCGTTGTGGGCGCTCAAGCCGGCGGCGGCGTCGTCACGGCCAGTAACGTCATCTGTATCGGCGACGGCGTCACAGGTGCTGACGTGGGTGACACCTGCTTTATTGGCAATATTCGTGGGACGACAACACAAAACGCCAATGCCATACCGGTGCTGATCGACTCCGCCGGCCAGCTTGGCACGGTCAGCTCCTCGCGGCGGTACAAGACCGACATTAAACCGATGGACAAAGCCAGCGAGACCATTCTGGCACTCAAACCGGTGAGCTTTCGTTACAAGGTCCACAAGGATACCACGCCCCAATTCGGTTTGATTGCCGAGGAAGTAGCCGAAGTGAACCCTGATTTGGTGGTACGCGACGAGAAAGGCGACATCTACACTGTGCGTTACGACGCGGTGAACGCGATGTTGCTCAATGAGTTCCTCAAAGAGCATAAGGCGTTTCTGGAAGAACAGCGTAAAGTTGAGAAACAGGAAAAGACAATCGTCGAGCTAAAATCTGGAATGACCGCGCTAGCGGCAACGGTGAAAGAGCAGGCAGCGCAAATCCAAAAGGTGAGCGCCCAGATTGAAGCGAGCAAACCTGCGCCGCAAGTGGTCGTGAACAATCAGTAAAGCTGCTGACAATCTCAGGAAAGCCGGTTGGAGTTGGGGGGCTACGTCTCAGCGATTGATTCCAACGGGAGAATGATCTGGATTGCTGACGCGCATCGCGGTGATTGCAAATGTTACGTTGTGCGTGCCGATGACAAACTGACGGCGTTCCTGGAACTCGAATCTGCGATTCGTGCGGCGGAACGCCCGGCGGACTGCGGAGGGTGTGAAATAAAGCTCGACCGACTGTCGCGGATTAAGTAAAAACCTCATCGATTACGTCATCCGACGTTTCAACTTACCTTCGGCGCGGCTGAATAAGCCGCAGGGGCTGGATTTTCGCTGAGACACCGCTTAACGCGATCGAAGAAGGAAAGTAGGAAAACCCTATGATCTGAAATTACTAACCATAGTTATTATGAAAAACGTTATTATGAAAAACATATCTCACGAAGAAATCGCGCAGAAGTTTGTTGACGGCAAAGCATTTGACTTCAACAACATTGGCAAAGTCATCACTGATCTGGCCCCTATGCTTACGGTCAGCGACAAGGGGTTGCACGGTGTCTTATTCGGCAAGTTCAACGTTCTGGCCTGCATGATGCCTGCCTACGACGCGGCCAATTTCCTTGGCGCGCTTCGAGGAGGCGGACTCGCGGGGACCATCGCGGAAGGGGTTGGCGAACCCAGGTAAGCAGGCACGGTTTCGTGCCTGCTGTAGCCCTTGAGGAACGGTTTCATGCCATCTGGAAAGCCCGCTAGCCGGTGGTGAGATGGGAACAGGCCGATTTGGCGGCGCGGTTGTGTCGCGCCTTGGACATTGCCGAAAGGACGCTCGCTCACTTTGCGGCCAGCGGCTATACTGACCTAGAGGTTCAATCGAACAGCTTCGGCCCGGAGAAACCGATTGCAGAGACGGCGATGCTGCTTTACGCAGCGTCCGCCGTCCGCCGTCATGTGCCAAGCGTTGGGAAGCGCATCGATGATCTGGCTCGGCTCCTCGTTCCGCACGCCCGGTCGGAGCGCGTGCTTCTGGAGATTGCGCTGCGTCCCTCGCTTTCCTTTGTATTCGCGGTCCCACATGTGCTTCTGACGAAGCTCGGCCACCCTGATCCAGCGTTTGAGGATTGTTTGCGATTATGTGCGACATCGCAGGCCCGAAACGGACATGAGCGCGCCCCTGTTGCATCAGTCGAGAGAAGATGGGTCACGGGATTGTGGACGGGCCGGAAATCAGACTCGAGCTGGCGGCTCGACCTTGCAAATTCGGTACTCAACTGGCCTCTCGATCTTCTGGGAGGGTTGCGCGAAGACGCCTATGCGCTGACTCACCTGTTCATGTACTGCACGGACTTTGGGTTTCAGAAGTCCCGGTTGCCGCGGCAACGATCCGTAATCCTGGGCGAGGTCGGGTCGTTGCTGGCTAAGTACCTCGATGCCGGGGACTACGATCTCGCGGGAGAGATTCTGATGGCCTGGCCGCTCACCGGCGCACCGTGGTCTTCTGCTGCCACATTCGGATTCCGAGTGCTCGCTGACGCTGAGGATCGCACGGGAGTTCTTCCATGCGGGAACACCAAGACCGATCGCCTCAACCAACTGCACGGCGAGCAAAAGGTGCAGTACGCATTCGGAACCGCGTATCATACTGCTTATGTCATGGGCTTTTTATGCGCAGCCGCTTTACGCCCCGAAAGGGCTCCGCCTCGCAAGATTGGAGGGCGGATTGTCGAAAAATCATGTCTTGAGCGAATATTGAGTTTTGTCGATCAGAAGAACGCGAATTGGGCACCGGAGTTTTCGACTCTTGAGGATGAGGAGCGGCTCGCGCTTGCGCCATTCCTCCTTGATATCGCGATTGTCCAAAATTGTCGGAAGCACAACTATAACGCCGTTGCCAAACTCCTCGCGTTAGCTTGCCACCACAGCATGGCAAATTCACCTTTGTGTGGGCAGGCGGCCGAACTGCTGGAACGCCTCGCCGCTTGCTCGAAGACCATTAACCCCGGTCGCAATGAACCGCTGGCAACAACGCCCGCTTCATTGTAAACATGAATCTGACAACCTCAGCAAAGCCGGTTTTAGTTGAGGCTGTGTCTCAGCGATTGATTCTAAAGGGCGAACGATCTGGATTGTTGACGCACATCGCGACGGCGGTCGGCACAAAACGATGAACCTCTTTCAGTTGTAGCGTGTAAGGCAATAGCCTACATGAAAACTAGGCGACGCCTGACTAGACAAGATAGGGTCAATCTGCGCATAAACGGCGCACATCAAACAGTCTGAATCAGGCGGAGGATATTTCCCCCGCTAGGGTTCTTCGCCTCCTCCAGACTTGCAATCGTAGAAACAATGCGGCGGGGAAAAAGAAAGAAAAACTATGCATCCATTGATTCAGCTAAAACAAACAACTTCAATATTTCTCGTCGCGTTTGGGCTTGCCTGCTTCGGGCTTTCACCCGCTGCCCAGGCAGTCACTCCTGCACCGGACGGAGGCTATCCAGGGGGCAACACCGCAGAGGGGCAAAGCGCCCTGCTTAGTCTCAGCAGTGGCGGATACAATACGGCAGTTGGTTTCTTTTCGCTTGGAAGCGACAGCGTTGGCAACTTCAACACCGGGGTCGGCGCGGGAGCGCTGGACCTCAATGATGGAGCCGAAAATACGGCCGTTGGCACAGGGGCGCTTTTACTGAACACCACCGGCAACGACAACACGGCCAATGGAGCGTTTGCACTCGTTCGCAGCACCGGAAACGACAATACCGCTACTGGTGCTAGAGCGCTCCTAAATAACACAGGAGGCAACAACAACACCGCCCTCGGAGAGGCTGCGC
>JBARAJ010000196.1:0-14339 GCA_049791915.1 Candidatus Udaeobacter sp.
GGCATCCGCCGCGGCGGACGCCTCTACAATTCATTACTCGCGCTACTCACCGTCTGGGAGGCCAAGAGCAGTAACAATCCGCTGGAGATCGTCTGTTCCGTAGTACTCGATTTCGATTCGCCCGCGCTTTGCTCCATGGTGAATCGTGACGTGGGTGGCCAGATGTTGTTGCAGGCGATTTTGCAAATCCTCTACTGCGGTTGCCGTAGCGCTCGAATCGGCACCCGCGTGCCGCGGTTTACGTCGTCCGCGACCAATACCAAGCAGGCGGGCAACCATCCGCTCCGTAGAACGCACCGTGGCATTGCGGCGCAAAACTGCTTCGGCAGCGAGCAATTGTTCTTCCGGCGCTTTCAACGCCAGCAACACCTTCGCGTGTCCGACTGAAACCAAGTTTTGAGCCAACCAGATCTGCACTTGTGGATGCAGATCCAAAAGCCGCAGTGCGTTGGCCACAGCCGCCCGGCTACGCCCGACTTTGACGGCAATATCTTCCTGTCGCATTCCAAATTCATCAGCTAATCTCGCGTAGCCCTGGGCTTCTTCGATTGGGTTGAGATCGGCGCGTTGCAGATTTTCGATCAACGAAAGTTCGAGGACTTCCAGGTCGTTAGCTGTGCGGACAATGGCTGGCACCGTGGCAAGACCGAGTTCCTGCGCGGCGCGCCACCGGCGCTCGCCGGCGATCAATTCAAATCGCGTGCCGACCTGGCGGACGATGAGCGGCTGAATAATGCCGTGCTGCCGAATCGACTCGGTTAGTTCCAGAAGCGCGTCCCGCGCAAAATCCTTCCGCGGCTGCAATGTGCTCGGGACAATGCCCGCCAGTTCGATCTGGTGCACTCTTTCGCCCGTATCCGATCCATCTCTGGGCGTAGCGACCGTCGGCGTGCCGATCAGCGCGCCAAGACCTTTACCCAAACCTGAGCGTGCCATTGCGCCTGAGGCTACCGGAACAGAGTTCTCAACGCAAACAGCAAAGCACCGGGCCGTCCCAAAATCGCTGGGTTCCCCGAAAAACAGTTAAAAAAAGTATTGACACTCCGAACCAAAATTGCGTATCACGGTGGAAGGTTCCAAAACAGATAAGGACTTTTGCCCGGTAGGGTTTTTTGTCTGTTCAGGATCCCAGTAAGAATAAAAACAATCCAAACACGACCGGGAAAGAGAAAGAACACATTCATGTATTCATTGAACCAAGTTAACAAGTTAGTCTCATGCGGACGAGATCCGGCTCGCTCGCTGCCGTTATGGCGCGGGTTCCTTCTCATCCCGCTCATTCTGGTGTGCTTTGCGTTTGCTCCACAAACGCGAGCAGTCAGTCCAGCCCCCGACGGAGGATATCCCGGCTTCAACACGGCAGAAGGAGATCAAGCACTGCAGATCTTGATCGGAGGATTTGGGAACACAGGGATTGGTTGGCGTTCGCTCTTCACCAACGGCAATGCCGACTTCAATACTGGCGTCGGTGCTGGAACGCTGATCCTCAACAGCGGGGGTGAGAACACAGCCGTTGGCGCTGCTGCCCTGCTACTAAACACCGATGGCACCCGAAACACAGCTGTTGGAACGGCCGCGCTGCTCAATAACGTGGGCGATACTATGAACAACGGAGCATTCAACGGTGCTTTTGGCACTCAAGCGCTCAACAGTAACACAATGGGATTCAGTAACAACGCCGTTGGCGATTCCGCGCTCTTCAGAAATGAGACTGCCTCTCAGAATACCGCCGTTGGTGATCTCGCGCTCGAGGTTAATGACTCGAGTGGAAGCGGCGCTGCCAATAACAACACGGCAGTTGGCGCTTCGTCGCTCGTAGGCAACCTTACGGGTAGTGAGAACACAGCCGTGGGTACAGGAACAGGACCAAACGTGGTCACTGGCTTCAATAACACTTACGTCGGCGACTTCGTTGGTACCCTCTCCGGTGACGAAAGCAATACGATTCGCATCGGCGACCTTTCGAACGGGAACGGGGCCGGGTCCGAACAGTGCTACATCGGTGGTATCTTCAACAACCCCCAGCCTGTTGGCGGCACCGTTGTTGTAGTTACCCTGGACACTAGTAACGACCACCTTGGTATTGACACTAGCTTCGGCAGGAGTGGTACCGCACCTGCCTTGCCTCATCGTAACGCACCTCAACCTCGCATGCGCCCGCAGCCCGCGCACCAAGCCATGCTCAACGACAAGGTTGACAAGTTGGAAGCAACGGTTGCGCAGCAACAAGCAACGGTTGCGCAGCAACAGAAACAAATAGAGACTCTCACAGCCCAGCTCAGAGAGCAGGCCGCCCAAATCCAAAATGTGAGCGCCCAGCTTGAAATGGTCCGCCCAGCGCCGCGAGTTGTGGAGAATCGATAAGACTGTTGTCAAGGAGCGCTGTTAGAGAAGTCAGCGTTTCCTCGATACAAATTCAGCCGCCGCGCGAAGCCGCGCGGCGGCTGTTTTTTGTACGGTAGTGCTTCGCTGCGCGAAGCGCCGATCCCAAGACGGTGCACGGCGCCCTTCAGCGGCGCCTCTCACAGAGAGACACGGCTGCAGCTAAATTCTTCTAGCTCGATAGTGCGTAAATTGAGTTACACAGCGCTTTGTATAGCTACCAAACGCGAATACGGTCTGAATAACGAATTCCAAATGCCAAAGAATCCCACTGAAACCTTTACGCTAGGCCACTCGCCCGATCCGGACGATGCGTTCATGTTCTACGCGATGGCGAAGGATAAGATCGATCTGCGCGGTTATCGGTTTGAACATCGGCTGGAAGACATCCAGACGTTGAATGAGCGGGCGCAGCGCGGCGAGTTGCACATTTCCGCCATCTCCATTCACGCGTACGCCTACGTCTCAGATAAATACGCGCTGTTGCCGTGCGGCGCGAGCATGGGCGATGGATACGGACCGCTTGTGATCCGAAAACATCCAATGCCCAACGTCCAACGCTCAATATCGAATCAAGAAGCTGACGCTCGCGAGTCGTTGCGCAGCGGAACGATTGCTGTCCCCGGCAAGATGACGAGCGCGTTTCTGGCCCTTCAGCTTTTCCTCGGCGAATTCAAATTCATAGTGGTTCCGTTCGACAAAATTTTCGATGCGGTAGAAAGCGGACGCGCGGATGCCGGTTTGATCATCCACGAGGGGCAACTCACGTACACGCGGTCCGGTTTTGAGAAGATCGTCGACCTTGGTGAATGGTGGAAGCGCAGGACCGGGCTGCCATTGCCGTTAGGCGGAAACGTGGTGCGCAAAGATCTCCCGCCACCAGTGCAACGTGACGTCAGCGAGATCATTCGCGAAAGCATCGACTACGGGCTCACACACCGGGATGAAGCCGTCGCTTACTCGCTCGCATACGCACGCGACATGAACGCGCAGCTCGCCAGCAAATTCATCGGCATGTACGTGAATGAATTTACTCGCGATTATGGCGAGATCGGACGCGCGGCGATCCGCAAATTTCTGACTGACGCGCACGAAAAAGCCTACATCGGCGTTCCAGTCGAACTGGAATTCGTTGAATGACATCTTCGGCGGGGCCGAACTCAATTCGGCAGGCGATTAAACGAGTCATCGCTTTCCTGCCGAGCGAAGACTGGATCGTGATCGGTTGGGTGATAGCGATCAAAGCATTGCTCTTTCTTATCGGAGTTAAGAGCTACCCGATGCTTTGGGATAAATACGCACCAACCCCAAATCGATGGTTCGAGCCATGGGATCAGTGGGATTTCGGCTATTACCAAAAGATTGCAGAATTTGGGTACGACGCGAGGGACGGCTCGCTCGCGTTTTACCCGCTGTTCCCGTGCCTCCTTCGGTTAGTCGCTTACATCAGTGGAAGTTATCTTGCTGCCGGGCTTATCGTCTCCGGCATCGCGTCAGTTGCTGCGGCGTTACTGTTGCGCAGGTTGGTACAACTCGATTATGACAGCGCGGTAGCGTTGCGAAGTGTGTGGTTCTTTCTTATTTTTCCGACAGCTTACTTTCTTCACGTCGGATATGGCGAAAGCCTGTTTCTCGCTCTGGCGCTCGGCTCTGTTCTGGCTGCGCGCGTCGATCGATGGGGATTAGCAGGTTTGCTAGGAGCATTTTGCTGGCTGACACGCGCAACTGGCGCTGTTCTGATTCCCACGCTAGTCGTCGAGGCAGCACAAAAATATTCGACCAGTCGCCGGTGGAATCCGCGGTGGTTGTGGATCGCAACAGTGACTATCGGCTTCGCACTATATCTGCTGCTCAACTGGCGAGTGACTGGAGACGCGTTGGCATTCTTGCAAACGCGAAACATATCATTCGGGCAATCGTTTGCATTGCCCTCGGCTGGCATCTGGAAAATGATCAAAGCGCAATACCCGACACCGAATGAAGCGGAAATGGTTGGCGTGCAGGAGTTGGCTTTCCTGGTGCTTGGACTTATCTGCACGATCATTAGTTGGATCAAGTTGCGCCCGATGTACGCCGTGTGGATGACAGGAAACTGGATTTTATTCGCCAGTGTAAATTACTTCCGCAGCATCCCTCGCTACACGCTGACGATGTTCCCGATCTTCATACTCTTCGGTTTGCTCAGTCAAAACCGCTTTTGGGCTGGTGTTCTCACAGTGTGGTCCCTTTTGTTCTTCGCCTTGTTCGCCGTTTTGTTTGCTCGCGGCGAGTGGGCGTTCTAATCGGACGGCAACACCGTCTTCGGCCGATCCGGAAAAATTTGTCGGCTGCAAGCCGCCCTTCCCTCTTTTCTCGTAATTTTTCTTGCCACGCGATTCACGAGCGACTTATCAATGATGGCTTGGTGAAGGCACTGCTGGAAGCGAGGGGCCATCTTCTCCGTCTCAGTCGAGTCGGATCCTGCGTCGGCATGTGCGCCTTACTCGCGTTTGCCAGCTGCAAAAAAAACGAGCCGATAGACGAAGCTAAAGCGGCAGGAAAAAGCACGGCCGACTTTCCGCAAATCACCGCAGACATTTTCAAGCCGATGGATGGCGGCATTGATCTTTCGCCGGAGGAAATCATGGGCCGCAATACCTGGAACCTCTGGAGCGGAGGCAACGAGCATTTTTGGAATCACGTCGCGCAGGACAGTTTTGGTCTAATGGATCTGCTGAAGATGCTCGATAACCGCAAATTTCCGCGCGACGAACGTTTCAAAGTTCTCGGTCTGGTGAACGAGCCGGGATTCCGCGCAGCCAGCAAACCGGATGAATTCGGCTTGTGGCTCGACGAAGAGGCGGCGCCCGAACCGGCAGGCATCAATCGAACAGTCTACGGAAAGCCTTCGGGTGTGCTCGGTTTTCGGCTTTTTCCGAATCCGGATTTCAACGAGGAAGCGCGCACGAAATGGAATGGCGATCGTTTTATGAACGATCCCGCTTACTACAACGACAACAAACTCATCCGTCCGTATCGTGTCGGTGTTGCTTGTGGTTCCTGTCATATTGCACCGAATCCAAGTAATCCGCCGCTTGATCCGGAAAACCCGCGCTGGGAAAATCTGGCCTCAGCGATCGGCAATCAGTACATCAACGAGGGAAAAGTGTTCGCCTGTAACGTCGAGAAAGGCGGCTTCTTTTACGAGATGCTTCTCGCACAACCTCGCGGCACTTCCGATACCTCGCGTATCGCAACCGATCACATTAACAACCCGAATGCGATCAACCCGATCTTTTTGCTTGCTGAGCGGGAACGGATCGCAGCGACGGAAAAGATGGCCGGCGGAACACTGGCGCTACCCGGAGAAAAAGAGGAGATGCCGGTGCCGCATATTCTAAAGGACGGTGCCGATTCCATCGGGGTTCCAGGCGCAACGATTCGCGTTTACGTGAACATCGGCATGTTTTCTGAGTATTGGCTAACACGGCACAACCGGCTGATCGGGCTCACGCCGCAAAAACCGTTCGAGATTGCTTATGCGCGCGAGCATTCCGTTTTCTGGCGCGCGACCGAAGAGCGTCTGGCAAATATCGCCGCCTTTTTTCGCCGGCTTCAACCGTTTCATCTCGCCGATGCGCCTGGCGGACAGGCGTACATCACTACGGATGCCACCGTGATGACCCGCGGAAAAGAAGTTTTCGCTGAAAGCTGCGCGGCGTGCCATTCCAGCAAACAACCGGCAGCAAACATCGATCCACACTCCGGCGAAGCAAAAGCATGGTTCCGCGCTGCGGTGATGGCGCCCGATTTTCTGGAAAACAATTTTCTTTCGAACGACAGACGTTATCCACTGACGAAAATCGAAACGAATTCCGCGCGCGCGTTCGGAACTAACGCGAAGGCTGGTCACGTCTGGGACAATTTCTCTTCGCTCACGTACAAAGAGCTTTCGCCAGTCGACGAGCTCGAATTTTTCAACCCGTTTGATGAGACGCATCCGATCAAATTCAAACCAAAAGAAAAAAATGTTGCGCCAGGCTATTACCGCGTGCCGTCGCTAGTCAGCGTGTGGAGTTCCGCGCCGCTATTGCACAACAACACGCTGGGAAAATTTACTGGCGATCCTTCCGTAGCGGGTCGGATGGACGCATTCAACGACGCGATCGAAAAATTGCTCTGGCCGGAGAGGCGGCTCAACAAAGACTCGATCTGGCGAACCCAAAACGAATGCACACTGCATTTACGCAAGGAGTTTGTGCCGAAACCGCTTCAGCGTTTAGCCGACAAGGATGGATACATAAGCATCGGTCCGATCCCGAAAGGCGTGCCGATTAATTTGATCGGCAACCTCGAACCTGACCTCGGCCAATTGGTGGTGTTGCAAGCGAAGATCGTCAAGGCGCTGGTGAAAATTCACGCCATGAATCTTTCGTCCGACGACGCCACCGCAGAATTGACAAAAGCGGTTCCCGAATTGGTGGCGGCGAACAAATGTCCCGACTTCATCGAGGACAAGGGACATTATTTCGGCACGGACCTGTCAGATTCAGACAAGCGTGCGCTAATTGAATATTTGAAAACGTTTTAGCGCGTTAAAAGGAAGGAAACAAATGGCAGTCACAGTTCCAGAAATGTTAAAGATGTCGCAGGCACAGCTGGATGATCTGTTCACGGAGAGTCCGGTTGGGGAAATACCCAACGGTGAGGCCAAAGGAACGGCGATCGTCGCACCGGGGACGACTTACACGCAGGATGTTGCAAACTTCATAAACCATTTTGCCTGGCAGGGAAAAGTTTTCGATCCCAGCAAAGGCGTTTTGCGAAACAAAATTTTGCCCTTCGGATTGAACGCGATCATCGCCAAGGTTTACAAGGGTTCGAGCTGGATGGACAAGAAGGAGTGCATCGTTCTCGATTACTCGGAGACGTCGCTCCTGGCGCATTGTGTCCGCGATGAGATTCGCGAAGTCGCGCCATGCACTTACCTCGGCAAAGTCTACCTGGACAAAAAGCGATTAATTGATTTCGCCCTGGAGTTTCCGGCTGCCACGTAATCAGATCGTGCGGCCATTGGAGATGCCGTGAATTCGAACGTTAGTCGCCCAATGCCGCGAGCCAATAGTGGTTCGCGATTTCTGAACTTGGTGAGTGACACGACGATGTTCCTCCTGCAGATGGAACGCCGAATCGATCCCTGGCTACGGCCGATATTCGACGCCACGCTGCGCGATCCAGTAGCGCGCATCGTGACCACGTTGATGAACAAGCAGCGCGAGGACCAAGGCTTGAAAATTGCTGAGGAAAAGCTGTTGCCTAACGAGGAGGAATTTCTCAACTCCGTGATCGAGAGCTTTACCACGCAAATGCGAGGACTCTGGAAACCCGGCGGATTTGAGCGCGGCGGGAACACCAAAACTCAAGGCATCGTCCGTGGCGAATTTATCGTTCATGACAATCTTCCGCCGCAATTTCGCCACGGCATCTATGCCAAGCCGCAAACGTTCCGTTGCTGGGTCCGCTTTTCCGGGCCGGGTCCTTACATCACGCCGGACATCGACGACGTCGGATTTATGAGCATCAGCATCAAACTCATGGGCGTGCCCGGCCCTAAATTGATGGATGACGAGAAATTTACCCTGGACATGTTCGGCGTCTCCACGCCGACATTTGTCACGCAAGACATAAAGTCGAATGCGCACCTGCAAAAATGGAGCGTGAAAAATGCGCAGATTTTTCATTTCGTTAATTTCGAGGAACCCCACATCGCGGATATGATCATGCAGGGATTGTGGGTAAAGACACAGAGCAGCCCGTTTGAAGCTCCATACTTTAGCTGCGTGCCGTATCTACTGGGCGAGGGCCAGGCGATGCAATATTCGGTCTGGCCGAAGACGAACAAGAAAACGCCGATCCCGAGGCTGCCGTTGCGTCCGCCAGATGATTATCTGCGCAATGCGATGGTCAAGGCGCTGAACGAAGGAGACGTGGAACTCGACTTTCGATTGCAATTGCAAACCGATCCTTTCCTGATGCCGATTGAGAACAACGGCGTGCTTTGGCCGGAGAAACTTTCGCCACGGGTATCAGTAGCAACGCTTCGGCTGCCAAAGCAGAAATTCGATTCGCCGGCACAAATGGAATTTGCCAGGAAGTTCTCTTACAACCCATGGCATACCATCGCCGAGCATCGTCCGCTGGGTAATCAAAGCCGTGCCCGACGACGAATGTATTACGAGCTGTCTAAGCTGCGGCATGACATGAACAACGTGCCTCATTACGAGCCCACAGGTGATGAGGTGTTCGAGCAGGCGCCATGACTCCTCAGTCGAACTTCATGGTGCTCGCGCCGATCATACCGGAGCGCGAGACTGAGCTTCGGCAGTTGCTCGATTCGATGAACCATGGGCCGGGACAGGTGGATCCGAATAACGCTCTGTTGCCTTTCGCCGAATTCGAGACGCTCCACTTCGCCCGATTCGTTATTCTCGACGACAAAACGACTGAAGATATCCGTGTCTACGGACTAACGCCGCGGACTTATCCGCTGTATCTGGCATTCCTGGGCGATGTCGACGGCGATGCGAATGCCTTTTCGGGGAAGTTGATCAAGCGCGCCGGCAAGGGCTTGGGAAAAATTTTCTCGTGCTGTCAGGGATTCGCCCCTGACACAGACCTTCTCGAATGGATGAAACAACACGAAGCCCCGGCCATTGCTGCCTACGTGAATTGGCGGGGGCGAACAGTGCGCCAGATTCGCGAAGAAGCCGCACTTTACGATGCCCTCGAGAATTATTTCGACCGAAGCCACGCAGCTTTGCACAGCCTGCGACCGCGCGAACTGCATGAGAGAGTGCGGACCTTCGTCAACGCGGAGCAATCGACAGGACGCCTGACGTTGTCGAAGGAAGGTCCAACACCGATCGCATGGCAGATCAAAAATCTGCTGCACATGATCGGATTTCCGTTGGTGGGTTTGCTGCTATCGCCAGCGCTTCTCGTTGCCACGCCGTTTTACATCTTTGCGCTTCGCCGCCTGGAGAAAAGCGATCCCGAAGTTTGTCCCACCGTAGATCAGAAATATTCTGAGAATCTCTCGAGCTTCGAGGACCACGACGTGACGAATCAATTCAGCGCCATGGGGAGTTTGAAACCCGGCCTCGTGCGACTGTTAACGACCAGCATTGTGCTCAAGACGGTCAACTACGGCGCGCGCCATATAACCCGCCCCGGCCGACTCGGTCGAATACGCTCGATTCACTTCGCGCGATGGGTCTTTGTTGCTGGCAGAGAGCGAATGATCTTCTGCAGCAACTACGACGGCAGCGTCGAGAGCTACATGGATGACTTCATTAACAAAACAGGTTTTGGGCTGAATGCTTCCTTTAGCAATGGGATCGGTTATCCAAGAACGAATTGGCTCGTCCTGGATGGTTGCATCGACGAGCGAAATTATAAGGAATACCTCCGCCGTCATACGTTACCAAGCCAGGTTTGGTACAAAGCCTACCCAGGACTTAGCGCGGTCGACTTGGAGAGAAACACTCGGATCCGTCAGGGATTAGAGATGTCATCGATCACTGACGAGCAAGCCCGCGCCTGGGTAGCACTGCTATGAACCAAGTCGATTACGCCGACGTGCAAGGCCTCGTCCGCTTTGGATACAGTTACATGACGAGCGCGTCGTACGTGCTCGTCCGCGTGAAGAACGCAGATGCCGCAAAAGCCTGGCTCCGCTCGGCTCCGATAACTACCGCTGTTGCGCAGAAGCCGCCTCCGAAGAGTGCGATGAACATCGCGGTCACGGCGTCTGGCCTCAAAGCGCTCGGCGTTCCGGAGTCAATCATTTCCGGTTTTTCGCATGAGTTTCGCGGAGGCATGGGGCAAGAAAGCCGCGCGCGGCAACTGGGTGACGTTGGAAAAAACGCGCCATCAAATTGGAATTGGGGCACCGACGGACGCGAGCCCCATGTGGTGGTAATGTTCTTTGCAGAGCAGGGCCAGCTCGATCCGTTTATCCAAAAAACCAGGGATCAGAACTGGAGTGAAGCATTCGAGGAGGTCACTTCGCTTGGCACCAGCAATCTCGACGGGGACGAACCATTCGGGTTTGCCGATGGCATCAGCCAGCCGCAGATCGATTGGGACCAGCATCTGGAGAGGCCATGCACTCAATTGGGATACACCAACGTTGTCGCGTTGGGTGAGTTCCTGCTCGGTTATCGCAACGAGTACGGAAAGATAACCGATCGTCCATTGCTCGATTCCGATGCTGCCACCAAAGGTTTGCTCAACGCGGAAGATACGCCCGCAAAAAAAGATCTGGCGCGAAACGGAACCTATCTGGTTATGCGGCAATTGGAACAGGACGTCCGAGGCTTCTGGACGTTTCTTTATGACCAAGCTAGCGGAAATGTTGCGGACGCCAACCAATTGGGCGCGAAAATGGTCGGCCGTACGCGAGGCGGCGATCCTTTGGTGCCGATCCAGTCCGAACCGATTCCCGGCACGGATTCGCGGACCGTTACGCAGAATCAATTTACTTATGAGAGCGATCCAGTTGGCGCGCGGTGTCCTTTCGGCGCACACGTTCGCCGAACGAATCCGCGCAACAGCGACTTTCCTGGGCGGCGCCTCAGCGTACTTCGAAAACTTATCATTATGCTGGGTTTCGGCCCGAAGGGATTCTACGATGACCTGACGTCATCGGTTCGGTTTCATCGTATTCTGCGGCGAGGCCGCGAGTTCGGTTCGGAGCTATTGCCCGAAGAAGCGCTGCAGTCAGCTCCGCCTAACGAGTCGCCTCGCGGATTACATTTCGTCTGTCTCAATGCCAATATTTCGCGCCAGTTCGAGTTCCTGCAAAATGCATGGATAGCGAACACCAAGTTTTCCGGCGTTACCGGACAAAGTGACCCACTTCTGGGCAATCGTGAATCAATACCGGGGTGCCCGGTTACTGGCAACTTTACCATTCCTGGCGATGGCACACCGCGGCGGCGCGTGTCCGGCCTGCCCCAATTTGTGACGGTCCGCGGGGGCGCCTACTTCTTTTTGCCGAGCTTACGCGCGTTACGCTATTTCGCGGGAGCTTGAACGGCCGGGCAGTAGCAGATCATTGCGCGACGCATGAAAAGCGCTTGTGTGCGCGGCAGTTCTCCGGCAGTTTCGTTCCGGTATGGCATCCGACCGCAGGCTGGGTTGTCTAAGCATCTTTTTGTTCGTCGCGCTTTGCGCCAGTCTGTTCGTAAACTTCGTGTTGATGATCGCCGCGTTTCAGCGCGTCGGCGGTATCAGGGAAGCAGAACCGATCCCGCGTTTCCGCGAGATCCTGCTTCAAAGAGGTGCGCGCGCGACGACGGATAAAATCGCCGTAATTACTATGCGCGGCCTGATCAGCACCTCGATCCCGGGAAATGTCACCGACTCAATGGTGGACGACATGCGCGCAGCACTTCAACAGGCGCGCGAAGATAGTCGTGTTAAAGCCATCGTGCTGGAGATCGATTCGCCCGGAGGAGAAGTCACTGCGTCCGATGAGATCTACAGCGCGGTCGTCAAGACGCGAGCGAGGAAACCGGTTGTCGTCTACATGGATTCCTTGGCTGCCTCGGGCGGATATTATGTTTCCTGCGGCGGCAAATTTTTGATGGCTAATGAAACGACGATCACCGGGAGCATCGGGGTAATCATTCAAACCCTGAATTACGAGCAGCTGTTTAACAAAATCGGCCTGGCATCCGTAGTTTTTAAGAGCGGCAAATTCAAAGACATGTTGAACGGAGCGCGACCGATCACGCCGGAGGAACGGGAGCTCGTGCAGAACTTCATTATGAATACGTACGACAAATTTCTCGGCGTCGTCGCAAATGAGCGAAACCTGCCGGCCGATCTTCTCCGCAACACGATCGCCGACGGCAGAATTCTCTCGGGCAAAGAAGCATTGCAGAACAAGCTCATAGATGGTCTCGGTCAATTAGACGACGCCTTCGCCAAAGCAAAACAACTGGCCAATGCGCCAGACGCGAAAGTCGTGAAGTACGGACCGCCATTTAGTCTTTCCCGGTTCTTGCGCGTATTTGGAGAATCGGAGTCGAAGATCGAACTGCAACTTCCAAAACAACTCGTGCCGCAACTGGAATCGGGGCGCGCGTATTTCCTGCCGAGTTACTACGCTCCGTAGGCGCTGAGGGTAGCGCACACTTCAGCACACCCTCATGCTATTCGGGAACATTTTTGCAACACTCGGAGCGGCCCCAAGCCTCGCCCTGTTTTTGCTTTCCGCTCTTTACTTCATTGGCAGCCTTTGTGTGTATGTGTCGCTGATTTATCAGATCAGTACACGGATTCGCAGCGCTTCCGGGACCGACATGCCGACGGTCGCTTTTGGACTGCCGGAAGCCGTTCTCGCCAGTGTGTTGATCTTTTTCTTTCTACTGACGATCAGCTCAACAGTTCCGGACCCGGCGCTTCAATTTCACCCGCGTAATCTTCTGGCCAATTTCCTCCTCAGCGCTTTCGTAGTGCTCGTCATAGTGTCTCTTCTGCAATTTCGCGGTTTTGATGTCGGCGCATTGGCGGGATTTTTAAGAATCAGTTTTTTTCGAACTTTAGGCACTGGAGCCATTCTGCTCTTTTTTGCTTATCCCTTGATCGGTTTTTCCGAGACCATTAATCAGCGGTTTTTCGGTGGCGGCTCAAGCAAGCAGAGCATCGTCGAGTTCTTCAGTGGATCGCGCACCATCGAGGAGCGGATTCTGATCATCATTTTCGCGGTCGCAGTCGCCCCGATCGTCGAGGAGTTTGTTTTTCGATTCTTCATCTACGGCGTGCTCAAACGCTACGTTGGCTGTCTTATGGGGGTGATACTTAGCTCGCTGCTATTCGCCGCCGCCCACGCACACTTTCCCTCGTTCGTGCCGTTGTTTGTCTTGGGCAGCTGTTTCGCGATTGCCTACGAATGGAGCGGCTCGATTCTTGTTTCGATGACTATGCATTCCCTATTCAACTCGCTGACTCTCATTGCTCTCGCGTTTCCAGAGATCCTTTCTCAATGAAACTCGGTGCTCTGGGCGAAGACCGACTGCTCGACCAAATCTTGCTTCATCTTCCGCGTGGGAGAACTCCGAAAGTCTTTGCGGGTGTAGGCGACGACTGCGCGATTGTCAAAATACCGGAAAGCCAAAAATATCTCGTTCTAAAAACCGACTGCGTTGTCGAAGGCGTGCATTTTGTGCACGGAACGAATGCGTCAGACGTCGGATGGAAAGCAATGATGCGTCCGTTGAGCGATTTCGCCGCGGCGTCCGCTGTGCCGCAGTTTGCGTTGATTACGCTTATTGTTCCGCAGCAAACCAAAGTCGCGTGGGTGCGAGGACTCTATCGGGGACTGCACCGGGCTGCGAACCGCCTCGAAGTGAGCATTGTCGGTGGTGAAACGAGCAACACACAGGGGCCAATCGCGATTTCGGTGAGTGCGATCGGATTTGTTGAGAAGCCCCGCGCGGCATCGCGTCGTGGCGGAAGATCGGGTGATGATCTTTTCGTTACCGGCCGGCTTGGCGGCGCGCTGAAACGGAAGCATTTGAAGTTCGTTGCGCGGATTGCCGAGTCGCGCTGGCTTACGAAAAATTTCTCGATCCACGCTATGATGGATTTAAGCGACGGACTCGGAGCCGATCTTCCTCGACTTGCGCGCGCGAGCAAGGTGGGATTCGACATCGAGCTGGAAAATTTGCCAGTAGCCCGTGGTGCAACCATCAACGATGCGATTTCAGAAGGTGAGGATTACGAACTGCTATTCGCCATTTCGCCGCGCGACAGAACTAGGTTAGAGCGCGAGTGGCGACGAAATTTTCCGAAATTACCGCTGACGCGAATTGGCTCGCTCAATCGCAAATCGCAAATCGCAAATCGCAAATTACCTCTTGGCTACATTCATTTCCAACAGCCCCGCTGAAACGGTAGCGATCGCGCGG
>JBARAJ010000197.1:0-2393 GCA_049791915.1 Candidatus Udaeobacter sp.
CCAGTCGCGGCGGTGTTTGCTGTCAGGAATCTAACATGAACGCAAATGCCATTCAGGCGGGCCTCTTTGTTATTGCCGTGGCGCTTCTCGTTAAACCGGTCGGTGCGTACCTTGAACGCGTTTTCGAACGGCGACGCACTTTGCTTGATCCATTGCTTGTGCCTTTGGAGCGACTGATTCACAGGCTAATGGGTATTGATCCGAAAACCGAAATGGACTGGAAAGGCTATTCGTTAGCCTTCGGCGTATTTGGTGCAGTAAACATCATCTTGCTGTATTTCGCGCTCTGCTGGCAGGCCTTTTTGCCGTGGTTCTTTCCGAAAGTCATGACAACGCAAATGACGCCGGACCTCGCGGCTAACACGGCCGTAAGTTTTGCGACTACCACAACCTGGCAAGCCTACGCTGGTGAGACAACAATGAGCTACCTGAGTCAGCTTTTGCTGGCGGGGCAAAACTTCCTGGCCGGCGCAGCAGGTCTCGCGGTCGGCGTCGCTTTCGTTCGCGGTTACGCGCGAGAAAGAACCACGCACCTTGGCAACTTCTGGATCGATCTGATTCGTGCGGTCTTATGGGTGTTATTGCCGGTGTCGCTAATAGGGAGTTTGTTTCTGATCGCCCAAGGCGTGCCAATGAATTTCAAACCCTACACCGTTGCACACACAGTAGAAGGAGGCATGCAGATCATCGCTCAAGGTCCCGTCGCAGCACTGGAGTTCGTCAAGAATCTGGGGACAAACGGTGGCGGCTTTTTCAACGCGAACGGCGCGCACCCTTTCGAGAATCCGACGCCGTTAACTAACTTTGTCGAACTGCTTGCCATCGTTGTGATTCCGGCCGCGTTCACGCATACCTTCGGGCGCATGGTGGGCCGCCCACGAGACGGCTGGGTAATGTTTTGGACGATGACGGCGCTCTTTATCGTTGGATTGCTCGTGTGCAATTGGGCCGAAACAAGTACGCATCCCACGCTAGCGAACCACGTCGTTGGCGGCAACATGGAAGGCAAAGAGGTGCGCTTCGGGACAGGCGCCTCGGCGCTCGCCGCGGTCGTGACCTCCAACGGCGCCACCGGCTCTTATAACTCAATGGTCGATAGTTTTCAGCCGCTCGGCATTGCTGTGCCACTCCTTAATATGCTTATCGGCGAAATCGTCTATGGCGGGCTCGGGACCGGACTTTACAGCATGATCTTTATCGCGCTGTTGGCACTTTTTGTCGGCGGACTAATGATCGGCCGGACACCCGAGCATCTTGGGAAACAAATTGGCCCGCCAGAGATTAAAATTATCGCTCTCTATACGCTGATCGCTCCAGTTACTGTGTTAGCGTTAACGGCGCTCGCTGTCGTTACAAAAGCCGGGCTCGCAGGATTGACCACGAATACTGGCCCCCATGGCTTCACGGAAATACTTTTTGCTTACGCGAGCGCTTTTGCCAACAACGGTCAGAGCATGGCCGGCCTCAGCGCTAACAATATTTTCTACAACACAACAACCATGATTGCGATGCTGACGGGCCGATACGCGCTCGCAGTGTTGGCTCTGTCGTTGGCTGGCCGCTTTGCTGCGATGTCGCGGCGACCGCCCAGTCCTGGAACGATGCCTTCCGATGGATTTGTCTTCGGCGTGTTGCTCGCCGGAACGGCGTTGTTACTTGGCGCGCTAAATTTTCTCCCAGCCCTGGCGCTCGGCCCTATCGTCGAGCACTTCTCCATCCATTCCTAAACCATGAATGAATTATTGCTCGCGTCGCTTATCGGTTTGGCCATGACGTCGTCGTACCACAAGAATATTTTGCGCAACATTCGCGGTCGCTGAACGTGATATGCCGATGAGACATTGCTGGTTTGCGGTGTTTTTCGCTTTTGGCGCAATGATGTCTGTCCTGACCCTGGGACTGCTTCTTTTCCCCGGAGGCCCGCTCGACGCGTTATGGCGACTAAATCCGGACGCCCGGGTGGCGTTTGAATCACTCGGGCTTTGGTCGTTCGTGGTTATGGTGATCGTTGGAACAGCGTGCCTGCTTGCAGCGATCGGGTTGTGGCGAGGTGCGCTTTGGGGCACTCGCTTGGGTTTGGCGATTCTCGCAGTGAATATCGTTGGAGATATAATGAACGTATTGTTTCGACAAGATTATCGCGCGTTGATTGGAGTGCCCGTCGGCGCGGTCATGATCTTTCTGCTCGCCCGACATGAGAGCGCGTAGCTCCGATGAGCGCGCGGAGCGGGCGGTATTGCGTGCATTCATTTCGGCGCGGAGTTAGAATTTGCACGTGAGCGACCCTCAGAGGCCTGATCCCGATGCGTTGCTCGCGCAGATGAAGCGCGCAGAAGCGAAGTCTACCCGCGGGAAACTGAAGATTTTCTTCGGGATGTCGCCGGGTGTGGGGA
>JBARAJ010000198.1:0-2650 GCA_049791915.1 Candidatus Udaeobacter sp.
TCGATAATGCGGACGGTCAGCTCGCGCGGTTAACTCACCAGGAAAGCCAGAAAGGTCGCATCATTGACAGCGTTGCCGATCATTTGGTATTCGCGAGCGTTTACATTCATTTGACGCTTCGCTGTGCATTTGCAGGTGCGTCACCGGCGATCTGGCTTTTAGCGCTCGGCGCGGCGATCAGTCACGCGTTGCAGGGAGCAGCAGCTGATTATTATCGTACCGCATTCCTCTACTTTGCGGGCGGAGCGCGCAACGGAATAGATTCCTCCTCCGCACTGCGCTCTGACTATCTAAAGTTTAGATGGGGACACCGAGCATGGGACAAGCTTCTTCTCGCGCTCTATTTGAATTTCACTCGGCAACAGGAACTGCTCGCGCCCCGTCTCAAAAAGCTTCGCGAGACCGCAAACACAGTGTTCCACGGCCAAATCCCGGGCTGGCTGCAACAGCGCTATCGAAACGCTGCCGGCCACATGCTCAAGTGGTGGCGGCTGTTAATGACCAACACGCGCATGCTGGTTTTATTTCTTCTGCTGTTTCTCGGCCAGCCGGTTTATTACTTTTGGTTCGAGCTGATCCCGCTGAATCTGTTGTTCGTCTATCTGATTGTCCGTCAGGAAAAAATGGCTGAATCGCTGGAGCAACTCGTAGTGGGGCGGCATTCCACTTAGCTTCCCTCATTCGTTTTGAACATCGAAGTTTCAGAAGTGAAGTCCCGGCGTGAGCGCGATGCGTTCATCAAATTTCAATGGGAAATTTATCCCAATGATCCGGCATGGGTGCCGCCGCTGATCATCGAACGCAAAGCGTTCCTTGATCGCAAACATCATCCGTTTTACAGGCATGGCGACGCAGCGTTATTCCTCGCGCGCAAAAACGGCAAAATCCTCGGCCGAATCATGGCCAGCGATGATCCGAATTACAATTCGTTGCACCAAAGCAACGTCGGCTGTTTCGGTCTCTTTGAGTCCATCGATGATCGTGATGTAGCCGCCGCGCTCTTTGATGCTGCGGCGAATTGGCTTCGCAAGAAAGGCCGCACTGAGATCATGGGCCCGATCGATTATTCAACCAATTACGTCTGTGCCCTGTTGATCGACGGCTTCGAATTTCCGCCCACAGTTTTGACCGCGCACAATCCGCCGTATTACCGGCAGCTGATCGAGTGCTGTGGTTTTACAAAAGCGAAGGATTGGTACGCGTGGTGGTTTGCTGATCCGTCAAAAGCCGTGGCGCAGTTGCGACGGCTCGCGGCTCGCGTTCACAGGCATTGCCCTGTGACTTTTCGTCCGGCCAATCTGACAAATCTTCGGGATGAAAGCAGACGGCTCCGTGAAATTTACAACCAGGCGTGGGAAAAGAACTGGGGCTTTGTGCCATTCACAGAAGCGGAGATCCAGTTCATGACTAAAGAACTAAAGCCGCTGCTCCTGCCGAAGTTCGCCTGGGTCGCCGAGAGCGGGAATAAGCCGGTCGGGTTCGCGCTGGGTCTTCCGGACATCAATGTGCTCCTGCACGATCTCAACGGCCGGCTGACGCGATTTGGGTTTCCAATCGGTCTGATCAAATTACTGTTTTGCAGGAAGCGCATCCGAAAGGGGCGCCTGGTCGCTCTCGGGGTAATTGAAGAATATCGCCGATCCGGCATTGCCGAGACGCTCGTGCTGCGCGTGATAGAAGAAACAATGGTCAAACGCGGAATCACCGGTGAGTTGAGTATGACGCTTGAAGACAATTTCATGATCAATCGTTTCCTCGAAGCGATCGGCGCCTATCGCTATAAGACATATCGAATTTTCAAAAGGACGCTGACCGAATGAGCAAGCCGCAGGACGGTTTCGTTTCACGGTTTTTGAATCGGCCGATTTCCCGCCGAATAACGCGTTTCCTGGTCAAGTTTCCGATTCATCCCAACGCGTGGACGATATCGATCTTTGTTTTGCCGCTAATCGCCTGTGTATTTTTAGTACGCGGCAATTACGTCAGCATCGTCATTGGGGCGGCAATTTTTCAAGCGTTCAGTATTCTTGATGGTTGCGACGGCGAAATCGCGCGTGCCAAAAACCTGGAATCAAAGTTCGGGGAAAGATTGGATTACTTTAGCGATTTCGTAGCAAGCCTCCTTTACGTTCTCGCTCTCGGGTTGGGGCTACATCGTTCCAGTGAAGGAATTGTCTGTGCAGTTCTGATTACTGCCAACGAGATGCTCCTACGAGCTGGTAAGAGCCAAATGGCGGTTGCTCCGTCCACGTTTCATGAGTCGTTTTACGCGAGACACCGCGGAATGATCGGGCATTCCGGTTTACTCAATCTCGGCGAAGGATTTGTGTGGTGGCTTTTTCAGTTAACTAAACGCGACATGGCTCTCGTCGTTTTTCTAATCCTCGCATTACTGGGCCTGGCCCAGTGGATTCTTCACCTTTGGGTGACTGTTGCCGGCGTGAGCGTGGTCCTCAGCGCGTTGGCTGTGATTAGGGCCAGCAGTGCTCGGGGCGAAATCGTCACACGGGAGCGACGATCGTAACTGCATGCTCTCGAGTGGACTACTAATGCGCGCCGTTTAAGTGGTCGCGTTCTGCATGCGTTCGGACATCTGTCTCTCTGCATATTTCAGCATCTCCGGCGTATCCACATCCTGCCACCAAGCGTC
>JBARAJ010000199.1:0-3996 GCA_049791915.1 Candidatus Udaeobacter sp.
CAATCGGGCACTTTAAGGATCGGGTTTGTTCAGAGTATGTCCTGGCAAGGGATCGTTCCGGATTCATTCCGGCACTTCCGGGAACACCAGCCAGACGCGGAACTGCAATTAAAGCCATCAAGCTCTTCTGAACAGCTTGGCGCTATTCAATCGGGTTATCTGGATGCGGGCTTCGTTTTTGCTCCGTCAAACACCACCCGCGAGTTTGCGCAGTTGCAAATCGGCTTCGTGAATGTGGTCTTGGCGATTCCCACGGGACACGCACTCACGAAACTGAAGGAACTTCGATTGAAAGATTTAGTTGAGACGCCTTTCGTCTGGTTTCCGCGGCGGGTAAGCCCAATCTTTTTTGATCGGTTAATGGCCAAATGTGCGCGCGGCGGCCTCAAGGCACCCCGTGTTGTTCAAGAAGCGTCGGACGAAGTCGTTATACTTAGCCTGGTAGCATGCCGAGTTGGTGTCGCATTCGTCAGCAGCGCTTCGCGAGGGCGACTTCCTCCAGGCGTGGAGCTGATGCCAGTGACAGATTTGAATGTACCGCTGCCTTTCGCGCTAGTGTGGCGGAAGGACAACAATTCTCCGTTACTCGCTAAATTCGTAGCTGACGTAAAGTCGATGGTCCAGCAACGAGGTCGGAAGAGCGAAATACTCGGCTAGTCTCAAGACTTTGAACTATCTATGCGCATTTTCTTTGAATCGCGTGACTGTCCTGGAGCCAGGAATCTAGAAAACAGCTCAGAAGCTGTAAACCTTTTCTTGATTTGAAACTGGGTTATTTGCCCACAGTGCATCATTGCTACCCTCGCAGCTGAACGCCAGTTTTCCTCGGACCCTTCTATGTCGCTCATCGCCGCTCGTTCCATTCGTCATCTATGATGAATAAGCGGTTGGGCGGAAAACCGCGGCGCGGCTTTTGGTTCGGCCAAGAGCGCCCGTTAGTTTATCCGTGCCTGCCCTTGGGCGTGTGAAGTAAACTCGAACAGTTACTGGAAGCGACCAAGCCGGCCTTTACCCCAAGGGCAGGACCGGCTTGGCCAGCTCGCATCTTACAAGCAGGAGTTATCTATCACGTAAACGAGGGGTTCAAGGCCGAATCAGTATTTCAGCTGAGCTAGGTTGGCCTACGGCATATCCCGGGCCGGGCTCCAGAGTTACCACAACGCTCTGCGCCTGGCGGATGACTGATGCGCGGGGATCGGGCAACGTCTTGACTAGGATTACTCCAAACCCGACTGCCGTAGTAAAATTGTTAGCAGCCGGCGATGGCCTGATGGAGGCGGGCGAAACAAGCGCAACGTAATCAACTCCTGGGATAGCGGTGCCGCTGACCTTGAAGTTTACGAAGGTTGTAGCGAGCGGGATTTGAGGCTTCTCGCTCAAGACGAATACGCCGACTTGCCCGCGGGTAACATCCTCAATGCTCCCAGCGAATGCGGATGCATTCACGGTATTGATGGCAACAACCGGGAATTGTTCCGGAGGGCCTATTACAGAAGCAGAGCTTGGTTGAGTGCCACCATGCATGGGCGTGACCGCGCTACCAAGCACGAGCACCAAGCCCAGGGTAAGAAAGATTTTGCGGATGATTTTTGTTTTCATGTTAGTTATTCGATTCGTTTGTTTATATGTTGTTTATGTGTTTGTTTGTAACAACGTTGTGCGTCGTTCAATCCATTCATACCGAAGTGGCAAAGTTATATTCTGCGGAAAGTGATCTACTGCTTAGCTAAAAGTAACGCGGCTGTCACTTTTTTGCGGACACACGAAAGCCAGTGACTGAACGCGCGTGCACGCGAGGAATGAATTTCTCCGAGATCATGATTGTGCTGCGTGCGGAGTAAGTCAGCAGCGTTCGCGCCAGCGCGGACATCGGGTCAAGCGCGTCCGCCGCAGCGAGCTAAGAAACTCGCCGCAACTCGTAAACCGACTTAGACTAACCCGATCTTCCTTTTATCTGTCATTGATGTTCGTGAATGTCCTAATTCTAGTCTGTTTCATTGCCTTCAATGAGCAGGCGTAAGGAGGTTGTCGACAACGAAGTCGGCCACGTCTTGCCCGGAGGCGCTCTCCAGTCGTGAGGTCAAAGCGGAAGTGGACTCCGGCAAATATTCGGCTCAAGGTCGCCTCTTGAGCTGCGGCGGAGAAGCCGCGAAATGAACGTGTCGTTCCCGGAAGCACTTCGGAGGTGACGGTAAAGTCGAAGTGGTCATGGTGAAGGACGGAGTTCAGAACGGACGAGGCCGCAGCGCTAATGACGGCATGCGCGCCAGGATAGGAGGGATCTGGAGTGGTATTTCTCAACTTTAAGCATCGGAAATTAGAATGGGAGAGGATTGCCCTTTAAAAACCACGAATGGACACGAATGAACACCAAAGGAGACGAACAAGATTCGAATTCGAACTTCGTTGGTTCGTCATTTTCGGAACATCCTGTGCACTCCGCGGATCCCTCTGCTCGAGTGGATCAATTCCAGGACCGGGTTCGCTGCATTTACCGATTCGGCCCTGTTTTATTCCGAAAACCTTAAGCGATAACCGACCCGTAAACGCCGGGATCGCGTTACCACTGTTACCAGTAGGATTTGTGTGTCCCCATTGACTGGCGCCATAGTGACGTATGAGGAAAAGGTGCGTTGGGCCCCTGCGATGGGATTTCCAGTTGCACTATAGGAAGCACTTTCGCTTCATTCCCGTCATCATCCCATTTACGTAGCCAGATCACCGCATCGGCTCCTTCCCGTGCTACGGCTTCAGCAATGGCGCGCCCGACCGAGTGTTTCCCACCGATTACAACGACCTTCTTTCCTTTCAAGTCAAGGGTCATTGGTCAGATCTCCGCTGCCAGGGGCGATCCATTATCACGATGGAAAAAACTTTTGATTAGATCGTATTTTCTCCCAGTGCTCTGGACCTTGATTAGAAAACGCACGAGGCCATCGTCCGTCCGGCGAATAACAAGATCGCATCCGTACGGCTGGAGCTTCTCTTGTGTAATGCGCGCGACCTCAGCATCGAAGACTTCTCGTGCCATGGGACCGCCGGAGTGTAATCGATCTATTTCCTCTAACGCGACGGCAGCCGCTTTGCGGATTTTTGCGACACGAGCGTTGTACCTTGCCTCAAACTCATTTCCCGTATCGGAGCTCATGTAAGTTTTCGTAAAATTGAGAAGTCACGATTGGGGCTTGAACTTGCGAACCACCGATCATTTGCCCACAAGAAGCGACGACTCGTGTGAGGGTAACCGTCTGTCCGTCCCGTTCGCCGCGGTCGAGGTCAAGCACCGTGAGTTGGCCTTTCTCGATGGCAACGGGAATACGGATGTCTCCCTGCCTGTTAGATCGGGCTATAACCAGATAAAATCCAGCGGGCAATGCCACTAACTCGGGGCTTTCGCCACCGAACGAAATGTGATTTTCGACGGTTTTGAAAAGCTCTCCTTCAATCGTGTAGATTGCATAGGAGCTGTGCGAGTAACAGGCGAGACCACCATCATTGAACTCATCTATCGCCGAATAGATTTGTAGATAGCCTTGGGCTGATTCGGTGGGATCGTTCAATGTCTCCGGCTGTACCACGGTGATAGATAAAGGATCGCTGTCTACTTTCACGACGCTTGAACCGCCAAAGCACAAGGCCGGCAGAACAATTAGGAGCGCGCCCTTCAAAAGAAACGAGCAGTATGGTGATTTCATATAGTCGGTGGGGTTGATGTTTACTTGACAATGATTTTTCCTGTCAGATTGCGAGCGGGACGAGCGGCGATTTTCTCTCGAAAAAAAGGATTGAAGCCGGTGCCATAATTCTGCCGACGCCTCGTATATGCAACACACACCGATGGGCTGGATGTAATTGGCCTAATTCCTTTTAACGCGAGGGCAGCCTCTTCTGTGGTTTTCAGAACACGGCCATTACTATCATCTGCGCCGATCCCGTTCTTGTTTTTGGAGTTCATAAATCGCAATTCGTCAGTTGTGTGCTAACTGTGTTTCTGTA
>JBARAJ010000200.1:0-29563 GCA_049791915.1 Candidatus Udaeobacter sp.
ACAACTGCTTTCCATTCGCAACGTTTGTCCCTTCGAGACGAACGATCACGGGCACAGATAGCTTAATGCCTTTTGCTGCGTTGATGATGCCTTGCGCAATGATGTCCACTTTCATGATCCCACCGAAAATGTTGACGAGGATCGCTTTCACGTGTTTGTCGGCGATCAAGATTTTGAACGCTTCGGTCACCTGCTCTTCCGTCGCGCCGCCGCCGACGTCCAGGAAATTTGCCGGTTCGCCGCCGTAAAACTTGATGATGTCCATCGTCGCCATGGCGAGGCCGGCGCCATTGACGAGGCACGCTATGTCGCCGTCGAGCCCGATGTAATTGAGCCCATGTTTTGACGCTTCGACTTCACGAGGGTCTTCCTCAGCTACGTCACGCATCGCAGCGATCTCCGGATGCCGATACAGCGCGTTGTCGTCAAAATTAAACTTGGCATCCAACGCCAGGACCTCGCCCTTGTTTGTAACGACCAGAGGGTTGACCTCCACCATCGAGCAATCGTACGCAATGAAAGTGCGGTAAAGTCCTTCGAACAGTTTTGACGCGTTCTTTAGCTGCGATGATTCGAAACCGAGTTGGCTTGCCAGTTTGCGCGCCTGGTATGGCTGCAGGCCGGCTAATGGATCAACCGGTTCCCGAATAATCTTCTCGGGCGATTTCGCCGCAACAGCTTCAATTTCGACGCCGCCTTCTGTACTGGCGACAACTAAAGGCGCAGCGGTCGCGCGATCGAGCAGGACGGCAAAATAGATTTCTCGCGCAATATCGGCCGATTCTGCCACGAGAACTTTGTTCACCAGACGACCAGTCGGCCCGGTCTGATGCGTCACCAGAATTTGGTCGAGCATTTTCGCCGTAACATCACGAACTTCGTCAGGGGTTTTTCGAACGTGCACGCCGCCCTTAAATCCGTTCTTGAAACTGCCCTTGCCGCGTCCGCCGGCGTGGATCTGTGCCTTAACAACAATATCGATATCGCCCAGTTCATGCGCGATCTGCTCCGCTTCATCGAGCGTCGCCGCGACTCGGCCGCGCGTTGTAGCCACATCGAATTTCTGCAACAGCTCTTTGGCTTGATATTCGTGAATGTTCATCGGGAAGCTAACAATCGAACACGTATGTCATTCTGAGCGGAGTGAAGAATCTCTGATCTTTTTTGGACCGGTCGCACACAAGAATAAACCGAGATGTTTCGCTTCGCTTAACATGACACTAACTATCTATCGATGCCCACACGGGCAGAGTGGAATAGCCCGCGCCGCGGAACTCAGCAACGATTTTTCTTTTTCGAATTGACTTGCGTCGCAGAAATCGAGCCAGCTACGGTGGCGGCCATGAAGACCTCAATGAAAATCTTTACAGTAGCTGGCGCACTCCTGTTTTCTTTCGCCCTGGGTATTGTGGCGGGCACGCCCGAGCAGGAAAAAGCTTTCACCGACAAGTACAAAGCAGCAATGGAAGGCAAGGACACAGCCACACTGGAGGCTTTCCTTTACACACAAGGCTCCGACCCCGCAGCCCTCGAGTTTTACAAAATGATGCAGTCGGGGGGAGGCGGAGAAAAAATTTCAACGATTGAGCTGGTTAGTCTCACGCCGGAGGACGTTAAGAAAGCGACGACGCCGATGGACGGGCCGACCGGCAAAGTTTGCCTGAATCTCAAACCGACGAAAAAGCTCGTCATCAAGGTTGAGAGCAAGGACGCAAGCGGCAGCTCGTCGAGCAGCTCCGAAAACTTCGTCGCCGAGAAGGACGGCAAATTCGTGATCCCTGTGCCGGGACCGTGTAAGTAGCGCTGCATTAATAAGAAGCTCGCTCTGGCTGGCACGTTACCAGCCAGCCGGCTGCAAAGGTCATGATCTCGAGCGAAAAGTTCGTACCTGTTGGAGTACGCGCACAGGTCATCCGGCAGCATGCCGGATGATGCGAGCAACATGCTTCCGCTCCCCGTTAGCTTGCTTCCTCTTTGAAGAGGGTGCCTACAGTGCGTTGATTGGTCGGTGGTTCGAGCGAGTTAACAAAATTGCGAAACCGCTCCGAAAAAACTTCAGGCCGAAGCTTCCAGTAATGAGCCATACCCGGCGCGACGACATAATGTCGAAGGAGTCCGTGCCAGCCGTCCCAAAGATCTCTGTCCATCATTCCGTAAACATGATGGAAATGGATGGTCTCGAACGCCTTCAAGAATTGGTAAGAAGCATGGAAAAATCGTGCCCGCTCTTCGACTGAGAGCGCGTTAATATCTTCGAGCCCGACGCGCCAGATTCGTTCCAGTTCGGCGTTTTCCATCAATGGCTTGGTTACGTCCCGCAGGGCTGTTGCCGCGGCGTCTTGCATAGCCAGCTTAGCCACACGCGTGCCCTGATGCACCTGCACAGCCAGATATAGCACTGACAAGACAACCGCCAGCGAGCCGATCAATTGCGAGATGGCGCTAATCGCATCCCAGTTCATCGTTCGGATTGTACCACGTAAATCGCCGTTCGCTTGAATGTCATTCTAAGCGCAGCGAAGAATCTCTGATCATTTTTGACCGATGTGTCAGCCAGAACGATCAGAGATATTTGAAAGCCTGGCCTTATGCTCCGCATTTCGTTGCAGCGCTTCGCTCAACGTGACAGCGATATTTTTCGAGTCGGCTACTTCAGTTCGTCGGCGACTTTTAGAACGATCTTCCGCACGTGTGGCCAGTCGTCACCTGCTCCTGCGCTTTCTTCGCTTCCGAAAGCGGGAATGTTTGAGCCGCTTGCAATTCTCATAACGAGCAATTGATGGAGCCGGTGCGCCCTCGCGCCGACGTACAGCAGCCCGAGGGCGGGCCGTCTCCACCTACTGCTTCTTGGCTTCAGAATGAAAGGCGCCGACCAGTTTTGATTCGGGCGATTTGTTATTTCGTTCGTTAGTTAGCCTGGTTCAGTTCCCGACGGCGCGGGCGGTGGAATCAACACAGGCAAGAATTCCGGCGGCACGAATCCGGACCATACATCGTAATCGGGACCGAATTGTCGAAGGAACAACAGCGAAAACGCGCCAAGCGTAACTGGAATTGGCAAGAGTACAACTGTGCCGACGTACGGAATCGCAGCGATGCAACAAGTCGCGCATGTTACCGCGCAACTAATCATGAACACTGCGACTGCCAACAGCAGAAGAAATAAAACGTAAAGAAGGATCGGCCCGGGATAGGAGGTTACCAGGCCTACGGCTTGGGCAAACGCGAGTCGCGCGCGACAGCGTTGCCTGTACATGATCGGGACCATCAATTGAGAGGTAAGGGCCCAGGCGAAAGCAAGGCAGACTGCGACAAACACAAACAGCGATAGGCCGATCCAAAATCCGACACCCGGTTGTGCCTGACTGCCCCACGGAATAAACGGCACAATAAGCAGAAGCCCTGCAATCACCATAACCGCGATGAGCGCGAGCACCACGAGCAGTGAGAAAAGGAAAAAGCTGGTTCCTTCTGCACGGAATTCTTTCCACGGCTCGACAATCGCAGCGCGATTGCGAACGACGCAGTCCACAAAAATGAATCGCCCGCGCGCGCGTAACCATACAAACAGGGCAATGAGCAGGAGGACGACGCAAATCAGAACGCAAATGCCTGCGATCAGAACCGGCTGCGGAATTTGGCCGATCGTTTCGTGCAACTTGTGCGCTTCTTTGCGTCGGTTGTCGGGATAGTTAAAGTTGCCGGCCCCGCCACCACCGGAACCGAGGTTTGCAAGCCAGGCGGCGAAACCGATTACCAGCCATTTTTTCAGATTGAAGGGCTGAAACAGAATCTTCTTCATCAACTCGAATGCTTCGCCGAACGGCTTGAATATTTCGATTTTTGATCCGTTTCCGTTCATCCGATTTGGTGGCGACCGGCCACGATTGTAGGGCAACCGCATCGGTTGCCAAGCCAAAGGAGGAGCACCTCAAGCGATTGTCCTAAGGATTTCGCTCGCAACGAGGAGGCTGTAGAGTCCGCTGTCCTCAGCGGAGAATGATGAAACGAATGCGCTGGGGACAACGCACTCTACAGCCGTCGCGAGCCGTTGTGGCATTAACCGAAAAGGGACAATCTTGATCTCGATGTCGCACACAAAACGCCGCTATCCGATTGGCGCGGAATTGATCGGTGAAAACCACACGCATTTTCGCGTTTGGGCGCCGAAGGCGCGGGAAGTTGATGTTGTTTTGGAAGACTCTGCTAAAGCGAAGCCTGAATTCTGTTCACTGACAGCCGAGCCAAGCGGATATTTTTCCGGCCTAGCCAACGCGGGCCCCGGTGCTCGCTACCGCTTTCGGGTCGACGGCGCCGAGAATTTTTATCCCGATCCGGCATCGCGTTTTCAACCCGAAGGGCCGCATGGACCCTCGTGCATTGTGGATCCGACAAATTTCCGATGGAGCGATGCAGACTGGCCCGGATTGAAACTAAAACGCCAGATCTTTTACGAGATGCACGTCGGCACGTTCACCACGGAAGGAACGTGGCGCGCCGCTGCCGAACAGTTACCCGAGCTGGCGGCCATCGGAATCACGGTCATCGAAATGATGCCGGTCGCGGAGTTCCCCGGCGAATTTGGCTGGGGCTACGACGGCGTCGATCTGTTCGCGCCTTCACATTTGTATGGAACGCCGGACGACTTGCGCGCGTTCGTTGACCGTGCGCACTCGTTAGGTCTCGGCGTAATTCTCGACGTCGTTTATAACCATTTCGGGCCGGACGGAAATTATTTGGGCATTTATTCCGACGATTATCTATTCCGGGGAAAAGGACACGAATGGGGGGACGTCATCAATTTCGATGGTCCGAACTCTGGACCGGTCAAGGAATTTTTCATCACGAACGGCCGTTATTGGATCGAAGAGTTTCATTTCGACGGCTTCCGCTTCGACGCGACCCACGCAATTCACGACCAGTCGGAAGAACACATCATTGGTGCAGTCGGCCACGCCGCGCGCAAGGCGGCGGGTTCGCGCTCGATTATTCTTATCGCGGAGAACGATCTGCAGGAAGCCAGGATGACGCGACCGCAGGATGAAGGCGGCGACGGTTTGGATGCGATGTGGAATGACGATTTTCATCACAGCGCCATCGTGGCGTTGATCGGTCAAAACGTCGGATATTTCAGCGATTACTCGGGCAAGCCGCAGGAATTTATTTCCGCTGCGAAATACGGCTTCCTGTACCAAGGGCAGGCGCCTTCGTGGCGAAAAGTGTTGCGCGGCACTCCGACATTCGGCACTCCCGCGCGGGCCTTCGTTTGTTTCATCGAAAACCACGATCAAATCGCGAATACTGGCACGGGTGAGAGACCGCGCTTTCAAACGTCCCCCGGGCGCTATCGCGCGATCACCGCTCTTCTTCTGCTCGGACCATGGACGCCATTGCTGTTTCAGGGCCAAGAATTCGGCGCGTCCAGTCCTTTTCTGTTTTTTGCGGACGTCGGCGATGCTGCCGTCCGCGATGCGATTCGCAAAGGTCGCGCCGAATTGCTGGCGCCATTCTTATCGCTTAACGAGAAGGAGACATTGAGGTGCTTACCTGCGCCAGATGATCCCGGGGCGTTTTCACGATGCAAACTTGATTTTGCAGAGCGCGAAAAGAATCGCCAGCTTTACAATCTGCATATCGATCTTCTGACATTGCGTCGGGAAGATTCGCGATTTCGGCAACAAGAATCGGACGGTATCGATGGCGCGGTGCTGGGTCCGATGAGTTTCGTCCTCCGATATTTTTCCGAAGCCACCGACGATCGTCTGCTGTTGGTGAACCTTGGAGAACGCCAGGTTTTGCATCCTGCTTCGGAGCCTTTACTCGCGCCGCCGGCCGGTTGCAGATGGGAGACACTTTGGGCCAGCGATTCGCCGCGCTACGGCGGGGCAAGCATGGTTGCAACCGCAACTCCGGAGCAATGGATCTTGCCAGCCGAGTCGACGGTGGCATTACGGCCGGCGCGCAAGGAGTGACGGGTTCCCGGCCGTCACTTTCCCTCGCCGACGAGGACGCCGTCGTTCCTTTGAAACCAGTTTGCACGGTCTACATTCACATCGCATAACTTTCGCCGATGAAAATCGCCTGGGTCATTCTCGCATCCGGTTTAATGCGCGTGTTTGCATCTGCACAGGAGGCACCGACACCGACACCCGAATCCACACCGCCACCGAGAGTTTATCCCGTCGCGTTGCCGAATTACGACGAGGAGACCGCGACGCGGCTCCAGATTTTTTTGGACAACAACGATTTTGGGCCTGGGAAGATCGACGGAAGAATGGGCGAATTTTTCCGGAAAGCGCTCATCTCTTACAAGCACGCGCAGGCCATGCCGAAGACTGGCGCGGTCGATCAGTGGATGCTTGATCAGGTGCCGGTCACTTACACGACTTACACGATCAGAGAAGAAGACCTGAAACAGGTCGGCGACATTCCGGGCAGCCGCGCAGAGCAGGCGAAGTTAAAATGGTCGCCTTATACGTCGCTCTTGGAATTCGTCGCCGAGCGGTTTCATTCCGCCGAGACATACATTCAGAAACTGAATCCCGGCAAAAACTGGGAACATCTTCAGCCGGGCGAAACTCTCAAGGTGCCGAATGTATTGCCGTTCGAAGTCGAGAAATTCACCGAAGGAAAAGTTCCCGAAAATCCGGCGTTCTCCTCTCGCAAGATTTTCGTCGATACACAGGAGCATTTACTCGAGGTCTTCGATCACGATCAGCTCGTCTGCGTATTCCCGATCACGCCCGGATCCAAAACTCTGCCGGCGCCTGTCGGCACATGGAAAATTCTCGGTGCGACCGTCTGGCCCTGGTTCCGTTACGATGAAGGCATGCTGAACTACGGCGTGCGCACCGAGAATTACTACAATCTACCGCCGGGCCCGAACAATCTGGTCGGCATTCTATGGATGGGCTTGAACAAACCCGGAATCGGTATTCACGGCACGAATAATCCGGAGACAATTGGCCGCGCTGCGAGCCACGGTTGCATTCGCCTCGCCAACTGGGACGCCGCGCGCGTGAAAGACCTCGTAAGCGTCGGGAACACCGTCATCATTTTTTAGGTGGAACGCGTTGTCCTCAACGCGCTAGATGGAGGCGGCCCGCCCTCGGGTCGCAACGTGTGGCGGCGCGAGGGCGCGCCGGCTCCAGCGTCGCCTTCGGAGAATCCGATCTAGCTTGAAATTTCTCCGGAAACATTTTTCGCGCGGAATCGCGATCTCAAACGTCTAGGTTGTAGATCGCAAAATAATGGATGCCAGTGAACGCGAACAATACCGGGCGGCCATACACGGCGATCGCGAGGCATTTGAAATGGTCATTCGCACACACAGTCGAATACTTTTCGCGATCGCTTACGGCATTTTGCAAAACCGCGAGGAAGCCGAAGACGTGGTGCAGGATTCGCTGGTCAAAGCTTGGAAGATGCGCTGGCGCGTGCGCGATCCGGAAAAATTTCCCGCCTGGCTCAGTATGATCGCTCGCCATCGCGCGCACGACGTATTTCGCAAACGGCGACCCGTGTCATTTACTCACGAAGCAATTGAAACAAACGAAGCCAATACGCCTGACACAATGGCGATGGATCAACATCTACACTCAGCGCTCGCTACGCTACCGGAACTTCAGCGCGCCGCGCTCACTCTCCGTTATTTCGAAGAGATGGATTATCGGACGATCGAAAACACGCTCGGCCTTACGAACGGCGCACTGCGCGGAATTCTCGGACGCGCTCTGGCTTCGCTGCGCAAACAACTTCGCACCGCTCTCGCGTCAACGGACTAATCTATGGCAATCCTTCACGACGAAATCGAGAACTGGCTCGCTGCCGATCTTTACGGCGAACTTTCTGATGAAGAGCAACGCCAGTTGCATACTCATCTCGTCGAGTGCGTCGCGTGCCGAAAAACTCATCAGGAAACCAAAACCATGAACAAAATTCTGGAAGAAACTCTCGCTCAGGAGAAACCCGATCCGACCTTCGAACAACGGATGCTGGCCGGGTTTCGAAACCGCGTCCCCGAAAGAACCGGACTACTGAAATTGCTTGGCGATCTGATGCGCATGCGCGCGGCGCAAGTCACCGCGGTCGCTGCGGTGTTGCTCGGACTGGTGCAACTCGGCCGAATGATCACTGGGGAAACTGCAACTCCGCCAGCCGCTCGTGAACGTTACGCGAACGAGCAGTTGTTCGAACAACCCTCACAGGTCGCGGCGACGTCGCAGCCTGGTCGTGCCGGTGCTCTAGCCAAATCGGACGAACTCGCTGCCGCGCGACCACAAGCCATGCCGCTCCAGGCCCCACCGCCGGCGTCGTCAGTTGAAGCCAAGGATAAAACGGAAAGCTTCGCTCAAGCTGAACAAACGATCGTCACAGGATCAAATATTCCGATGGCTCAAGAAGCAGGGCCCAAACCAGGAGAAACACCCGCGTCAGAAGTGACGAACCGTAAACTCGTTCGCAACGCGACGGTCGAGCTAGAGATCGTCAGCTTTGACGATGCGGTGCAAAAGATAACGGCATTTGCAAACGAAGAACGCGGCTATGTGGCGACGACAAATTCGCAGAAACAGGCAAATGGGAAACTGCGCGGCCAGGTGATCGTCAAGGTTTTGCCGGCAAATCTGGATCGCTTTCTGCAAAAGATTCGCGGACTTGGCGAGTTAAAGAACCAGACTCTCGGGACAGAAGACGTGACCAAGGCGTACTTCGACACGGACGCGCGACTGAAGAATGCGCGGGTGATGGAACAGCGGCTGATCGAAATGCTGCAAACGAAGACCGGCAAAGTTTCAGATTTGCTTCAAGTTGAAAAGGAACTCGGTCGCGTGCGTGAAGACATAGAAAAAATGCAGGGCGAGCTGAAATACTGGGATTCCCAGGTGCAATTCGCCACAGTCACGATCTCGCTGGCCGAAAAGGACATGGAAGAGCCGGCGGCCTTCCTGATTAAAGAGCGTTCGCAGCTCGCGCTGTATGCGCCAGACGTTGAGAAGATTTACAATGACATCAAAGCACTCGCGTCGCAGAAAGTGCAGATCACAAACGCGCAACTCAACCGCGATTACTCCGGGCGCGTCTCCGCGACAATGAGCATGTTGATCGTACCGGAGGAGAGTGACGCAGTGATTGCGCGCGTAAAATCTTTCGGCCGCGTCGAAAATTTCCAAACCCAAACGGAACGTATCGCTCAGGGTGGCAATGGCATGTCGGAGAACGCAAGGACCAAGCGCGACAAGGTGGAGCTCAACATCACGATATCCCGCGAGGAACAGGAGCAGGCATTTCAGCAAACGAGCCTGCGGATTCGCACGTCGTCCGTAGACAAAAAGGCAAGGGACCTTCGGGCCGTCGCCGAGAAACAGGGCGGACGCGTTCGCAGCTCCACGTTCAGTCGCGATCCCGATGGACGCGAACTGGCAAACGTTTCGTTGCGCGTGCCGATGAAAAATTACCCGGCGCTGATGCAATCGCTCGATTCGTTAGGCAAAGTGGAGAACGTGACTGTGCAAAGCCAGGACCGCACAGGCACGCAAATTGATGAAGCCAACGCGCCGGCCGACATCTCGATTCAGGTTTACAGTCAGGGCAATATTGTCTCGCACCAGAGCGGTCCACTCGCCACGCTGCGACGCACCCTGGCGCAAAGCGCTGGCGCAATCATGTGGAGTTTGCGTATGATTGGGGTCGCGATTGCGTTTCTTGCGCCGTGGGTGATCGCGATCGTCGTGATCGTCTGGATCGCAAAGCGCGTGATGCGCGCCCGGCGATAGTTGGAACGCGTTGTCCTCAACGCGTTGGCAATGGAGACGGCCCGCCCTCGGGCCGTAGGTCCGCGGCGCGAGGGCGCGCCGGCTCCAGCATCCGTTGGTCCGCAGCGCGAGGGCGCGCCCGGTTCCAGCATCGTCTTTGGAAAAGCCGATCCACCTGAGCGCGTAACCGCACGCAATCACTCTTGCCCGGGCTGCAAACGAATCATAAGTTACGGTGACGGGAGGAGGCCTCGTATGAATTCTAAAAGTGGTATCAGCTATGACAACGCGGCCGTCGCCTGTTGCCCCAAACATTTGCTCCAGTTCGCCGTCGATCAGCGCTACGACGATTACACTTCGGTCGATCACGCGGTCTGGCGATTTATCATGCGCCAGAACATTTTTTTCCTGAAGGAGTACGCGCACAAAGTTTATTTCCAGGGACTCCTCAACACCGGCATCTCGTTTGATCGTATCCCGCGCATTCAGGAGATGAACGATATTCTGGCGAAGATTGGCTGGGGCGCGGTGGCCGTGGACGGCTTTATTCCGCCGGCGGCGTTCATGGAATTCCAAGCCTACAAGGTGTTGGTGATCGCGTGTGACATGCGCCAAATCCATCACATCGAATACACGCCGGCGCCGGACATTGTTCACGAGGCCGCCGGGCACGCGCCGATCATTGTCGATCGCGAATACTCGGAATATTTGCAGCGGTTTGGAGAAGTCGGCGCGAAAGCGATGTCGTCGAAAAAAGATTTCGAACTGTATCAAGCGATTCGGCACTTATCGATCTTGAAGGAACGACCAAACGCCGATCCGAAAGAACTCGATGAGGCAACCAAACTGGTTGAACATCGGCAGAAAACTTTGGGCGAACCTTCCGAAATGGCGCTGCTGTCACGCCTGCATTGGTGGACGGTCGAATACGGACTCATCGGCCCACTCGAAAACCCGAAGATTTACGGCGCCGGTTTGCTTTCATCGATTGGTGAATCGGTCTCATGCCTTGAGCCAGGTGTGAAGAAGATCCCCTACTCCATCGACGCGATGAATACGGCGTTCGACATCACAACTCGCCAGCCGCAGCTTTTCGTTTGTCGCGATTTCCAGCACCTCAAGAAGGTGCTGGAAGAATTCGCCAGCAAGATGGCCTACCAGGTTGGTGGACTCGAAGGAATCAACAAGGCAATCGAATGCCAGAACGCCGCCACCTGTGAGTATTCGTCCGGCTTGCAAGTGAGCGGAATTTTCGCCGAAGTCATCACGGACGAAAACAATTTCCCGATTTATCTGCGCACATCGGGCAAAACGGCCCTCGCGTTCAGTGATAAGGAGCTCGAAGGACACGGCGTTGATTATCACAAGGACGGATTCGGTTCGCCCATCGGGAAATGGAAGCAAACGTCAGCGTCGCCAGAGTTGCTCACAAACGACCAGTTGCATGCGCTGGGAATCGTCGAGGGCCGTAAAGCGAAAATTGAATTTGTCAGCGGAGTCGTAGTATCAGGAAAAGTCGAAACGATTTTGCGTCGCGACGGAAAATTACTGCTGATCAAGTTCTCAAACTGCACGGCCAAATACGGCGACCGCGTTTTGTTCGATCCCATCTGGGGCATGTACGACATGGCCGTTGGCGAACGCATCAGTTCTGTGTTTAACGAAGCCGCAGACAAGGACGCCTACAATCAAGTGGCGCTCGTTCCGAAGGAGCGGACAATCAAAGTCCCATCCGACGCAAAACGAAAGCGCCTTGAAAATCTCTATGCGCAGGTGCGAAAAATTCGCGAAAGCAAGGCCGGCTACGAACGGCTTGGCGAGATTTGGGAAACACAACAGGCCGAGCATCCTGAAGACTGGCTGTTGTCGATGGAAATTTTCGAAATCCTCGACGCGACAGATCAACAGCGCGAACTGAAGACCAGGATCGAAAAGTTTCTGAACGAGAGGAAAGCGAAGACGAAAGATCTCTCGACCCTGATCAGCTGGGGCTTCCGGTTGGTCGAGTACCACAAGAAACCGGAATACCAGGCGGCGTTACCAGCCTCGCCGAAGTGACTGTAGCCGCTTCGCTATGCGAAGCGCGGGAGGAGCTCGTCGAGTGTTCAGAATGCGCCGCCCACAGGGCGGCAGCTACAGTCTTTTGTCATTCCGGGCGAAGTCGAGGAATCCCGCGATGTAACCTTAAGCAGCGTCACGGGATTCTTCGACTCCGCTTTGCTCCGCTCAGAATGACCCGCTAAAAGCCTTCGTCTTTAAAGTGCCTTTGGCCTTTGAGCGCCTTCGCATATTCGTCCTTGCTCAAAATATTTTCATCGAGCTGAATGTCGGTGCGAAGGAAGTTTTGGAACCAAGTTTCGATCCGTTGTCGATCCTTCAGCACTTCGTCGGTGATGTAATTAGCATCGATATTTATGCAAATCGCGCCGACGATTCCGAATTCCTTCCGTTTGATCGGAATCGTCGTGCATCTGAATTTTCGGGCGCCGATGTTCAGCTCGTAGTTCAGCTTGTCCTCGTTCAAGAGCTGGCGACGTTTCAGATCTATCAACAGATTTGTCGTGCCGTCGCGTAAATGCCGGCCGGTCACGTTGTTTTCGAGCGTAATCAGCGAGTGCGCAGGATCAGCGAGATTGTGAAGCAGGATCTCGATTCCGGTATTTGGAAACGATTTTCCGATCAGCCGCACGATTCGCTCGTAATTCTCGAGGAATTCGTGTGTGTCGTCGGTGACTCTTTTGCCGTCGTATTTTTCGAATAGCTGTGCGTAAACCTTCTGCTCCGCCGGCTCAAGTTGCGCGCGCACGTTGTTTTGCTCCCCGATGAAGATGAGCTGTCGCGCGGCTGTATGGTCCTCGTTTTTAAGGAAGTAATGCATCCCCAGTCGGAAATCTTTTAGGCTGAACTCGCCGAAGTTTTCGCGAGTGACGATAAACGGATAGAAATCGTACTCTTCAAGATTTCGCCCAAACTTGCGCTGCCGCTCCTTGTATTTGCCCCACAGAAAACCGAGGGCGAGAAAGAGCAACGATACGATGATCGACGCGACGACGTTGATCGTAAGCTCGCTTTGCAACGCATTAATCATATTGCGAACACTGAATCAAAGATTTCCAACCAAGCTGGAGAGCGTGATGTTTTCGACCAGCGTGTCCGTTGGTCGCGCTAAAGCGAATGCCACCGCATCAGCCACCTGCGTCGCGCTCATCATGCGGTCGCGTGGCCATTTGCCCTCAACCTGGCTCCAGATTTCGGTGTCAGTTGCGGCGGGATAAACATTGATCACGCGCACTTTGCGATCGCGCAGCTCTTCGCGCACGCAGCGCGAGAAGCCTTCGAGCGCAAACTTGCTCATGCAGTACGCGCTCCAGTTTGGGAACGCAGTTTTTGCCGCGACGGAAAGAATGTTGACGACGCTCGAACCCGGCGGCATCCGAGGCGCAAAGCGCTGCGTCAACAGGAATGGCGCGGTAACATTGACACCGACAGTTTGCTCCCATTCGATCGACGTGAGCTCGGTGAACGGTTTCACTACCGCAATGCCGGCGTTGTTCACGAGCAAGTCGATTGGGTGCCGGCCGACTTCGGCAACGAGATCGGAAACGCCACGCGCCGTCGCGAGATCGTGAATCAGTGGCGTCACCTTCGCACATTGCGGCTCGACAACTTTGCGCGTCTGTGCGAGCGCCACCGTGTCGCGTCCATGCAAAAGCAGTTCCACATCTTTGCCTGCAAGCTTTTCCGCAATTGCGCGACCGATCCCGCGGCTGGCGCCTGTGATCAGATATCGTTTCATTGTAACTCAGGCATCATGCCTGATCGTAAAGCAGGCTTCCAGCCTGCCGTTGCGGGCAAGATGCCTGAGTTACGTTCTGCGCAACGTAAACCGGTTGTTCGCCGTTTCCCACAGACGCAATCGCACGAGTTGGTGATTGACGCGATTATCAATCTTCGGCCAAAGCGCACGCACGATGTTTTCGCCTGTCGAAGCCGCGCCGCGAAAATCCTCGGTTTCCAAATCCAGATGGCGATCTTGCCATGGTTTTAATGATTCATGAATCGCGTCGTTCAACGCAACGAAATCGTAAAGCGTTCCGCTGCGCTCCTCGTATTCGCCTCCGATCGTTGTTTCTATCAGGTAGCGATGGCCGTGGCCGGTCGGATTGTTGCACTTACCGTAAAGCCTCATGTTCTCCGCATTGGAAAGCGTCGCCGTATGCAATCGGTGGGCCGCGTAAAACGGTACTTGCAACCCCAAGAAAATCGTGTTGTCTTCCCATGCTTCGGCAAAGAAATCGGCCCGCTCGTGCAAACGAACCCGATGCAGTGGCATCATCGATTTGACGCGTTCGTAGATATAATCGGCCAGACTCTCAGTGGTTATTGGACGTTCTTTTAGTCCGATTACTTCGTTAAGATATTGGTGATCGAGTTCGGCGCGCAACGCGCGGACACAGGTGTCGATTTCGTCGTAGCGGAGCAAAGGCCGTTTGGGATCGAGTTGTTCCGCTCGAAATGTGAGTCGGCAGCGATAATTGTGTCCGTGCGGTGCAGTAGCCGGCCCAAACAGCCGGGCGTTTTCCTCCGGGCTCACATACGGCGACATCGTTCTGCGCGCCGCTGAGAATTCCAACCAATAATTCGCTTCGCAGGCGCCGGTGAAATAGTACGTCGCGCTCCGGTCGGGTGACTCGCTCAAGTGGCAAACGGACAGTTTTGCTCCCGCGTCCGAAAACAGCGGCTCGACGTCGCAATAAAGCTGACGGGCAACATTCTCTGCAGTCGGCGAAAGCTCGTGAAACGACGGATTGTCCTGGTTTAAAAATTTGTGATCGAAACCATCGCGAAGAACTTTTCCGGCGCGCTCCTTAATTTCGCTGATGTTGATCAGCATCCCAGTTGCTGGATCGACCGGACCGGTGAAAACGAAATGGGCAACGTAATTTCGGCCGCTGCCATAGCGCGCATTTGTTTCCGGTCCAAACGCCGTCGCGTTCTCCTTCTCAGTCCAACCGGCGACGTTCAAGCGTCGCGATGCGGAGAATTCCAGGCGTTTGCTGACGGTCAGGAGCATGATTCAGCAAACAGTATTACAAATCGGCCCACAAATAACGAGCGCGCGATGCCGTTTCTTTGGAGTGCGCGGACACGTCCGCGCTTTGAAAGCGGCGACATGTCGCCGCACTCCACGCTCAGTCGTTGAGCAGCGAGAGAAACTCGGAACGCGTTCGAGCGTCCTCTTTGAAAACACCGAGCAAACACGATGTTTTCATCACCGAGTTTTGCTTTTCAACTCCGCGCATCATCATGCAGAGATGTTTAGCCTCAATGACCACACCGACGCCGCGGGGATGCAGTGCCTTCATTAACGCGTCGGCAATTTGCATCGTCAGGTTCTCCTGGATCTGAAGTCGCCGCGCGAACATGTCGACGATTCGTGCAGTCTTCGACAGGCCAACGACTTTTCCGTTGGGTATGTAAGCGACGTGCGCCTTACCGATGAACGGAAGCAAGTGGTGCTCACATAACGAATACAGCTCGATGTCTTTGACGAGAACGATTTCGCTGGCTTCGGACTCGAAGAGCGCATTGTTGATTATTCCATCCAGGCTCTGCCTGTAACCGGCGGTCAAAAATTCGAATGCACGCGCTGCGCGGCCTGGCGTTCTAACCAACCCTTCGCGCTGTGGATCCTCGCCAATGGCTTCGAGCAAGCCGAGAAACGATTGCTCCATGCTCGCGACCCGAGCGTCCCCGCAGCGTTGAATCTTGCTGATTCGACGTTCAGCCGCTTGTAACTCAGTTTCGGTTTCGGAATTTCCGTCCCGCATGCAGTTAAGGTAGCGTGCGTACGCGGTCTCTCAAGGAGGGGCCCCTTAAACGTGGCACAGCCATCCTGGCTGTGGGGCAGGCGGGCGTCCCGCCTGCCGAGGCGTTGAATGGCCAGGCAAGATGCCCAGCCGCCCCACAGGCTAGAAGCCTGTGCTACGAATTAATCCAGCCAGCTCTGCGGATACTTTTGGTCGTCGAGCGCGACAGCCTGCTCAGTGAGCTCGAGTGTATGTTGCGTGTCGAACATCACCGCCAGTTCCTCTGTTCGCGTAGCGTTCTTGCTCGCCATGATCGTGCCGGGATGCGGCCCGTGCGGAATCCCGCGCGGATGCAGCGTAATCGAAGCTGGCTCAATCCCGCGACGCGACCCGAAATTGCCGCGCACGTAAAACAAAACTTCGTCCGCCTCAACGTTATCGTGCACCCACGGGATCCTGACAGCCTCCGGATGCGTATCGAGCAGGCGCGGCGCAAATGTGCAGACGACATACCCACGAATCTCGAATGTCTGATGGATCGGCGGCGGTTGGTGGACCGTGCCAGTGATCGGCTCGAAGTCCTGCGCATTAAACGTGAACGGATAGACGTAGCCGTCCCAGCCGACCACATCGAAGGGGTGATGCGCCATCGTCACCTGCGTCCAGCGCGGGCCGTCCTTCACTAAAATTTCGGTATCTTCATCCTTGTCGATCGCCAGCGGTTCGATTGGGCCATGGAGGTCGCGCTCGGAATATGGTGAGCCCATTTTGATCTGGCCCTCTTTGTTCATATAACGCTGCGGAATTCGGACCGGCCCGACGGATTCAAGAATCAGGTAATCTTCTTCCTCGACGTTGTCTGGAACGAGCCGGTAAGTAATGCCGCGCGGAATCACGATGTAATCTTCAGCTCGGTATCGCTGTTTACCGAAAACGGACTCGAGTGTACCGCCACCTTTGAATACGAAGATAATCTCGTCCGCGCCGCCGTTGCGATAATATTGAAATTTGTCGTAAGCCTTTTCAGGGCGCGAACGATACGCGATCACGTCCTGGTTAAACAAAATCGGTACGCGGCCGGTGTAGAGATCCCCTCTGCGAGGAATGTTCGCCGTTTTTAGGTGATGATGACGCAAGGGACTCTCGGTAGCTTTCTTTAGCTCCTCGCATTTCAGAAGTTTTACTTCGCGCACCCGCGTTGGCGGCCGCAGATGATACATGATTGAGAACGCCTCGTTGAAACCTTCGGTTGTAACTACGTGCTCGTAGTAGATGCCCTCGTTTTTGTAACCTGGCCCGGCGCCGTTGCGATGGAACCAGATGTGATGCTTTCGCGGTATGTCGCCAACCTTCTGATAATACGGCATTGTCGATTCTCCTTTGTTTACGTTGTCATTCTGAGCGCAGCGAAGAATCTCTGATCATTCGCTTCCCTTAGATGCTCTCTGCCAAAACAGACAATCTGAGATGTTTCGCTTCGCTCAACATGACAAATCATAAATTTCCTCTCGCGGCCTGCTCGCGTTCGATGGCCTCGAACAACGCTTTGAAATTGCCTTTGCCGAAGCTCTTCGCGCCTTTGCGTTGAATAATCTCAAAAAAAAGTGTAGGGCGATCTTCCACCGGCTTGGAGAAAATCTGGAGCAGATAACCTTCATCATCGCGATCGACGAGAATGCCCAGCTCTTTCAGTGCGTTCAGTTCTTCGTCAATGTGGCCAACACGATCGAGCAACGTGTCATAGTACGTCGAAGGCACCTTTAGAAACTCGAGCCCACGCTCCTGAAGTGTGGTTATCGTCTCGATGATATTGTTCGTCCCCATCGCGATGTGCTGCACGCCTTCGCCGTCATAAAAATCGAGGTATTCTTCCACCTGCGATTTCTTTTTGCCTTCCGCCGGCTCGTTGATCGGAAATTTCACGAACCCGTTTCCGTTGCTCATCACCTTGCTCATTAACGCGGAGTATTCCGTGGAAATGTCTTTATCGTCGAAGGTGAGAATGTTGCGGAATCCCATCACATCTTCATAAAACTTCACCCACGGATTCATCTGGTTCCATCCAACGTTGCCAACGCAATGGTCGACGTGCTGCAATCCCGTTTCCGGAGCGCGAAACGCCGGCTCCCATCTCCGAAAACCTGGCATGAACGGACCTGTGTAATCATCGCGCTCGACAAAGACGTGAACGACTTCGCCATAGGTATGGATCCCGCTCAGAACGATCTTGCCATGCTCGTCTGTTAACGTTTTCGGTTCCATGTAACTTTTGCCCCCGCGCTTGGTGGTCTCCGTCCAGGCAGAGGTCGCATCCTTCACTTTCAATGCGATCGCTTTCACGCCGTCGCCATGCTTAAGAACGTGATCGGAAATTGCGTGTTTCGCGCGAAGCGGCGTGGTCAGAACAAACGTGATCTTGTTCTGCCGGACCACGTAGCTGGCCCGCTCTCGCACGCCAGTTTCAGGACCGCTGTAGGCCAGCGGCTGAAAACCGAGCGCGCTTTGATAAAAATGCGCCGCCTGCTTGGCGTTGCCGACGTAAAACTCGAGGTGATCTGTCCCTTCTAGCGGCAAAAAATCTTCTTGAATCACTGGAGTCCTTTTGGTTTTGGGAACGGCAATTGTCGTTGGCATAATGACCTCCTAACACTTTAGCGTCGGGCGCGCCTCTAAAATATAAGATCGACGATCACCTCTCGCAAGGCTGTGCATGCCACCAAGTCACGCTTGTCATTCCGAGCGAAGTCGAGCAATCTCTGAACCTTTCCCCACAATGAACCGGATGGATTCGGGCGATGAATCTAAAATGGCTTTCCGATCGGAAAGAATTTCCCGACGCGAGTGTCGACCTCGTCTATCTCGATCCGCCATTTTAACGAAAAAATAATTCCAAAACGGAAACCTGTACAAAAGAATGGAGCGTCAACATGGACACCGCCGCTAACGCAGCCCAACGAGCCGGCACTTCTCGCGAAGGCTTGCTCACTCGCCATCCACTAATGTTCTACTTCATCATCGCCTATGGCGGCTCATGGCTCCTGGCGCTGCCATACGTGCGCTTCCCAAATGGTGCTGCGCTCTTGCCGTTTCGTTGGCCGGTACCGTTTCCGGTGTCTGCCACCGTCATTCCCTTTGCAGGTCCATTCCTGGCAGCCTTCATCATGACGGGCATAACCGAAGGGAAGGCGGGAACACGACGCTTGTTGCGCCGGATCGTGTTGTGGCGTGTGGGACTTGGCTGGTACCTGTTCGCCCTTGTCGGCGTCCCCGCTATCACGGTGCTCGGCGCTATTCTTCTGCCGGGGGTTCTGGCGTCATTTCGAGCACCTGCTTTTTCGTGGGTCTTGACGTACTCAGTTAGCTTTGTTGTCGCGTTCGTAATCGGCGGACCGCTGGGCGAAGAGCCCGGTTGGCGTGGTTTCGCGCTGCCACGCTTGCAGCAGCTATATGGTCCTTTGGTCGGAACTCTCATCCTGGGGCCTATCCATGTTTTGTGGCACCTGCCGTATTTTTTTATTCCGGAATGGGGCACAGCCAGGGACACTATCCTCGAAGTTAGCTGCTACGTGTTCTCCGGAATTGCCCTTACGTTCGTCTACACGTGGCTCTTCAACCGTACAAAAGGCAGCGTGTTTCTCCCTATCCTTGCGCACACCTCCGTTGACGCCTTTAATTCAAGTGAGTTCTTTCTCGCTCCCATAGTGCGTGGCGCCAGTAATGTTCCCTTCCTGATCGCTTTTGGGCCAGTGGCAGTGTTGCTCGTCGTCTTTACGCGAGGCCGGCTCGGCTATCAACGCTACTTGCGAGAAGCAGGACCCGGTGCGGCACCGCAAGGGACTCATGCATGAGAACATCACCGGCCTCCCCGGCCGCTGAGTTCTAAATACCTGTTATGATAAAAGCAAACCGTACATTGGAAGCATCAGCGAACGCGGCTTCGAGATGACCACCACCGACACTGCCGCGGAGCGCGCCGACGTTCCTCGCAGGGGCTTGATCGCCCGTCATCCGCTGGTCTTCTTTTTTCTACTGTCCTTTGTCTTCAGTTGGTCCTATTGGGGGCTGCACAAGGCTCTGCAACTACCCGGTCCGCTGTTCGCGCTGGGTGCTGCCGGGCCACTTGCCTCGGCCTTAATGGTGCTAGCTATCACCTCGGGAAAACCCGGAGTGCTTGCCCTGTTGCGCAGGTATGTACACTGGCGAATCGGCCTGCAATGGTACCTAGTGACCCTTATCGGCGTTCAGGTTCTGATGTTTTTGTCTTTTGTGGTTGTACCAGGGGCCCTTGCTGAGTTTGTCGCCCCGAATTGGAGCTTTGTGCCTCGCTACCTGAGTGAATTTGCCTTCACCCTCTTCCTTGCTGGTGGTCCACTGCTAGAAGAAGGTGGTTGGCGTGGTTTCGCGCTGCCCCGTTTGCAGCGGCTATACGGTCCTTTGCTCGGAACCGTCATCCTTGGGGCGCTTTGGAGCTTGTGGCATCTTCCGTTTTTCGTTGGTCCGTTGGCGCTCACTGGACCTGATACCACCTTTGCCAGTGTCAGCATTACGTTCGTGCTGTTCACAATTGGCTTAATAGGCCTTTCAGTTGTTATGACCTGGGTCTTAAATAACTCTGGTGGCAGCGTGCTGATGGCAATCTTGCTTCATGCTGCCTTTGACCAGGGCCCCGCGTTCGCCGCATTCTTTCCGTCCACCACTCCGTATTACACCCCGGTCAGTTTTCAAGGTATGGGTATAGCTATCGTGTTTAGCGTGGCGGCACTGATAATCATAGTTTTCACGCGAGGCCGCCTCGGCTATCAACACTACCTGCGAGAGACAGAACCTGGTGCGGCTCCGCGAATGACTCATGCATGAGAACGTCACCGACATTCCCGGCTACTGAGCGCGATAGCCGGCTTCAAGCGCGCCGCGGACTGACAATATACTTCGCCGTTCTTGTGCCGCTCTCGGCGGTGTTCGAGACGCTCATGATCCTCGGCAATTTATCGTGGCTCTGGGCCCTTATGTGGACGCCGACAGCCGCCTCGGTGGTGGCACGCCTTGTCCTTCGCGAGGGCTTCACCGATGTGTCGTTCCGCATTGGTGGAAGCCGAGGGTGGAAGGCCATCATGCTGGCACTGATCCTTCCGATCGTTGTTGGGCTGATCTCCTACGGCGTCGCGTGGACGACCGGATTAGTTCACTTTAATCCGCAGCCCATAGCGCTGGCCGCCCGTTTCGTTGGAGAATCCGCTCCTCCCATCATGGCATTTGTGGCCAATCTCGCGGCAACGGCCACCATTGTGACTATCTTCAGCGTCCGTACCGCCGCGGGCGAAGAAATTGGCTGGCGCGGATACATGCTCACGCGGTTAATCGATGCTGGTGTGCCAAGGCCCGTGTTACTGAGCGGGGTGATCTGGGGTCTCTGGCATGTGCCACTCATTCTGGGCGGTGTCTACCTGGCAGGTCCGCCACCAATTCTCTCAGCCTTGCTCTGGATGGTCACCGCAACCGCATTTAGCTTCGTTTTCGCGCGGCTGCGATTGGCGACAGGTAGCGTATGGCCGGCGATCATTCTGCACGCGGCGTGGAACAGCATCATTCAGGTCGCGTTCGATCCAGCTAGTACAGGCGCCGACGCGACACTGTGGGTCGGTGAGTCGGGGATTCTCGTTGCGCTCACCATGATCGTTGCCGCCGTCATCTTCTCGCGCGGGCAATGGACGATCCGCAGAGATCCAGTCGCAGCAGCACCACATGATTCGAAACGGACTGTAGTGGTGAAATAATTGGACACATTAGGGAGTCAAGTAGGTAAGCTAGCGACAGCGGCACCACCAGCACGTCTGATTCCGCACTCTTCCGTAACTTCGTGGTTCCACTGAGCGTGGTCGATGACTTCTTCCCGCAGGTCGCCCAGGAAGCGAGAACGGGGCAAAACGTGACCGCTGTCGGTAACCCCAAAGCCACAAGGAGCGTGATCTACGCGAACAACGACAATTCGAAGAAAGTGACCATCACCGTGGAATAGTACGAGACCGCGACTGACGCGTCGTCCGCGTACGAGCAAGCTGTTGCGAAGAGTAAGATCCCGGGATTCAAACCCGTTTCCGTCTCGGATGTGGGCCAGAAGGCGTTCGCCGGCATGGTGACCATGGGTGCGGAGACGCACATCGGCTTAGGTGCACTGGTCGGCAAACTAATTGTGGGAGTGACACTGGCGGGCTATGACGCCACGCCTGACAACGTAGCCAAGCTTGTCGCGCTCGCCCAAAAGGAGGACGCTGCGGCCAGAGTGGCCCTAAGTGCCAGCGGAGATCAATAGGGCGGCGAACCGGCCTGTTGCTCCGTTCTGACCCCCGATGCATACTTCATTTGCGCCCAATGTTGATGCAAAAAAGCTCTCTTCCCCATCATCTGGCTGCGCTCTGGTTTGCTGATATTGCCGGTTATAGCGAGCGCGGCGCGGAGGACGAACGGGGCGCGTTGGAACTGGTCGAAATATTGCAAACGCTCTCACGCAGCACCGTCCAGCGCTACGAAGGCCGGGTAGTGAAATTTTTCGGTGATGCTGTTCTCGCCGAATTTCCGAGTACAGAAATGGCTGTGCGCGCGGCAGCGGTGCTCAGCACAGAGTACGCTGAACAATCAATCAAGACTGGTCGCGCGCACTATCTTCGCATCGGTGTTCATCTTGGCGACGTCGCGGTAGACACAGACGGGGATCTTTATGGCGATGGCGTCAACGCTGCCGCGCGAATCCAGGCAGCGGTCGATCCTGGCCAAGTGGTGGTCAGCGATGACGTCTGGCGCCAAATCCGTGGGCGCCAAGGCTTCCGTTTCGAACGTTTGGGTAACCGGGATCTTAAAGGTGTGGGTTTAATTGATCTTTACATGGTCACTCTGGAAGAAAATCCCGCCGCTACGTCGGGTTCGACTGCCGCAGCGAGAAGTCAGCACCGCCCGCAAAGGAAACAGAAGATCCGCTCGATTGCTGTTTTGCCGTTTGCCGATCTCAGCGCCGAGCGCGACCAGGAACACTTCAGCGATGGTGTTGCGGAAGAAATCCTCAACGCGCTCAGTAAAATCCGCGGTCTTCACGTTCCGGCAAGGACATCCTGTTTTGCCTTTCGCGGAGCTACCCTGGACGCGCGCGAGATTGGCCAGCGTCTCGGGGTGGAGACACTTCTCGATGGCAGCGTCCGAAAATCCGGAAAGCGTGTCCGGATCAGCGTGCAACTGGTTGACGCGAGTAACGGCTATCAGCTCTGGTCGGAGCGTTTCGATCGCGAGATTGAAGACATCTTTGCGATCCAGGACGAAATCGCCCGAAGCGTTCTGGAATCGTTAGGTCTCGCGCTCAGCGAAAGAGAAGAATTCCGCTTTCTTAAGCCCTCCACGAGCAACATCGAAGCATACGAAGCTTATCTTCGAGGACGTAAGCTTTACCATAAGTGGACACGTCAAAGTGTGGAGTTCGCGCGACAGATGTTCGAGCGGGCGGTCAAGATCGATCCGGACTTTGCAGCGGCCTGGGCAGGCTTGGCCAATGTTCATGTTGATCTCTTTCGGTGGGGACGGCAGCCACGCGATTTGGAGGAGGCGCAGCGGGCAAGCGAGCGTGCATTAAAACTCAATCCAAATTCAGCGGAGGCCCATGTTTCCGTCGGCCAAGCCCTCGCGATTCAGCGACGTTTTGCCGAGGCGGCAAGTGCATTTGATCGAGCGATCAAAGAAGACCCCACTCTTTTCGAAGCCTATTATCTTTACGGTCGAGCGCTGTTTGAAAGCGGAGACGTTGAGAAGGCCGTTAAGATGTTTAGAAAGGCGCAAGCCGCGCGACCGGACGATTTCGAATCGCGCGTTCTGTGGGCGCAGGCGTTAACCGAACTCGGCAGTCGAGACGAGGCTCGCCGCGTTAACGAAGGCGCAGTCGAATCCATTGAAAAACATCTTGAGCTCAACCCTGATGAAGCGCGCGCTTACAGTCTCGGGGCCAGCGTCCTAATCAGACTCGGACAAACTGACCGTTCGAAGCAATGGACTCAGCAGGCGATGACGCTTGCGCCAAGTGATCCATTGGTTTTATACAACGCCGCGTGTAATTTTGCGCTGCTCGGCGAAACTAATCACGCTCTCGATGGACTAGAGCGCGCAATCGAAGCCGGCGTTGCTGTCGGAGACTGGATCAAGCACGACCCGGATGTCGATAGTCTCCGCGATCATCCACGCTTTCAGGCGATCATGAAGCAGATCGCACCTTCATAAGATTACGCGTTACTGAGTCGCAGTGCCGCCATACTCTTACAAGGGGGCTGAGGCGCGAACGATTCCTTCTGAAGCCGCCGTTGATACCAAACAGAAAAGTCCGTTTCGGCGCGACGCCGAAACGAACACGCGAGACGCGTGCGCTACCAGAAGAGATCGGCAGCTTGACCGAAGGAGCCGAGCCTGATATACGGTCACGCCCCGGAATGAAAACCTTCATGCAAACTCGAACCATAGCAGTTCTATCTGTAATATTAGCCATCGCGGTTTTCCTCTGCGCGGGTCCGCTGGTCGCGCAGCCCTTGGAAGCTTCCAAGAGTGGCGAGGCCGGCCGTGAAGTTTACGCACCATCCCTGACCCCCGCGATCTATCTCGTAAATTTTCTGCTCCTCTATATGGCAAATCCCGATCTCGCCGCCTACATGCCGGCATACAAAGCGCCTATTCCTCAACCGGTGGTCGATTGCCTCGAGCAAAATCCAACGGGAACGGGCTGCCCCTATGCTGATTACAGGCGATATTTTGATCAGCAGGTTTTCGATAACAGGGAATGCTTCTGGCCGGACGTTTGCCAGGAGGCTGCGAGATGGGCGCGCTTGGCGCCACGCAAGCTTACACGGCCCGAACAGATCAACGAGCCATTGGGGAGAAGACGAGCCGATCAGCTCGCTCATCTCCTGGGCATGGACGAAGGCATGATCCTGACGCCCGCAGAGTACCAATGCACGATCGGGGTTCCTCCGAGATCTGGAGACCGACAGATAATCTTCGATTGCATGTACAACCTTAGTAACTCGAATGGAAACGCAGCTATTCCCCTCTCCAGCTATGGGCTTAACGTTACCGAGCAAGGGGATGTTCGAAGCATTTGTGCGCCCGGGTCGCCGTGTCTCGAGTTCAACAATTTGTTTGGGGGGCCGCTGGGGAGAATTGCCGCAGAATGCGGATGGCTGGAGAAGCTTATTCGCGTGGAAACCGAAACGCGGCTTCTTCAGTTCATCGAAGATGGGAACACCTGCCAGGAGAGTGGCGAACCCGCATGCCTCATCGAAAGTACCTGCGCGGGAAACGGCCACTAGGGAATAAGCTGCGCCGACGCGGAATCAGCCCAGAGGACGCGCTGTCCGCGTGTTCTCAGTCTTCAGTCAGCTCTCGCAAAAGATTTCAGTGGGCCGGACGAGGCGGTACCGCGAGGCCGACGAAAATAATGATGCCATCGCCGCCGGGATTCGAAGAGGCGTCGATATCGAAATCTGGTTTCCAGTTGTTAAGGGACCAAATGTTACCAGCTTGATCGATCACTACACTCGTCTGACGCATCATCGGGATGAAGGTGGGCGGCTCGCCTTGACCATACAACGGATCTCCGTTGTGCAGAAGGACCTCGCTGCCTGCCGTGGGCACGGTATAGCCGTTTGGCGGTGATATTGGATCGCCAACATTCCTTCCCGGGGGAGGATTGACGCCGGCAAGCTTGCTGAGCCTACCGGTGAAAGGAGGTCCGTTTTCCAGGGGACCGAAATTTGCGACCCAGACGTTGTCCTCGCCATCAACGGTCACACCCCACGGACCGTCGACGCCGCCCCCGTTAAAGTGGCCGATCTCCGCGCCGTCAGGAGGTCGAAGCACGTACACGAAGTTGTCGCCCTGTGAGGCGACCCAGGCATTCCCGTGAGAATCGAGGGAGATGCCCCTAAGTTGCTGGCCCAGGAAGCGCCGAAATTGCTGCTGCAGTGCCCCATTGGCGAGCGCGTATTTTGCGACGCTTGCTGGAGGTTCACCGAGGCCGTTTGAGACCCAGGCGCTTCCGTCGGTGCCAAGAGCGATGTCGAATGGCCCGCCTCCGAATTGTTGGTCGAAATCGACCGATTGATGCGGATTGCCGTGCTTGAACACGTAAACGCTGTTGTTGCCGAAGCTGGAGATCCAGATATTCCCCCCAGCGTCTGAGACCATTCCCTGCGCCCTAACAGGACCGCCTTGGTAAGCATCAGGCGGTGACACTGGATTGCCTGTCAACGTGAAGCGCGAAATACTTCCATTTCCGTCCGGAGATGGATCGCAATTATCGCACGGCCCCCAGCCGAAGTTGCCAAACCACACCTGGCCTCGGGGATCGATTGTGACACCGTAACCGGCACCGAGGATGCCGCCACCTAACAAAGGCGACCGAGGCGTCCCATTCCTGCCATCGGCTGGCTGGCCATTGGGTTTAAATACCAAGTTGAAACGACTGGAGTTAGGTGTGCCTTGGATTGTGTTATTCGTGACCCATGCGTATCCTCGTTCGTCGAACGCGAGGTTGCCGGGCCCTCCAATCAGCATGTTGTCGTCGCCGGAATCGTTAACCTTGATCGTCACCGTCCATGCATCGGGTGTAGTAACAAGCGGCGGCGGATACAAGTTACTCAGCAACGTTAACGCGTAGATCCCATCCACGTTCTGGCCAGGCTCGCGAGCGAGGTTGGCCAACGCTTCAGCAGTATTGTGTGGCGGGAGACCGCCTACCGGAGTGGTCAAATCGAAGAGGCTCGCTGTGATCGCGGGATCGTTCACGCACGCTCCCAGCAAATTGGCGAGCGATCGCGTGGAGCGCAGCGAATTGGTTTGGTCGGCATTGGGAGAATTCAACAGGACGGGAGACGATTGACCGGTCGCGGAGGCGACGATGTTGTCGTTCATCCCGGCAGCAATCTGGAGGCCGAATGAATTGCCCGAGATCACACCGGTCCTGTAGAATTGGGCCATCGAATAACTCGCGGCAACGGTGGTTAATTCGTTGATGGTCGCCGATTGGGGCAGGTTCGACCCAAGAATGGTGACGAACTCAACACCCTCGCTAATGTCTGCTTTCAAAAAGAAGATGCTCGATGATTTGCTCTTCGTGTAAGGAATCGTAAATCGACCCGAAGCGTCTGTTGTTGCCTGGCCCACTACTGTGGGGACTGCAGGTGTCGCTTCGAACAAGGTGACGTGAACGTTCGGTAACGGTTCGCTGGAGCTAGTGCCGCCTGTTCGAACCACGCCGCGGACCGATTTGGGATTTGCTGATGAAACAGCGTGCGCGGTCATAAATATGGCCGCTCCGGCGACCACGACACGCGCGATGATAAGCTTGCAATTTTTCATGAAGATTCTGTCCATTTTCTTTTTAGAGCTAACGATTGACTCCGACCGTACTAGTGAGGGCTGAAACTAGTTAGGCTGAGTGCGGCGACAGGAATTTTCGCGCTGATAAGTATTGCGATTGCGTAACTGGTGATCGGTCTCAATGGGGGGCGGGTTTGGTGGAAAAGCGTTGAAGTGTATGGAGCATTCCGCAAAAAGCCATCTGATTGTTGGCATCAAGGAAAAGCGCTCAGTCACCAGACTAAAGTGTTTCCGCGACCTTTGCGCGCAGCCCCAATCTCAATGAGGCGTCGCTCGACTGGAATCACAAAGCGCCATTACAATCGCGGTGGCAGGTGAATCGTCGCCACCATGCAGCGCGCACTCCCGCCACCAAGCTCAATCGTAGGGAGTTCAAGCGGCACGAGTCGGGCGTAGCGGCTCAATCTTTTCCGTTGCTCCTTGGTCAATACTCGAGAAGCGCGACTGGAAAGCACCAGCAGTTTCCCTCCATCCTTATTGTGTAGTTCAATGGCATTGCCGGCGAAATTCGCGATCTGATCTGCCGATAACTCCACGATCTCTTTTCCGGTCTTCTCCAGGCGCGCACGCACGCGTTGCCGTTCCACTTTGTTAGGAATCATCTCCAGACCAACCATCGCCAAGGCCGTGCCGATGCACATCATCACGTTGGTGTGATAGATCGGTTGGCCCTTGGAGTCGAGGCTGGTGAAAGTTACCGGCTCGTAGCTGAAATGCTCGGCAAAGCGTTGAATCACCTTCGGGTTGGACCGATTTGAGAGCGAGACGTACGCACTTTTGTTCAAGTGATCAAACACAAGGCTGCCTGTGCCTTCCAAACAGCACCCGTCATCCTCGAAAGCCGAGTAATCGATCACCTCTGTGACCCGATAGTGCTCACGTAGTTCCTCGACGACATTCAGCCGACGCTCAGTTCGACGCAGGGCTGAGTACATCGGGAAAAGCGCGATCCGCCCATCGTGATGCGTCGAGATCCAGTTGTTGGGGAAAACCGCGTCTGGTTTTTCCGGTTCAGTTGTGTCTTCAAAGACGTGCACGTTAATCCCAGCCTCGCGCAGCGTCTCAACGGTCGCGTCGAATTCCTTTCTCGCCATCAGCGTTAACGCATCTGAATCGCGATCGGCATTGCACTGGAATGCATTGTCTGCCGCCGTTTCGGGATTGGGATAAAAGCGCGCGGGGCGAATCATCAGCACTGAGTTAGTGCTTTGTGCGCGCGCAGGAGTTTGCGTCATTGACCAGCTAAGATACTACCCCCTCGAGGAGATGTTGCACGAGCCAGCAGAAACCTTATCGATGTATCAGGCGTGCCGGAATACGCGACACGATTTTCACGGGTCTTCCTCCGTCATTCAGAGCGAAGCGAAGAATCTCAGATCATTTCAGTGAACGACATTCAAAGCTAGCTGCTAGAGATGTTTCGCTTCGCTCAACATGACAGAAATCAATCACCGAAGGAAATGTCCACATCGCGCGCCGTTTGCACCAACTCGCCGTTAGGCGGGACAAGCTTTAGCCGATTGACCGCTTCGGCAATTGGCACATGACGCACCTGGTAGTTTTGATAACTCACCATCGACCCGAAATGCCCCTCGTTCGCTAACTGGACGGCTTTGACTCCGAAACGTGTCGCAAGAATTCGGTCGAGGGTTGTCGGTGCGCCGCCGCGCTGGAGATGACCGAGCACACAACAACGCGTTTCTTTTCCCGTCCGTTTCGCGATTTCGCGCGAGACAATTTCGCCAATACCACCCAGTCGAAACTCGGCACCTTCCACGTCGCGTTTCACTTGTTCGCCGTGTTTTGGTCGCGCACCTTCCGCAGCCACAACCACAGTTCCAAGGTAACCGGCCGCTTCGCGCGAACTGATTACGTTCGCGATCTTTTCGTTATCGAACGGGATTTCGGGAATCAAAATAATATCGGCGCCACCGGCGATACCGCCTTGCAACGCGATCCAACCTGCGTGCCGTCCCATCACTTCGGCGACAATGACCCGCCGATGGCTAGTCGCCGTAGTGTGAAGTCGATCCAGCGCGTCCACCACTACGTCGACGGCAGAATCGAATCCGAACGTGGTCGCCGTCGCTTCGAGATCGTTGTCGATCGTCTTCGGTACGCCGATGCAGTTGATGCCGGCCTCCTGCAACTGTTGCGCAGTCACTAGCGAACCGTCGCCGCCAACGACGATCAACGCTCGCACGCCAAGGTCCTCCAAAATCTTTTTGGCATCTGCAATGATCTTTGCCGGAACGATTGTCCGATCGCCCGCGCCGACTTTCGCAACGAAATGGCCGCGATTGGTGGTCCCGAGGATCGTCCCGCCCAGCGCCATGATTCCGTTTACAGCTTGTCTGTCGAGAATGACGTGATTGCCAGGCGGCAGCAGGCCTTCAAATCCATCACGAAAACCAACTACTTCCCAACCGAGCTTGTCCGCTGCCAGCACGACGGCGCGCAAAACCGCATTAAGCCCGGGACAATCGCCACCGCTGGTCAGAACACCAATGCGCGGTTTCATTTTCGCAAAAGCGAAATTAGAGGATTTTTTTTGGATCAGCCATCCGCCCCGCAGCCGCCCATTGATCGTACAACTGC
>JBARAJ010000201.1:0-2023 GCA_049791915.1 Candidatus Udaeobacter sp.
CCTGATAGGGCATCTGATCTCGTTGTGCCGGGCGAGCGGTGTCTCCGCGGATATCGATCCTGCTGCTGTGCCGATCATCAGCTACGAAATTCACGAACTCGTCAATCTGGGCTGCGTCCCGCAAGGACCCCGGGATAATCTTAATGGAACCACGGTTCTTGTTGATTGGGTGCGAACGGATGAGACGTGCAAAATTCTATTAACCGATGCGCAGACCAGTGGCGGTTTAATGCTGTGCGTCGCCGAAGCCAATCTGAAAAACGTGCAGATGGTCCTGCGAAAAGCAGGCACACCTTCCGCGGCGCTGATTGGACGAATCGTACCGCAACGACGTCGCCGCCCAGTGATATGCATGACCGGATGAGGTGTGACAAGCGACGCCAAATTCCCGCGGTGTCGAAGATCCTCGATGCTCTCGGCGATTCTGATTTGCCGCGACCTTTCGTCCTCGAGATTGTCCGCCGCAAACTGTCACAGATTCGTGCGGGCAGCGCGCCCTCCGAATTCGAGCCGATTGTCACTGATCTCCGTCGCGAGCTCGATGAACTTCGCGCCAACAGACTTCAAACGGTCATCAACGGAACTGGAATTGTCATTCACACAAATTTCGGACGCGCCCCTCTTCCGAGTGAAGCTATACGAGCACTGAATGAAGTCGGGCCGGCGTATTCCAATCTCGAATACGATCTTGGGAAAGGCGAACGCGGCAAACGCGGCGTTTATGTGGAGAATGCGCTCGCCTTACTTTGTGAAGCCGAGGCGGCTATCGTGGTGAACAATTGCGCAGCGGCATTGCTCCTGATCGTCACGCATTTTACAAAGCGGAAAGGCGAACGGCGAACAGATGAGGTTGTCATTTCACGGGGCGAACTGGTGCAAATCGGCGGCGGGTTTCGCATCAGCGAAATTCTTGAAGCGAGCGGTGCGAAATTGCGTGAGGTCGGCGCGACGAACAAGACCACGTTGGACGATTACGCTAACGCCGTTGGAACACAGACCGCGATGATTCTGAAAGTGCACCGCAGCAATTTTTTCATGAGCGGCTTTGTAGAATCGCCTTCCTCGAATGAGATCAGGACGCTGGCGAGGAAGAACCGGATTCCGTTTGTCGAAGATCTCGGCAGCGGCGCGATGATCGCGACTGAGTCATTGGGAATTGCGGAGCACGAGCCAAGCCCTGGCGAAGTGTTGAAAGCGGGCGCTGATCTTGTCTGCTTCAGCGGCGATAAACTCTTCGGCGGTCCGCAGGCGGGAATCATCGCTGGTAAAAAACAATTCGTCGACGCGCTGAAACGCCAACCGCTGTTTCGTGCTTTGCGCTGTGACAAGCTCTGTCTTGCCGCCTTACAAGCGACTGTGGATCTTCACCTCGATCAAAAAGTCGGCGAAATCCCAGCGGTGGCGCTTCTGCAAACTTCAGAGGACGCATTGCGCGCCCGTGCCACAGCGATTGCTTCGCGTTTGGCGGATTTGCCAATGAAGATCGCAATCGGCCGCGGCAACGCGAAAACAGGCGGGGGCACGTTGCCGAAGTCGAATGTGCCGTCAGTGACGATCGACTTCATTCCCAGAGATCGCTCGCTGGCTGAGTTCGCAGCGAGTCTTCGTGCGTCGAATCCGCCTGTAATCGGCTATATCGCGGATAACCGATTCAAACTCGATCTGCGCACAATTTTTCCTCAGCAGGACGATATTGTGATCAGAGCGATTCGCGCAGCGTGCACGAAGTGACGACACGTCATTTCATCATCGCCACAGCTGGCCATGTTGATCATGGCAAGAGTGCGCTGGTCAAAGTGTTAACTGGCACCGATCCCGATCGTCTGCCGGAGGAAAAGAAAAGGCAGATCACAATCGATCTTGGTTTCGCCGCATTGAATGTAACCGCGCCGAATGGCGACCGAATTCACGCTGGCATTGTTGATGTCCCCGGCCACGAGGATTTCGTGCGCAACATGATCGCCGGAGTTGGCTCAATCGATCTGGCACTGTTTGTCGTTGCCGCAGATGACGGCTGGATGCC
>JBARAJ010000202.1:0-9402 GCA_049791915.1 Candidatus Udaeobacter sp.
ACCCAACGGCGTCCCCGCACGTCGTGTTCTTTTTGTGATTGAACCACGGATTTGAAACTCGCACGTTTCGGTAACAAAATTCAGCTGCTGCTTCCGACGTTGCACTCACGATATTGGCAGCTAATACAGGCGCGGCTGTCGCACTCTTGGAAGTCGTGTTAGTAGAATCCAGCTCGTTTAAGACGCTCCGCCCAAGACGGCCTGAAGATCAGCCGCCTGACTACGTGTTAAAGGTTTACCTGCCCGGTAACGATTTTCATTTGCCGAACATTCCCGAAAACCACCCTTTTCTCTGGGACTTCAAAGCCTTCTGGAACTCGTCCTTCACAAAATTGGGGTCCCTCGCGTGAGCCATGGCGTCCATGAGATTGATGCGCTCAGCCAGAAGCAGCTCGATAAGGCTGTCGTCCACGGTATGCATGCCGTCCTTAGCTCCGATTTGAATCAGTCCCGGTATCTGCGAAAGCCGCCCGGCCCGGATACATGCCTCGATTCCCGAGTTCACCGTCAACAATTCCGTGGCCAAAATAAGGCCTGACTGGCCGCTTCGCGGCAGGAGATACTGACACACCACTCCCAGCAACGACCACGCAAGTTGGGCACTGACGAACTGCTGCCCCTCTTTTGGAACGGCATCAATAATTCGCCCGACAGCAGTTGGCGCGTCGTTGGTATGCATGGTTGCAATCACAAGGTGCCCCGTTTCCGCCGCCGTAATCGCAGTTTGGATCGTGTCCAGGTCGCGCATCTCTCCGACAAGAATGACGTCCGCATCCTGTCTTAACGCGTTCTTGAGCGCTGAAGCGAAATCGCGCGCGTCGGAACCAATTTCGCGCTGGTTCACCAGACTCCGCCCTTGCGAATGAAGAAATTCGATGGGGTCCTCAATGCTGACGATGTTGACGGAACGCCGTCTGGCTATCGTCTGAGCCATGCTCGCCAGCGTTGTGCTCTTGCCTTCACCGCTCGCGCCAGTCACCAGCACCAGGCCGGCTCTCGCGTCACACCAGCGATCGACTACAGGAGAATGTCCCAAGGACTTTAGATCGCCAACCTCAAAAGGGATACGTCGGAAATTGGCCTCAATCGCACCTGACACATAACACGCATTTCCGCGAAAGCGCCCGACACCATCAACCTGCAACGCGAAGTCAAGCTGCCAATCATTTTCCAGCTTCGCGCGTTGTCCCTCCTTCAAGGCATCGACCACCAGTCTCCTTGTATCCTCGGCGGACAGCACCTCTGCGTCTTCCGCCAGCAACTGGACGACACCAGCGACCCGCATCATAGCTGGCGCCCCCGCTGTCAAATGAAGATCAGAAGCCCCCTTCTCGGAGGCAAGGACCAGAAAATCGATCAAGTCACGTTCCTTCATAAGAATTCAATCGTGCGGAGAACCCGTCTAGCCGATTCCCCTGATGGCGCGACGAAGCTCGGATTCATTGCTGACTGAAGCCATTGCGGTCGCTTCCGTGATGACTTTGGCCTTTAGAGCTTGGAGCGTCGATTGCAAAAATGAAACGGCGGCAGGGTCCGATCCGCGGGAGATATACTGATCGATGTTCTGCAACTCTCGTCTAGCGATCCAGTCGCGCATGGCACCGGCATTTTCGACGTGTTCCACCAGCAAATGCAAGCCTCCGTCAGCAGATGGAACCAGCTTCTGGCACAGGACGCCAGAAAGCTGGTTTGCCAGAAGGTTCACACCATGCTTCTCGTCTGCGGCCGGGAAAAGATTCAGATAGCGCTCCATCGTGTCCGCAACCCTCTCCGAATGCAGGGTCGAAACAACGAGATGTCCGGTTTCCGAAGCCTGCAGCGCCGTCAACGCCGTCTCGTAATCCCGGATCTCACCAACAAAAATGACATCCGGCGCCTGGCGAAGCGCGCTCCGCAACCCGATCGCAAAACTGCTGGTGTCGCGTCCCACCTGTCGCTGGGTGAAATGACAGCGCTTGCTGGTAAACTGATACTCGACGGGATCCTCGATCGTCACGATATGTCGCACGAGGTTCTCGTTCATCCATTGAAGGAGGGACGCGATGGTGGTGGATTTCCCTGAGCCGGTTGCTCCTGTTATAAGAATCAGGCCGTGCTCGCGAGCGCCCCACCGGGTGAGGAGCCACTCGGGCGCTCCAAGCGCTTTCAATGCAGGCACGTTGGTCTTGATGCGGCGCAGGACGGCACCGAGGCGGCCCATGGTGCGGTGCAGGCTCACGCGGTAGCGTGTATGCGTGCGCGAGACGAAGCCGGTGTCGCGATCCATGTCGCCATCGCCGTGAGCGTTCGCGCCGCAGGCCTGCCAGAAGGCGGTCAGGTGCGCGAGCGACATGGGTTCCTCGCCAAGGACGACGATTTGTTCATTGATCTTAAGCCGCGGTACCTCGTCCTCCTGAAGGAAGACGTCGCTCGCGTCCTGCTGCTCCGCGGCGTCGAGAATGCTATCTATGTTTTGCTGCATGGCTGTCGCAACTTCTACCACGTGCGGAATTTGTCGCAAACGTTGCTTACTGGTGTGGAAGCTGCGTAAGCGATTATTGCCCGCTTGGTGCGGGAAGGGTTTTGCAAACAGGCGGGTTAGGCTTCTAGGTCCATTGAAACTGATGCAAACGTTGAGTGTTCTGAGTCGGCTGACGCCGGCGCTATTCGTTCACGACTTCGATCCGCTTGTCGATTACCTGGCCGGTGAACCGACCGATCGCCACGTGCACCAAGTAATGCAGCTCACCTTTCACAACAAATTTTCGTAGATCAGGGCAGTGCGTACAGGTGCGCTTTGCGCAATCACTTCATCAAGGCGGCCGAGGCCCGTTAAAACTTGAGGCATCGACGTTTCAAGAAGAAAAAGGGAAACTATGCATCATGAGTGTGAATGAGATTATCGCAGAATTGCCAAAACTGTCGGAACAGGAACGCGACTTGGTTCTGCGGAGGCTGGTGAATCTCGATACCCCTTTTGAACCGACGCTCGCGACGGAAGACGCCATACAGGAAGGTCTCCGCTCGTTACGCGAAGAGAAGACGTATTCCGCCACGGAAGCGCGCGCCCGGGTCGCCGCATGGACTGCGCGGTAATCTATTCCGAGGCAGCACTGGCGGATTTAGAGCAGATCACGGCATTCATCGCCAGGGATAATCCTGACGTTGCGCAAAGATTTGCGAATCGGTTGGTAGACCTAGCTGAGTCACTGCGGCCACTGCCGGAGCGCGGCCGACCGGTAAAAAAAGTGGCCCGGTGTCCGCGTGATAGTCTTGACCCCGTGTCGGATTTTCTATCACTTCGAAAGATGAGCCAACAGAGTGGAGATATTACGCTTTTGGCATGGAGCGCGCGATCCGCTTAGCCTTGAGTTAAAACCACAGCGGCCGTGGTCAGTAATGAGACAGCTCGCCCCAGTGGATCAGCTATCAGCTAGCAACTACCTGTCCGCCGTAGTCCCGCGACTGCCGGGCGAAGGTAGATCAACCATCGCCCAATAAATCTCATAAACTACTCGTTCACGACCTCGATCTGCTTGTCGATCACTTTGTTGGTGAACCGATCAATCGCCACATGCACCCAGTAATGCTGTTCCCCTTGGACAACAAATTTGTTCGCTTGTCCAATGCTAGTCGCATCCGGCGCATAGCGCCCAGTCTGCGCAATTACATCGATCAGGAGTCCCCAGGTTCTCGTTTGCGTCGTGTCGCTCAAAGCGCGCACTACTGTTTCTTGCCGCTCCTCGGTGCTGCCGATCGTAGTATCAACGGTGGCTGCCAGGCGGGCAAGATCCTGCCGACCAACGGGCTGACCACCGTCATAACCAGCTGGCTGCACGCTAGTCGCATTCGCAATCAGCGTGGCAGCGGGAGTCGCAGAGCTGGAAGGAACCCCAGTTCCCGGTGGTGGCCAAATTGGCAACGCTCCAGTTAAAAGAGCAGCGATGACTGCGCTGTTCCGAGTGTTGATATTGACCGGGCCGGCACGCAATGGATAGGGAAAGTGATAAATAGCCGTGTTATCAGTTGTGTTGTAGGTAAAGAAATCAAGCAACGCTGCCTCGCTGCTGCCTGATGTACGAAAATCCAGCGTGTTACCAGTTATTGGGTTGTATGCGTAGCCAAGCTCCCCGACGTTTTGGAAGGGACGTTGAAGCGCTGGTGTAACGGTCGCAGTCGGTGACGGCCCTGGGATAGGCGTGCCCATCGCAATAACTTGATTCCGGTCCTCTGCTCCCCAGGCGACGGCAGGGGCAGGCGCATATTCGATTCCCATAGTAACTTGGTCGCCGTCGTACTGGTCAATTATGCACGCGCCAAGAGAAAGAATCTGACCAATGGTGTGCCCCGGATACGCGTAGTTAAGAATTTGAAAAAAGTCCGGTTGCGGAGAGCCGTTTGGCGCCGGAGTTGGGATCGCCGATAATAGCGCCGTACCCTGCGTACCTACATATTGCCAGCGGCGAGTGGTACTGGACCACTGTAATCCGAACCTCGCTTGGATAGCAGGTGCATTGCCAGGAGAAGGCGAAGGTGTTGGGCTGCTCCCTAAAAGGCTAATTTGATCCAGTTGAAACCGCTGGAAGATCGGATTGGAAGCGGGGTGCCATGTCGGGCTATTTAGCTCGCGCGAAAACGTACCAAGGTATTGCAACAAGTTGGGACTCCCGCCGAGGGAAGACAGCACGAGTTGGATGAGTTTCGATCGCGTGGTAAACGCCTGGTCCGTGCGGCCTCTGGCGTTAAGTGCGGGGCTGACGGTCAGGAAGTCACTACTGTTATTCACAAAGTAGGTTACAAACTCCGTCGGTGACGGTGAAAGGTCAGGAAAGGTTTTGTTCGTAGGGACGAGCGTAGTCGCATAATTCCTCCATCCCACCATCCTGCTGATCGTTAATGGATTAGGTGTACTGCCCAGCGGCGTGAGACGCAGTGCGGTAAGATCGGCAAACGCCACAGTCCCCTTTCTGCTAGGGTAAACCGTGCGACTCGGCGACGGCGACGCAATTGTCACGGCGCCCGGCGTAGGCGATGGAAGACCTACGAGATTAGCATCCAGCAGTCCCCCTTCATCATAAATTGCATACGCATACCGGCCTATCACAGCGGCCGGCGAAGGTGAAGGAGTGGCGCCTGCAGCAGTGACAAAAACCCAATCCGGCGTCACCGCATCAAACGTAGGCGTTGGCGAAGGGTCGTTGGTGTTCACATTTCCCTTCGGAATCAAGTAATGGCCGTTCCAACGCGTACTAGTAACGTAACGGCCATTGGCGGAAACATCGGTCATCGAATTAACCGCCGAGGCACGACTCGGCCGCGCCGGCGGTATTAGTGGGTCTGAGCGATCGCTCCGCCGAATCAGGTTATACACGCCAGTAAGATTTACATTGCGCTGAGGGACCATGTAGGCAGCAGATGTTGGGGTATAGATGGTAAGATCGACGCCATTCACATTTACGATACTGGTAGTCGACGCCACCGGGTCCGTGATCTCCTGCCGGAGATCGCCGATGATGTTGTCCGTAGCACTTTGTGCTAATTGATCCACATTCGATTGATTGAAGCTGCTGTGCGCAACCTGACGATCGCCTGTCGCACGGGACAGATAGGCCACACTCAATCCGGTTAACAGCACCACGAACGCGAGAACAATTAGAAGCGCAGCGGCGCTTTGACGTGAAGAAACCGGTGTCGGCAGCCAAGCCATCTTACAACGTCTTCAGATCGAAGTAGCGACTATAGATCCGAATCCCCTTTGCTGCTTCCCGCGGGATCAGGCGATTCGAGGGGGTTTGTCCAGTCTGCGCGATTGATTCCACAACAGTTTTCCACTTGTTTTCCATATCGCCAATCTTTTTGCCCGCATTACCAATCCCATTGGCATTCCTAAAGTCTGCCAAGTCAGCAGCGATATCGGTAACGTCGCCATAACCCACATTGGAAGAGGCTGCCTGGATCAGTGCGCGCGCTTCGGGATTGATCACAGCGATCGCCACGCCAATTGCCTCTACCTGGCTCAGCCCAATACTTGGGGGATCGCTAACCTTTTGCCGATTGATAGTATCCTCCCATCTGTCCCACGGCCAGTCCGTCACGCGCCCATTCTTTAAAAGGTAAAAATATTCAAATCGGAAAACGCCAGGGCCAATTACCTCGTAATCTGCGTCGAAGCTGGTGTTCTGGGTATTGTCGTTATTGATTGCCGCCTGCCACTGTCCTCCCCACGGACCGGCACCAGCAGTCACTTGCCCAGGGACAAAAATAATCGGGTATGGTTTGTTTGTGGCGTTGTTGTCATCCACCCCAGCCCAATGCAGACCCTTCGCCATTCGTTCAAGTCTGCCATAGCTGCCGGCAGCCCAACTCTGCGTACTTTCGTTGACCCGATAAGCGACAAGTGAAACCGGACTGTGCGCGCCGGCAGGATCGCCGGAGGGATAGTAGCCGGGCACCTCGCTAAAAAAAGCAACCTGGTCACTTCCCTTGTCTGCATTTTTCCCCTGTCCCCAACCGTGTCCGTTGCCATGTCCCTTATACCCTGAACGCTGTTTTACGTAGTAATCAATGTCGGTCCGTTTTAGCATCTGCGCGAAATCCAGTGTCATCCGATCAAATACAACTCTAGCCTGCGTGTCTGTGTCGATATGCTTGTTACCAGTTCGCATAACAGCCGTGGCACTATTCGTTAACTGCGCAACCACGAAAATAATCATGACGAGCACAACCACCGACACGAGTAACTCGGCAAGTGTAAATCCACCGCGCGTTCGTCGCGGGGTGATGGTAACGAATGATTTAGCAGTCATCGATTAACGGCGAGCGAGGTGGTGACCGATCCTGCCGGCACGCCGCTATCAGGATCTATTGCTGCCGGCCAGGTAACACGGATACTTGCCAGCGAAGTAGTTTGCGTCGGTGGCGTCATATACATGATCTTTGCTCTAAAGACCGCGTCTGCCGGCACGTTGTTCGGCTGGGTTACCGTGCCAGTTGGCTTTGCTTCGTTCGTGAAATACATCGTGTCGGGCGCTGCTACATTTCGCCAGTGGCCGTTCAAATTAGACCAGTCACAAGGCTCATTCGGATCGGGAGGATCGGGGCAAGCCTTTGAAGCTTGCCCCGGAGGCAGTCGGACATCCGCCCGTAGGAAGGACGAGATTTGTGAAATAATCTGGTTGGCTGTCGTCTGGTGAATGCTGCTCTGTTGGGTCTTTAAACTCGCTGGCAGCAATCCTATCAATGAGATCAGGCAAATTGCAGCGACTCCCAGCGCCAATGTTACTTCAACCAACGTGAACCCAGCGATTTGGTCGACACGCGATTTTACGCTGCACGCATTCTGATCGTACGCAGTCACAGCATCAACCCCCACGCGTGATCTTGTCACCTGCGTTTCACAGACTGGAAAACGCTTCATCGTCGATAAAGCCTTACGTCGCCCGCAAACCCGTTGATTTGAACTGCGACAACGTTGCCGGCAAAATTTGATCCGCCGGTTCCGCCACCACTCGGAGGGGGAGTCGCAGTGCCATGCGTTTGAATCAACCCGATCTCCACCACTCGCCTGATATCGTAGCTGTCTCCGTTCACCCTGCTTTCGCCGCGCGGACTAAACTGCAGCAGTTTGGAAAATGTGTATTGCGCAGCCGGGGCTGGATTCCCGATAGGATATTGAAAGTTGTACGGCGTCGTATATGGCGCGGTGTTCGGCGGAGCGGAGTTTAGTTCGCCAAATCGAGAATAGTTGTAGCCTGCGCCAGGGTCATTCTGAACGGCCGGACGCGTATCAAATGTGTCGCCTGTACAATTCGACTGGCAGACGGCGAAGAGAGGAAGATGAACGTTCTCGATCTTAGTGAGCTTCCCGATTTGAGTAAGTTTGGTTGGATCGATTGCGCCGTTGCCCAAACCATACACATTGCTTCCATTAGTCGAGGCAACAATCGACATCACAACTCTGCCAACTCCGGGCGTCGGCGGATTCGTTGATGATTGCGAAACGTCTTCCTCATAGAAGCCGACCCAGGTGTAGGTGTTGTTAGTTTTTGCGTGTGTGCGCGCGGCCTCGAGCACGCCCTTGATTGTGTACGCTGCGCTCGTAACGTCGGTGCCACTTTTGATCGTGGTGAACGCGGGAGCAATCAACAGCAGCAACAGGCTAACGATGCTGACCACGATCAACAACTCGAGCAGCGTAAAGCCCAGAACGCTTTCAGGGTCACGCTCCGCGGAGGTAGGAGTTCGGACATCCCACGTCAGACACAATGCGCGTTGGGCCTCGAAACTGTCCGCTGACCACTGATCTCTGACTTCTGATGCCTGGTTGCTGCGCTTTCTCACTGGGTCGGGTGTTTTCAGCTCGCGTAGAGAATAAGCGGACCGCTGGCCACATGTCTGTCGGGGTGAATCCCTGAATTTTTGGCTTCTTTTTCGTAGGATTTCACCCTACAAGCGGCTGCAACTTTAGGACAAACCCTTAAGTACCAGGATATGCAGCAACGCAAACATAGAGGGCTCGCTGCACGCACGCTGAACCGGCCGCGCCACACCTGAGAAAGACAGTGGCCGCACAAATTAGTTCGACCGATGAAATCCCTGACAGAACAGCCCGACAAGTTATCGGGGAAATCCCCGACAAAAACAAAAGTGCTCGTTGTTTATCGGATAGGTTTCTTCCTTTCCGGCGTGCTCTCGCTAATTGCGAAAAGCATGGGATTTGCAGTCTGCGGCGAAACGGACGAAGCGCCTTTAGCTCGCGAGTTATTTCTGCGTCACAGACCACATCTGGTTCTGAGCGTGTTGGCGCTAATCAACTCCTTGTCACGCCGCCCGCTCGCACCAAGGCGAACCTGCCACGCTGTAGCCTTGTGCAAAGGCGGGTCAGCTCTTCCCCTTGAACCTATTTGTTAACGACCTCGATCTGCTTATCGAGCACCTCACCGGTGAAGCGGTCAATCGCCACGCCTGCCTCGCCGTAGGATCGCTGCGGCGAGGGAAAGCCGGGCGCACCCAAATAGCGTTGTTCGCCCTCGTAACAAACTTGTTAGAATCGGTGGGCGAGTCGGGTGTGGCGAAGATTTGCAACGGTCGGCTCTGTCGATAGTCTTACACGTAATGAGCGTCGAAGACCTTGAAACGGCTGTTTCACACCTTTCCGCGGTAGAGTTCGCCCGTTTCCGCGAATGGTTCGAGGAATTTGCAGCCGACCAGTGGGATCGGCAGATCGAAGCTGATATCCGCTCTGGACGCTTTGATGCCGCTGGGAAGCGCGCGGACGAGGATTTCGAAGCCGGCCGCTGCACACCGCTTTGAGGCACTTCGCGGCACCGGGGGTCTGGGATCATTATCGGTCGTTGCCAGCCGAGGTGCGCAGACTGGCCGATCAGAAATTCGAGCTGCTTAAGGCCGACCCGCATCACTCCT
>JBARAJ010000203.1:0-8675 GCA_049791915.1 Candidatus Udaeobacter sp.
ACCTACGCCATCCCCGGCGATCCAGGTTCGGGCCAGATCGTCCTCAACGGCGCAGCTGCCTTCCAGGGAAAAAGAGGTGACGTCCTCACCATCATGAGCTTCGCACACGTCTCCAAACAGAAGGTCCAACACTGGAAGCCTCGCGTCATCGTGCTCGGCAAGCACAATCGTATCGTGAAGGAACGCGGAATTTAACCGAACCGAAACTGTATCAATAGGCACGAACCGATTGGTGCCAGCTGTTGAATGTCCAGGATTTGCTAACAGATCGGATGCGGAATTTCAGGGATTGTGGAAAGCGCATCCCGCTAAAAATCTCAAGTTTTCTGAAATGTGCGATTTCAAAAGCTTGAGGAAGAAATAGGACAACCAATGAGCACCGCAACAATAACTGAGCCATCGATTGAGACGAGCACAGCAAACGATCGATTGACTGAAGCGCTGGAACAGAAGCTGAGTCATCCAGCGACGTTGCCGGATTTCGATCTGCACGCCGCCACAAGTGAAGTGTTAAAGGACATCGGGCTAACAACGACGGACGCCGGAGGCAAGCTTACGTTTTTCGGACGAGATCCGATTCTCCCGAGTTCAATTCGCTTCGGGAGCATGGCGGCGATCGGTCTGGCGGCCAGAAGTGTCGCCCTCGCCGCGCTTTGGAGACAAACCAGCGGCGATGGACAAGATATTTCAGTGGATGTGCGCAAGGCACTGCGACGGTTCGCCGGGTTCTTTGAAGGAAAATGGGAAACGATCAACGGCCGAGGGCCATCGCCCGGTGGCTACGCGTTTAGTCCGGTCTTCAACGACATGGAACATCATTTCTTCCGGAAAACACGAGACGGACGACATGTCGTGGCCCTGAATTTTTATCCGGGTCTTCGCGCACGCAGCCTAAATTTTCTTGGTGCCAGTGAAAGCAACGAATCAATTTCCAAAGCTATCGGCAAATGGAATGCCGTAGAGTTGGAAAATGCCGCGGCGGAGGAAGGAATCGTCCTGGCGATGGTCCGGACAAATGAGGAATTTCGCTGCGAACCCCAATACATTGACGTCCTCTCGCAGATGCCGCTGATTACAGTGGAAAAAATTGGCGAGAGCGATCCCGTTCCACTCAAGCCAAACAGTGACGATCTTCCGCTCACGGGCATCCGCGCATTCGGGATGGGCCACGTCATCGCCGGCGCAGCACTGGGGCGCGACTTGGCTTTCTATGGCGCCGACGTACTTAATATATGGAGACCACACGACTCGGAGATGGAATCGTTTTTCTGGGACGTCCAAGTTGGCATGCGTTCAACCATTCTGGATGATTCAAAGGAAGATCGAGAAAAATTCGATCAGCTGCTTAAGGACGCCGACGTATTTTTTGCCAACAAACGTCCTGGCTTCCTAAAGAAGCACGGCCTCGATGCCGAGTCGCTTGGCGCGCAGAAGCCCGGTTTGATTCACGCAACCGTGGTTCTCCACGGCGAGAAAGGACCGTGGTCAAATCGACCTGGTTTCGACGAAATTGGTGCGGCGGTGTCGGGTCTCTTCGCGATCGAAGGTTCGCCAAGTCAGCCGAAGCAACCACCGATTGTGCCGATTTGTGATAATGTCGTCGCCTGGTTAGGGACAACCGGAATTCTCGAAGCGTTGCGCCGGCGCGCCATCGAAGGAGGCAGCTATCGGGTCACCGTTTCGCTGACGCGGGTCGTGCTGTGGATGCTCTCGTTAGGCATTTTCGACAAGGCCTACGCCAAAGCCACTGCGGGTTCAACCGACGAGCATACTTACAGCACTCCCGATCTTTTCACCGCGGAAACGGCGCTTGGAACCTATCAGGGAATGACTGACCAAGTCGTCTTGTCGCGCACACCGGGATCCTTCCGAACTGTTCTGGTTCCGCGCGGCTCCAGCAAACCCGAATGGCTGGGAAAATGATCGGGCCCATACATAATATGTTCGCACTAATTAATCCGGCAGCTCTTCCTGCTCTTCGAATCGCCGCGACGCTTTTCTTCATCATCAATTTGGTGGGAGGCACGTACATCTTTCTCAATCGTCACCGATTTTTCGACCAGGATTCGAGTGTGGACAACGACATTCCGGCGGTTCGCAACTTGAGGATGGAAGTCATCATGATCCCGTGGCTAGTTTTGACCACGCTTCTGGTGATTCTTCTGATCTATCTCTGGCTCGCGTAATAAGGCCCAAGCGCAACGCCATGCACCTCGCTGAAGCGACGTATGCGTCTAGCGCCAGCGGCGCACCCTCACTGAAAGCCTGGGGCATCGCCCCAGGACTTGGAACCGAATTTTTTAAAAAGCGCTGAAGGCGCGACTCAGGGCACCGCGATGAATCGCGCTTTCAGCGCTGAGATTTGATATCACACGAGTCCCTGGGGCGTTGCCCCAGGCTAAAATGAATACAGCGCCTTTGGCGCTAAACAGATACGAAGCGAGGTGTTAATGAAATGGGATATAGCGCGGCAAAGCTAAAACGTGCGTCGTTTCCGGCGCACGAGGACACGACAAGAATCCCGAAAATTATTGAAATTTCAGCGCACAGAGGCTTGAGAAACAGATGAATGAACGATTCTAATCTCAATTCTATCAATGGTGCGGATGGGCAGGAGGCGAAAAGGCCGCGCGTAGTGATCGTTGGCGGCGGTTTTGGTGGTCTGGCTGCGGCCAAAGCCCTTGGGAAAGCGCCGGTCGAAGTCATTCTGATCGATCGAACGAACCATTCTGTTTTTGCGCCGCTTCTTTATCAGGTAGCGACCTCAGTACTCGCGCCGTCGCAAATGAGTTCGCCACTCCGCGAGGTAGTGCGAAGACATGAAAATACAACGGTGATCATGGGCGAGGTCACCGGCGTGGACAAGGCGCAACGCTGCGTTTTTGTAGACGACGCAGATCGCCAGCATGTGCCGGTGCCGTACGATTACCTTATTCTCGCGACCGGTGTTCGTCCCAGTTATTTCGGACGCGACGAATTTGAAAAGTTTGCTCCGAGCTTGAAGACCCTGGCCGATGCCGTCGGTATTCGAAACAAGATCCTCAGCGCCTTCGAGCAGGCCGAGGCTGAAGAAAACGTCGATCTTCACCGCGAATTGTTGACGTTCGTTTTGGTTGGCGCCGGACCAACCGGTGTCGAGATGGCGGCGGCGCTCGCTATTTTCGTTCGGTCGTCATTACGTTCCGAATTTCGCCGGATCGATCCGACTTCAGCACGAATTGTGTTGATCGATGGCGCTCGAAACGTTCTTGGGACTTTTGCCCCGAGTCTGTCCGGTGCTGCTGAACTGCATCTGCAAAAGCTCGGAGTCGAAATCCATCTGGGCCACAACGTCGAGAAGGTCGACAGCGAAGGAGTCATTGTCGCAGGGGAGCGAATTGCGAGCAAGACAGTGATCTGGACGGCCGGTGTTACGTCTTCGCCGGCTGGAAAATGGTTAGGCGCAGAAACGGATCGCGCTGGTCGCGTGCGCATCAAAAGTGATCTGAGTGTTCCCGGTAATCCGGAAATTTTTGTGATCGGAGATACCGCCTCGCTCGATCAGGACGGGAAACCGTTAGGTGGCGTCGCCCAGGTCGCGATGCAACAGGGACACTATGCAGGGAAATTAATTCGTCGGCGCGTCGCCGGAAAGAAAAGTCCGAAACCGTTTCGCTATTTCGACAAAGGTAACATGGCGGTGGTCGGAAAAGGGTGGGCCGTCCTGGAAAGCGGCAAAGTGCACATACATGGTCTTCTGGCGTGGCTGGCGTGGGCTTTCATTCACACTTTGTATCTGGCTCAGCTCAGTCTTCGGATCAGCGTCTTCCTGCAATGGGCCTGGTTATTCCTGACTGGACAACGCGGTTCGCGTCTCATCGTGAATTATCAGCAATCTGAACCGGCACAAACAACGCCGCCCTCTGCAACCACGCCAGATCGAGGAACCCAACCCGCGCATCTCGAAACCACTTTGACTAAGTGACATGAAACTCTTCGCGGCCGGAATCAGTCATAAGACCGCGCCGGTCGAACTTCGCGAGCAGTTCGCGGTGAAACAGCCCGCGATTGCCGATCTTGCGTTTGTGCTGAAGTGCTTCGGCCATCTCGACGAAATCGTTCTGCTTTCAACATGCAATCGTGTTGAAATCTACGGAACAACCCGACAGGCAACGCGTCACATTAAATCGCTTTTACAGTTGCTTTGCGCCGAGCCGAGCAATTTGGATCCGCACATTTATCTGTACGAGGACGCCGCTGCCGTGCGTCACCTGCTCCGCGTTACTGCCGGTCTGGACTCGATGGTGCTCGGTGAAACTGAAATCACCGGTCAAATCAAAAACGCCTACGAGATCGCTCGCAACGCCGGACTGACCGGCCGCGTTTTGAATCGGCTGTTTCAAAGAGCGTTTCAGGCGACAAAAGAAATTCGGACGCGCACCGGGATCGGGCGCGGCACTGTTTCAATCAAAAGCACAGCAGTGGAATTGATTGGAAAAACCGATCTGTCGCAGCAATCGATCATGGTACTCGGCGCCGGCGCAATGGCGGAGAACTGTGTTCGACTTCTAGTAAAAAAGGGCGCGCAATCGATCTTCATTTCGAGTCGTTCGTTTGACCGCGCGCTCGATCTCGCGACGCGCTGCGGCGGGGAAGCGGTTTGCTTCGGTTATTGCCTTTTTGAAATGCGCGATGTCGACGTTGTCATTGCCGCGACGAGCAGCGCTGAGACGTTATTGAGTTGCGACGACATCGAAAATTTGATGAAAGCACGGCGCAATCGCCCGCTGCTTCTCATCGATCTGTCCGTGCCGCGTAACATCGATCCTACTGTGACCGGGCTCGACCACGTTTCTCTATTTAACATAGATGATCTGGAAGCAGTGGCTCGCCGGGGCGTTCAGGCTCGCGAGCAAGAGTTGACCGCATGCCATCAAATTATCGAGGCGCACGTCGCGGCGCTGAACGAGAAACTTCACACCGAAGAAGCGCATAGCCCCTGGAGATCGGCGTCACGGCAGCTTTCAACCACCGTTCTTATTCCACAACCAACGTAGCGTGCTTTTGCAGATCTCTGACACCAGTCACATAAGGAGCGCGGATGAAAACATTCTTTTTTTACTATGTCTGACCTTTATCTCGTTTCTCGAAAAACCGCGCTAATCGCCATCGATCTGCAAAACGCAATTATGGGAATCAGTGCGGCCCCGTATCCGGCGACACAAGTCGTGCAAAGAAACCGGAAGATTGCCGACGAGTTACGAGCTCGGGGCGGGTTGGTGGTGTGGGTGCGCGTTAACCTCAAGCAGTTCATCCAGCTGCCCGTCGATGAGCCCTCGCCTTTAGCGGGCAAACCGCTGCCAGATGAGCTCTCGGAGATTGTGCGATCAGCTGGATTCGAAGACGGGGACCTTTTGGTTACCAAGCGCCACTGGGGTGCGTTCGCAGGCACGTCGCTCGAGTCAGAACTGAGGAGCCGTGGCATCGATACGGTCGTGCTGACCGGAATCTCGACGAACGCGGGAGTCGAATCAACGCTGCGTCAGGGGACGGGCCTGGGCTTCGCGTTCGTCGTAGTTGAAGACGCCTGCTCCGGCCAAGATGCCGAAGAGCATCGCTTTGCCTTTGAGAGAATCTTCCCGCGGCTCGCGCGGGTCCGCACTGTAGAGGAGGTCCTGAAGGCGCTTGCTTGAGCAGACACTGGAGAATGATCGGCTTGATCCGTCGCCGTTCGTGCGACGTCGACATTCTTCACGGCAAAATTGTGTTAAATTGCGACGCTCAAAAGCTGAGAAAAAGATCGGAAAAAGACTGAATGATGGAGACCATCAGTAGTATGTTGATCACACGGGTCGCGTTACGATTCGCGGTAACGGCATGAAGACGACTAGAATAGTCATTGCCGGTGGCGGGTTTACCGGGCTTTACGCGGCAATGCACTTCGACAAACGGCTCGCGCGTCGAGCGGACGTAGAAGTGACGCTGATCAGTCGCGAGAATTTCATTCTCTTTACGCCGATGCTGCACGAGGTGGCAGCGGGCGATCTTTATCCGGGTGACATCGTGAATCCACTCCGCCGCATTCTTCGTCATGTGAAATTTATTGAAGCCGATGTTCAGGCGATTGATCTGAACGCGCGGCGAGTCCATTGCACGGGTGGCGTTGCGGACCGCGAGCTTGAATTCGAGTTTGATCATCTGCTTCTGACGCTCGGCTCAGAAACAAACTTCTTCAATGTGGACGGCGTCCGCGACTGGGCGGTAACCATGAAAAGCTTGAGTGATGCGGCGCTGTTACACAATCGAATGGTGGCGCTTTTAGAAGAAGCCTCTCTACAGAGCGATGAGGCGGCGCGCCGGCAGTTACTCACGTTCGTCACTGCTGGCGGTGGTTTCTCGGGCACCGAAACAACCGGCGCCGTTAACGACTTCATGCGGGAAACCGTGCGCTACTATCCGCAGTTGCGCGAAGAATTGATTCGAGTTGTGATGGTTCATCCGGGGAATTTCATTCTGCCCGAATTAGGTGAAGAACTGGGGCGCTACGCCGAACGGAAATTGCGCGAGCGCAAAGTGGAGGTGATCAAAGGCCCACGCGTGGCGAACTACGATGGGAAGGTGGTCACGTTAAGCGATGGCACATCGATTCCAACTGCGACTCTGATCTGGACGGCAGGTGTAAAACCCAGCCCGGTCATTGCAGCATTACCTTACGAGAAGGAACATGGTCGACTCCTGGTTAGTGAATACTTTGCGGTGACGGGCGTTCCTGGCTTATGGGCGGCGGGAGATTGCGCAGCCGTGCCTATCTCAAACACGGAAAACTTTCATCCACCTACGGCGCAGCACGGCTTACGGGAAGGAGTGACGGTTGCGAAGAACATCGAAGCTACAATTCTCGATGGGTCGCTCAAGCCGTTCCGTTATAAAATGATGGGCCAGTTGGCGAGCATTGGTCATCATACCGGTGTGGCGATGGTGTTTGGGATCAAGTTTTCCGGCTTTATCGCCTGGTGGTTCTGGCGATCAGTGTATCTAATGAAGCTTCCACGCCTGGCTAAGAAGCTGCGAGTCATGGTGAGTTGGACACTTGATCTTTTCTTCGGCCAGGAAATCGAGCAGATGATCACCTTCCGTGATATCGAAGAGCTCAGCGGTCAACTGGCTCGAACCCGCGCGCGCACAAAGCAAGTAAGGCCAACGAGCGTTGTGCCCGCCTCTCCCCTCACAGAGGAGAGGATGGAGGTGAGGGGTCATACAGAATGAATGTGCGTTCGATCAGACCCTCACTCTCCCCCTCTCCCTTGGTAAGGGCGAGGCGACCCATGCGCGTCCGGAACGCTCCCAACTGTCAACGAGCGCGGCTTCTGTGCTCGCCAATTCAGGTCACGATAAGCAACAATGACTCCTCATGAAACGCTGCTACGAGATTCGAAAAGTTCTCGTGAAGATTTCTTTCATCGGAGCGACACAATTGTTGGCGACGATCGGGATCGCACTTGGCCGTGATGATCCTCCTCCGTCGTCGTTGAGACCGTGGGCGCCACCGGCGTTGCCGAGATACGAAGGAGAACTTCGTCAATACCAACCGACTGAAGCTGAACGGCGTTATTTGCCGGCCATCGATCCGCGCAAAACTTACAATCTCGCCGAGCTGATTGACATCGCGCAGCGCAGTAATCCGGATACACGTGTAGCCTGGCAGCGGGCCCGAATGGCAGCTGCTGCCGTCGGTCTCACAGAGAGCGCTTATTACCCATACATCGTCGCGGCTGCGGCTGGAGGATACGACCGGGCCTTCATTCCGTTTCCAACATTGCGGACGACGCAACCGCCGCCAACTAACGGCAACCTGCCGAACGTTGAGATTGTCGGCGGAGGTACGTTAATCACTGAGTCGTTGTTGGCGCGAGCCGAGCTAGACGCAAAGTGGTTGCTGATCGACTTCGGTGAACGCAGCGCGATCAGGGCGTCAGCACGCGAGAAATTGATGATGGCGAATGTCGGCTTCAACGGAACGCACCAAAAAATCGTGTTTGATGTCACCGACCGCTTTTACCAGCTCGGCACAGCGCGTCAAAAAGTGATGGTAACTCAGAGCGCGCTGGACGCATCAAAAACGGTGGAGCAGGCGGCGCAGACGCGGTTTGATAACGGGCTTGCCACGAAACCCGAACTGCTGCAGGCGGAACAACAGAGTGCGCAATCCAACTTTGATCTTCAGGCCAGCCTTGGTGCGGAGAGCGACGCCAGAGTTGCTCTGATCGAAAGCATTGGGCTTCTGCCGACGGTGCAACTCAAGGTGGCGGACCTGCCAGAGAAGAGCGGTTTGGATGCTGGGACAGAAGATTCTGTTGGTACATTGATCACGAAAGCTTTGGCGCAAAGGCCGGACCTCGTTGCAAAACTGGCCAATGTTCGCTCGAAGGAATATGAGATTCGCAGTGTACGCGCTGAGTATTATCCAAAGGTCACGCTCGACACGCACTTTAGCGAAACGGACCTACAGGTCAGCGTCGCCAAATCCGACTACTTCGGGAGCACCCGTCCGACGTTTGGCGCGTTTCTCACGATGAACGTGCCGATCTTCGACGGGTTCGCGCGCCGGCACAAACTCGACATGGCCGAGGCCGACCTGCATCAAGCCGAGAACGAACTCGCTGGAGCGCGCGACTCGGCTGCGCGGGATGTGTGGA
>JBARAJ010000204.1:0-5862 GCA_049791915.1 Candidatus Udaeobacter sp.
GTCTCCGTTAGAATTTCAGCAAAGGTCCGGCGCGCCACTGGTATGGGCGTTTGCCGCGGCAAAGGCTCGGCGATTGGCACGACCGGTGGCACACTGAAGAGCCCGGGAATTTCCGCTGCTGTTGTCCAAAGATCGACGTCGGCTCGGCGCGCCTCATTGACCGGCAGCAATCGCCCCTCCTCTTTCCATTCACGGAGAGTCTCGATGTTTGCCGGGCCGTATTCCGCGCCCTGCACACGCACGATCCATTCGTCAGTCACCCCTTGATCATCCAGCATCATGCATTCAGAATCCAGCAATAGCCTGCAATGAGACTGCTGCTGATCGATGGTCATTACTACGTTTATCGGTCGTTTTTCGCCATCCCGAATCTCTCGAATTCCCAAGGCGAACCGACCAACGCCATTTTCGGTTTTACGAAAACGCTGCGGTTAATGGTGAAACATTTGCAACCTGAGCTCGGCGCGGTCGTCTGGGATGAAGGCCTGCCGCAGAAGCGAGTAGAGCTGCAACCTGCTTACAAAGAAACGCGCAAAGAAATGCCCAAACCGATGGTGCCGCAGCTGGAGTTTATTCAAAAGCTTACCCCTTTGCTTGGCTTCCGAAATATTTCGCTTCCGGATACCGAGGCCGACGACCTGATGGGTTGTTATGCAATTGCCGCCTGCAAGCGGGCAGGCGTGGAAGTTGTGCTCGCGACCAATGACAAAGATTTGTTTCAGCTCGTGGGTCCTTGCGTGAAAGTCTATACGACCGCGAAAGCGGATCTCGCGTCGCCCAAGGACGCATTCGCATTACTCGGCGAAGAGCAGGTCACAGCGAAATGGGACGTCCCGCCCGGGCTGATTGGTGACGTCCTCGCGTTGACCGGAGATTCAGTGGACAACATTCCCGGGATCGGAATAGGTCGTAAAAGCGCCGCGGCGTTGATCCGTGAATTCGGTGGTCTCGACCCGTTACTGAACAATATCGACAATGTCAAAAGCGTGCGTACCCGCGAGAAACTGGCCAACGCTCGCGAGCAGATATTGCAGAACCGAAAAATGGTCGATCTCGATTGTGAGATGGATTTGCCTGTGCCGATAGATGATTTGCGAATCGAGCCCGAATATCCCGCCCTGATTGCAGCCTTGGAAAAATGTGAGTTTAAGTCGCTTCTTCAGGAAGTACGCGACGAAGCAGCTCGAGTTTCGACCCTTGTACAGGCAAATCTTCTGTAAGACCACGTGCGTCTCTGCGGAAACCTGACCAGGCACGAATTTTTCGTAAAAAAGTTCGAACGCGCGCTTCTACAGGCTGTCGAATGTAACAGGTTAAGGCGATTCGGGCGGTTGCGCGAGTTTTCTAGAAGTTGTTTCTCCTTAGCGTGCGCTGCCCGAATCATTTTTTTTGCCAAAATCTGGTGGCCAGCAGCGACGCTTTGCTGGCGTGTTCGATAGACGCCGTTGGATTTTATACGTATCGTGCGGCCTCCGCTCCTCCATGAACCCTGACGATTACGATCCGATCGCTGCAGCACTTAAAGAAGACATAGGCAAGGGCGACATCACTACCGAGTTTTTCGTTCCCGAGGCGCAGCATGCCAGCGGACGCATCGTCGCGCATGAACCAACGGTCGTTGCAGGGACCGCGACGGCGGCGGAAATTTTTCGGAAGATCGATCCTGCGACGGATGTTCAGATCGTTCGCCCGGATGGCGAAACCGTAGTTGCCGATGATATCTTGATCGAAGTGCGCGGGCTTGCGCGTTCGATTCTCAAGGCCGAACGCGTGGCGCTAAATTTTCTTCAACGCCTCTGCGGCGTCGCAACGCTCACGCGGCAGTTCGTTGACGCGGTTGGCAATCATCCGGCCAAAATACTCGACACACGCAAAACGACCCCGGGCCTGCGCGCATTGGAAAAAGCCGCAGTCGTCGCTGGCGGTGGCGTTAATCATCGTTCCGGTCTGTTCGATATGGTCCTCGTAAAGGACAATCACCTTGCCGCTCTCGGAGGGCTTTCCGGGTTTGCCGACCAAATTCGCCGGCTTCGCAAAGAACAGCCAAACATCCGCATCGAAGTGGAGGCTGACGATTTGGAGCAGACGCGCGCTTTTGTCGAGATCGACGGCATCGACGTTATTCTTTTGGACAACATGGAGCCCGCTCAGATTCGGGAGGCTCTGGCGTTGAGAAGAAACAACATCAAGTTCGAAGCGAGCGGCGGCATCACGCTGAAAAACGTCAGGCGGATCGCAGCCACCGGCGTCGATTACATTTCAATCGGTGCGCTGACGACTGCGGCACGCGCGATCGATCTCGGACTGGAAATGACTCATGTCCACGGCTGAGAAGTTGGACCGGCTGATCGCTGAGCGACTTCAAGCGGCACTTCCCTGCTCCATAATCGGCCGGGAGGTCATCGTGCTCGAACAAACCGGTTCGACAAATGACGCCATTCTGCAGATCGCATTCCCGCAAGGAGCGGCGGTCTCCGGTCCGCCGTCCCTCGCACACGAGGGTCTGGTTCTTTTCGCTGAACACCAAACAGCCGGGCGCGGTCAGCGTGGCAACCGCTGGGAATCAACCACAGGAAAAGGTCTTTGGTTTTCAATCCTGTTACGACCCGAGATCCAGCTCAGCGACTCGGGACGGCTCACGATTTGGGCGATCGAAGCGATTTCGGACGTGATTCGCATCGAGTTCGGCCTCGAGCCCGCGATCAAGTTGCCTAACGACGTTCAGCTCAATGGACACAAAGTAGCAGGCGTACTTGTGGAGATGCGCGCGCAAAACAAGGCGCGGCACCTGGCTGTAGTGGGAATCGGAATTAACGTGAATCAATGGCACGACGATTTTCCCGTCGAGCTTCAAGACAGAGCCATATCTCTCGCAATGGCGTTAGGCCGACAAGTCGACCGTCAGAATCTTGCCGTCGCTCTCCTGCGAAACCTTGATCTTACGTATCGCGAGAACTTCCCGAAAACAGTCGCAGCCTTTAATTCTTCCCTTGCTCCGACAACCACTCCCGATAAACGCGTGGCGAAATCTCCGACGGCTTGATCTCGCTGCGGCCACCCCAAAACACGTTTGTGTAAGAAACCGGGATATCGCTCGCGCGGAGATGTTGATCAATCGCCGCCTTGTGCTCGAGGAGCAGTCGCTTATCCGTGCCGTGCGCCACGGCCATGATGTTGACGTTCTTAAACTCCGAACCGGCTTCGCGCCAGTAGCAATGAGTTAAAATGTGATGACGGCCGACCTCGCCTCCGGTCTCAATTTCACGGCCCGCGGGCACCGTCCAATGAAATAAAGCGTTGAAACGTGTGACGCGCACCCCGCCCACGGACGGTTTGACATGTTCGAGGAAAGTTGAAAAACGCCCTACAATCTTTCGCGCATTCAAATCTTCGGCTACGCAACAGAATTCCTCGAGCGATACTCCCGCTTCGCGTGCCCGAGAAACCCACGGCGTTGGCTTGACCTCTTCCGGAGTGAATTCGCGCTTCAGAGCAAGCAACACATCCCATTCGTGTTCACTCAGCTCGACGAGCTGCACCGGCATCATTTTCGCCGGCTGATCAGCTTTGTTTCCGGGCTCAATTGTTTTACGCCGAACATGTCCAACGCCGAGTGTGAAAATACCTTTGGCTGGCATAAGACGAAAACGTTCCGCGCCCACTTTTTCGGCTAGCAATTCGCAATGCGCTCGGAGCGAAAATCCTTGGGGAGCCTTTACAGTCGTCCAAAGTTTGTAGTCCGATCCAGCGCTGACGGTTTCGGTCGAACGCAGCACGACATGTCCCGAAAACGGATCGCGCTGAAACATCCAGTCGAACGCGGCGTCGATCTTCTCTTCGGGGACTTTCCATGCGACTAGCGCGCCCTCAGCCAGGTTGGTCGCAAGCAACGTTTGCCGGACGCGCCGGACCGTTCCCGCGCGCAACATTTCCGCGATGCGCGCCATCACAACCTCGACACCCACACCCGAGCGATTTGCGATCTCTTCGAACGGTTCGCGAACAAATCCTTCGATCTTGTCTTCCGAAACCGCGAGAATTCTTGCGTTGATCGGATCGTTATGCTCAACCGGCAGCATACCAATTAGTCCGCCGCGCCGGCGAGCTTGTCCAACGGTACGCGTCGCTTTTCAGATCGCGCAAATAAATACCGCCGCAAAGTGACAGCCAGAGCCGGCAAGCACGAACAGATGCCAAACGAAATGGCCATAACGAAGTCGCTCGTTCGCGAAAAATAATGTGCCTGCCGTGTAAGCAATGCCACCCGCGATCAACCAGAGGAGCGCCGACAACGGAATTGCGAGCGCGAGCGGACGTATGAACGCGAGTCCGATCCAGCCCGTTCCGAGGTAGAGAGTCATCGCAAGTCTCCGATGACGCAGCACGCCTCGTGTTGCTTTCATGATGACGCCGAAAAGCGCGAGCGCCCAGACGATCCCAAGCATCGCTAACCCGCCATCACCACGTAACGGGCCCAAGGCAAATGGCGTGCACGTTCCCGCGATTAACAAAAAAATCGCCGCGTGATCTATTACTTGGAGAAGAGCTTTCGTCTTAGTCTGGGGCCAACCGTGATAGAGGGTCGATGCCAGGTACACCAGCAACATCGTCGTGGTAAAGATGATCGTACCAATGAGAAAAGGGATGTTACCATGGTGGAATGCTGCGAGAAGGAGGATCGGGGTGCCGATTACCGCACCCACGAGCCCGATCCCATGGCTGATACCATTCGCCACTTCCTCGCCGGCCGATTGCGTCCAGTTCCGCAAAGGCAGCGACTCGTCAACAGCATTCATCGCACGCGATCATGCAACGCGTATTGCGCGGATTTTGCCAAACAAAAAAATGGTGGCGTCCCGTCCCGCGCTAGATGTTAACGTTTAGCGCTTGCCGCCCCGTAGCGTTGTGCAGGCAGGTTGTACGCTGAACGTTTGCATTGAAGGTGATCAAAGCGATTCTTTTCGACGCCGCCGGGACGCTTTTTTTTCTCACGAAAACAGTCGGCGACCATTACGCTTACGTCGGTCGCGAAGTAGGATTAGATCTCGACGCGCAGGAATTGGATCGCGCGTTTCACACAGCATGGCAAGAAATGCCGCGACGCTCTGCAATCGAGGGCCCGCGCGAAAACGATGACAAAGAGTGGTGGCGCGAGCTGATCGGGCACGTATTCGATAAGGTTGCGCCTTCGTTGAGCGAATTTGACCGGGACAATTTTTTCGAAGTGGCGTACGAACACTTCGCCGAAGCAGGTGTCTGGGAGCTTTACCCCGAAGTGCCTGAAGTGCTCGAGCAATTACGGCCACGTTTTCAACTCGCGGTAGTCTCAAATTTTGACGGCAGGTTGCGGTTCATTCTCCAGCACCTGGGCATTTCCAACCATTTCAGCAACATCTTCATTTCCAGCGAACTCGGGGCGGACAAACCCGATCCGGAAATTTTTCGGCGCGCATTAAAGATAATGCATCTGGATGCGAACGAGGTCCTTCACGTCGGCGATGACCCAGAGCGCGATTGGAAAGCAGCGAAGGAGGCAGGCTTGTTAGTTTTTCAATTAGATCGGCCGAAAAATTCCCTGCGGGATTTGCTCACGACTCTGAGGCTCTAGGGCAAGCGCATCGCTTGCCTAACTCATAGTTGGCAGGCGGAGCGCCTGCCCTACAATGTTGCCATCAGCAGCGATGTACTTTAGAGAAGTTTCCCGCATGGGTCGGTAGCTCAATCGGTAGAGCAGCGCCCTTTTAAGGCGTTGGTTCCGGGTTCGAGTCCCGGCCGACCCACAACTCGAACACTCCCACACTTCAATCCGGCAGCACGGTGATCTCACACAAACACAAATGCATCTTCGTTGAAGTGCCCAAG
>JBARAJ010000205.1:0-4946 GCA_049791915.1 Candidatus Udaeobacter sp.
GTGAGGACAATGTGGACTTCGTCGAGCGGATTTTCTTTGCGGCGGTAAAACGCGCGACCGGCGCCCGCGAGCAGATTGGTCACACCGAGGCCGATGATGATGGACATGAGCGCGGCGATGAACTCGAAACTGCTCATGAGGTTTTGAGCGTTCTGCATGGGGCGCCCAGCTTAAGGGGAGCCGCCCTGAAATCGAGGTGTAAATAGCTGTGCTGGTACGCCGCTACGGCGCTCGCGAAGAAGTGGCCTTCGTTAACATCCAACCGATCCCATCATTCAAATCCACCAGCGCGCTTCCTTCGACAGGATCGTTGTGATGGGCGCCGCGCAATTCGATGATGCGTTTTTCTCCGGCGTATGCCTGAACCACCAGCCGGTGAAAACGCGGCGCCACGATCTCGTCCCTTTCCGCCAGCAAAAAGATTGCCGGTGCGCGACTCGTTTTCGCGTTTGCAATGCTGTCGAGGTCTCGCGGGAGCTGCAATACGACAGGACCCGCCAACAGCCACAGGTTCCACCAGCCAAATTGACGCAGAATCATTTCGCGCAGCGGCGGCGGATTCTGCAAGATCAATCCGGCAATTTCGGTCGGGCGAGACGCAGCCACGTGAAGCGCAGCCGTCGCGCCAATGCTCGTGCCGAATAGAACGATCGGGGCTGTATGCTGCGCTGTCCTCAGGGCAGAACTCGGCGTCGGTCCGCTGGGGACAGCAGACTCTCCAGCACTTTTGTTCGCCGCTTGACGCCTTAATTCGTCAAATGCCGCAACCGCTGCTGGTCCGATGCGCGCTAATCGCGCCGGTCCCGTGCTGCCGCCAAATCCCGGATAATTCATTCCCCAGATTTCCACTGCGCGATCCATCCAAAGCTCGGCCTCCATGGCAGGCCAGCGATCCGCGCGATCCGCGTTGCCGTAAAAGCGCAAAATGTAAACGTCTGCGCGGCCCCGTTGACGTGCCGACTGTGATTGTGCCGTCCAGATTTCCAAATCGCCATTCTCGAAAGGAATCGTTCTCCGTGCGGCAGCCCCGGCATCGATCGGCGATCTTGTCGGAAAAAGAATCAGATGGTCGGGCAAATGTCCGAAGAACATGACAACAAAGTATCCCAGCCCAAAAACGAGTAACTTCCAAGCCGCCGGAACAATTCTTCGCCTCACATTCCCTTAGCCCACGAAACACACGGAGTACATGAAAGGAAGTCGACTAAGAAAGTGATGAAAGGTATCCGTCGATCTTCCATCTGAAATTTCTTGCGTCTTTTCGCGTGTTTCGTGGGCCAAAGGCAACTATGACGAGAAGCAACGTCGCGACAATCGCCTCAAATCCGCTGATCATTGTTGCTGGGCTTTCGGCAAGAAGCGCGACATGATCGCGAGCAGCACGATCACAACTAATGCCAGCGCGCCCCAAAAAATGTAGCGAGTCGATCCGGTTAGTGTTTGGCCAACCTGCGACGGTTTCGCCGAAAGGTTTTCTTCCGCACCCGCGGCGACGGTGCCGCGTTCAGCCTTAAGAAGTTCGCTGGCGACGAGAGTGAGATCGTAACGCGGGGCGGTTGCATCGAGATTGCCATAATATAGCCAAACCGGCTGCGCGGGATCCGGCGTCGCTTTGAATACGACACGCGTTATCGGGTAGTAACTGCGGAAGTCGCGTAGGTCGATTCCGGGGTTGTCTCCGTTGTCTGTTTCGAGAAACAACGTATCGCTTTTGGGGCGCGCGTTGAGCTCGATAACCAGATCGCGTTTTGGAGAGTTGGGCGTTTGGTCCCACGTGGCGTGGCCGAGTTCAGATGCAAATTTGTCGCCGCGCTCGTCAGTGACTTCTTCCCACAATCGCATTTGCCGATGGAAAAGCGGGGAGGACGGTGTGCAGACCAGCCGCGTGATCGGCAGCCCGGGCTGCGGGAGTTTTAAGGACCAACGCGAAAGGGCAGTTTTTTGCGGATCGTTCGCCGCTGCGGCATTTAAACCGATTGGACGCGACAATGACGTGCGTTCAAAAAGGAACGGCAGCTGATACTCGCCACGCACGATGCGGATGTCGCGTTGGTCGGGTTGCGAAGCCGCTAGCAATTCGGGATCGAGTTCGACTTGTTGCACGCCGCTTTGCGTGAGTGGTAAAAGTTTGCGGAATTTCCATTTCGTGATGTCGAGTCGCGTTCCCGTCAATGTGACCGCGGCGAGTGCTTCGGGCGGTTTATAATTTGGATTGGGAACCAGCGCTGAGGGAACAACGTCCGTTGCAGTTGCATTCCTGAGCTTTCCGCTTAGGGCCGAAAGATCGTATCGCGGCGCAGTGCATTGGGTGTTGCCGCTGAGAAGTGAATACTCGCCTGGTTGGTTTGCGAAAAAGGTCAGGCGCACGAGGCGCCTGTCAGCGCGCACGGTATCAATCGAAAGTGGTGGGCTATCTTCGTTTCGAATCAGCACGAACAACTCGCGCGTGTGGATTTGCGATTCGAGCGGAATCTCCAGGCGCGCTTCGTTTTTGCCGTTCACATTCACTCGATAAATCACCGCGTCGGCGATGTTGCGTTCGCGAATGCCGTCGTCGCCTACCTCGGGTACCGCAAGGGTAACAGCGCGCGTGAATACCGGTTCGTTACTCTCGATCCGCAGGGATCCCAAAGTAAGGTTCGCTGCGCCAAGATCGAGAGCGAGTCTCGTTGTGCCTGGACTTTCGTCCCGCGTTTTGATGGTAATCGGAACCGTTTCCGCAGGCGCGGTTGTGCGCGCCTTGTGCAGATGCGCCCCAGTGAACGGCATCGGTGGCGACCCCAGATCGTCAATGGTGACGCGCAAGAATTGCCACGCGCCCTCAGGCAATGAAACGCGCAGTTTCGTTGCACCGTTCGGCAACTGAAACAACGAATCACCGCCGGCGAGTTTGGTCCAAGTCCTCCCGTCATTCGATCCTTCGACGTCTGCAGCTTTCATGAAGCGCGTCGCTGGTGTTTCGAGACTCACGCCAATGATCGGCGCAGTTGTTCCTGTTTTAAGAATTAAGTGCGTTGCGCCGTTCTCGATGGTGCTGCGAAATTCCGTTGGCGGTATCGTTGATTCTGGGTCCGGCAGCAATCGCTCGATAAGATAAGGGACCTGGTTCCCTATAGAATCGACGATGCGCAGATCTTCGAGGCCGGGCTGCGCGGCATCCAACGTTGCCGCCGGAACATTCACGCGCACGAGTCCCTTGGCTGGAACTTCGAGCGCCTGCGTGTTCCGCCATTCGTTAGGATCGAATGCCAGACACGTCTGCGCAGCGACTACGATCGCCAATGCGACAATGGTGCAGAAGTTATGGAGCGGGTGAGACCGCGGTATTCGTTTCATTGTTTTTCGTGACCGCGGCGAGAAACCGCTGATACAGAAACGACGCGAGAATTGCGATTACCGCGACGGCGATGAACGCGCCGACGCGATAGAGTTGATCAAGCTGAGAAAGATCGTGAAAGAAAAGTTTCACGACTGTGATTCCAAGCAATGCCAGGCCGGCGTAACGCGTCGGCGCGATTCGTTTTCGGATTCCGACAATGAGCAGCAGAAGGGCGAACAACCCCCATGCGATGCTGTAGCTCATGTCGCGTGCGAAATTACCTGAGAATTGAAACGTCAACGCGGCCATGCCCGGTGTGCTGAAGTAATCGGCGATCTCGATATTCACAGTGAAAAAGGCGAGCACGGTGCCGAGTGTGTACAATAGCGGCCGCACATCGTGCCCGAGCACGCGACTGCGCGGCGGCACCAGTAATCGCGCAGCGGCGAACAGGCAAGCCGTGCCGATTCCGTATGTGTAAAGGTACCAATTGAAAATCGGGAACGCGGCGCGCGGATGATAACTGAGCACGGCTGGATTGAGCGCCAGGCGAACGAATACCACGACGAGCAAACCGATGCCGGCCAAACGTAGCCCGGGATGCGGTATCCGAAGAAAGAGCCAGCACAGCGCTGCGCCTTCCAGCGCCCAACCCACTGTGATCCATTGTCGATCAAATTGGATCGGGAAAATCAACGTGATGAAAAACAATGCAGCGCCGCCGAAAAGCGCCAGTTGCGCATTGCGTGCCGGGCTTGTGATCGGCGTGCGTTTTAGCAGCACGAACAATCCAAGTAACGCTGGCAGCGCAAATGCCGCCGGCACCAGACCGGGAACTCCGCTGGGGTACGCAGTGCGAACGAGCTGGTAAATAAGATAAAAGTGCAATGGACCAGCAAGCGCCGCTGTCGCCCACGGGACCGTTTTTCCGGCAAAGCGTTGATGGAAAACGAACGGAAAGATCGTGAACAGGGCATAAAAGCCGAGGTACCAGATCAGCGGCAGCGTTGCGCGAGTGGGATCGAAATGTTCGAAATGCCACGCGTGCTCCAGCCCGAGCACGGAGACGAGCGCGACTGCCGGGAGCAGTTCGAGCGAAAAGATTTCGCTCATGCCGAGAAGCAAAACCACCAGCAACAACCCCAAACCGAAGACAGGCGACGGATTCGTCAGCGGTAACTGTAGCGCCACCATGATGAGCAGCAGAAACGGCAACGTCGCCGAGAGCGCGGGAAGTTGAACCGAGAGATTCGCCGGGTCGGTGATGTTGCCGAACAGGTTTGGCGCGCGCGTTCTCGGCGCCATCAAACGGCGGCAGGCCCAACCCACGGCAACGAAAAAGAAAATCGCGAAGCAGGCGAGTACAAGCAGCGCCGTCGGTAACCCTGTGAGCTCAGTCGGAATTCGCAGCAACCACGCTCCGACTGCGACGAGTGTGAGCACGAGCACGGCGATGACCGGCAGCAGAGTTGCAGTCGCTATCGCCAGACCGATTGCAAGAACGTCGATGATTAACACGAACGGCCAGACAAGCAGTGAAAGCTCGGTGAGCCGGAAGATCGGTATCAGCACAAGCAGAAGAGCGAGCGCAGGAAAGATGTGAGTCCACCGCGGAACCTCGATCTTG
>JBARAJ010000206.1:0-8191 GCA_049791915.1 Candidatus Udaeobacter sp.
GCAATCTGGATTGGAGTCGGCTCGGTGTAACCCGAATCCCGAACCGCCTGTAACATTTGGGGGGAAAGATGAAGTGCGCGAAACGGCATAAGACAATAACTGTCGCCCGTTAAGTGCCATCGCGCACCTACTCTTCTTCTATATCTTCGAGTGCCAGCCACGTTCCGTGTGGTTAGGCGCATTCCGCACCTTTTATGATCGGTCGCAAACTTCGACCTGGTACAAATAAAGTCGTCGTCGCAACGCTAGAGCGCGATCCGTCTTGTGTGATGATCACAGCAGGAAAGTCCGGTGGAGGCAGACAGACCCAACGCTGCGTCCAGCCAAGGCCGGATATGACGATTAGCTTCTAAAACTCGCGACGACTTGATATTCGACGCGCTTACATGAGGAGTCGCAGCGTCCGCAGCCCAATGAAATGCGTTCCAATTTCTCCGGCCTTGACTTGTTAGGCAATTTTTGGGATCCGCAGTCGGATAGTTTCGGCTAGCAGCGTCAAGAAGCCGGAGCTCATATGTCCACGATCTCGGTCCGCACCTTGCCTTTGGTGGCGCTGGTTTTCTGGATGAGATGGTCGAGTACAAGCTTGAAGCGCCGGATTTCTCGAGTTTCAACCAGCTTCTCCTTCTGGTCGCTTCCGACGTGGCTGAGCTTAAGGAACTCCGTGATCGTCTGGTGCAGGCTTAGCAGAGTCGTCGGCACATCCTGCAAGATCGCGGTCTTTCCCGCGCCAAACTTCACGTCGGCGAAGAACTCGTAGGCGCGCGTTTCCGGAGCCTCGACCGAGATCTGCTCCCACCTCCGGATATTCTTCGCCGCTGCCACCTTCGCCTTCATGTCATCCGCCAGATCGTCCGGAATCAGGATTTGTAACTTGAAGTCCGGGATCGCCTTCAGCGTTCCATTGATTTTCGCCGCCTTCGCCGCTGCTAGCCGCCGGCACACGACCTCGATGAAATTGTAGAAGTAGCCAAACGCCAGCGGCACCGACGGAAAGATACCACCCTCGAAGATACCGCTCCGGCTCTTCACATGCGCTTCGATCATGTCGGCGCAAAGTTGCAGGGCTCGATCCCGCGCGCGACCATTGCCCTTGGGAAACGGCGGCAGCGTAATTCCCAAAAGGTCCGTCGGTAGTTTCGAATCCTTCTCGAATACAAAAAACGTCCGGTCCCGGCCGAGTCGGCCCATGAAAAGCCCGAGCTCGAATACCACATTGTCCCGTGGCGCCATCTTCGTTTCTCCACGTGATTTCGTTGCGTCATCCGCCGTCGCGACCATGATGCCGTATTCATACAGATTCAGGCGCTCGAGCAGGTTTTCCAGATATCCCTTATTCAACTCGAATACGCCTGGTTCCTTCCAGATGTCGCAGTCTGCCCACGAAGAAAGCTGTGCCTTCAGAACCTGCGCAGCCGAAAGCCCCTCGCTGGACGAGCCAATGAAAAGGTGTGGTTTGATCTTCATAATTAGTTTTCAGCTCCAAGCCCTTAGCGATCTACTTTGTGATCTTCAGTAATTCGGGCGCAGCTCGATCGGCCCTGGCCGAAAATCCACCTTCTCCAACTCGGCCGTGTCGAGATTCCAAACGGCGTGAAGCGATGCCGTCCAATGCGGAGTGACAGACAGATCGGGCTTATTATCGGCGAAAAGGTTCAATAGCATCTTATGGCCCTTGAATTCCAACTCGGGTTTTGAATCGGGTCCTTCGCCTTTGGAGACGAAAATAACGCCCGACCCTTTTTCGTCCGGATACTTGCTCAGGAAACGCTCTCGAAAATCGTCATCGAAGAGCAACCACACCTTCCGCCAGACAGGCTGGATCCGTTTGATCTCATCCGCTTCGATTTCGTAGATCGCGAGATCCTTCATCCCCCATCTTGCTGCGATCCAGATCGCGACGATTGAGTTGCCGTTCCATTTCGCCAGCGGCTGGTCGCGCGCGCCCTGCCAGCGGCCGCCTTCGGTTCCGATTCGTGTCAGAACTGAGTACGGTTTGAGACAGACCAGGAGATTCGGTGGCAGCTCAGCGCTGTCGTCCCCGCGAATTGGATATAAAATCGCGAACCGGCCGTTAGGCGACAGGCTCTTCTCTCCTATTCCGTATCCTTCCGGAACGTCCGCACTTGTTTGAACCGCCGCCTTGCCCGGCGACACCTTCTCGCCGCGCAGCATGAGGCCGTCGATGAAACAAAGCACAAAAACAAAGACTAGCGCTTTCATGACGTCTTCCCCACAACCGTGCAAAAGTACATAGCGCCCAATCAACGCTTATCATAAGCCGGTTGCGATGCATGCTGAATTCGACATTGGGCGTTGGACGCCTGCCCGCGATTTATCGGAGTTGGGCGTTCGGCGTTTTTCGCCTTGTTCGCGACCCTCAATCCGGTGATGAAAAACCACGCGGTAACGCCCGCCGGGCGGCGGATCGCAATGGACGTTGATGAGTGGCGCGCCCGTGAGCTGGTGCAGCCACACGTGAGCGAAGGTGACGCAGCGCCGAATTGGCTGGCCTGACCAGCGGCGCTCTGTTACAATGGGTGAAACATAACAAGGAGGAGCCCTATGTCAGTTATCCAAGTAGGCCTAACCGATGCGACGAAATCAGTTGATCCTCAGCTTCTGCAATCAGCTGCAGCCGCACTCAATATCCAGGTGATGCGAGATCTGCCTCAATTTTGGAACGTCAAAGCGACCGTTCGCTCTCTGCCCAATCCAAAATCAATTCCGGTTGGGGTTTGGCCGGTGTTCTTGACGGCAAAGCTGCCGCCCGACGAAGGTGGCGTGCATCTCGACAAAAAGAACCAGCCCTATGCATTGGTAGTCGCAACCGCTCAGGGCAGCGATTGGACGATCGATGCGAGCCACGAAATCCTCGAGATGCTGGTCGATCCCTCGGGGAATCGACTGCAAACCTCGCGCTCCATCAAAATCGTCGGTAAAGGAGTTCAGGATAGTCCCGGCGAGTTCGAATATCTGGTGGAGGTATGCGACCCTTGTGAAGCGGACCAATACGCTTATTCAATTCAGGGGATTGCTGTGTCCGATTTTATCACACCGCACTTTTATGATCCGGTCGCGACGGCCGGTACGCGTTACAGCTTTGGCGGGAATATTAACCGGCCACGGCAGATTCTTCCTGGCGGTTACATCTCTTTTTCAAATCCTGACTCGGACCATCTTGAGCAGATCCTGTTTCTCGGGTCAAAACCGATCTTGAAGGATCTCGGACCGGCGAGCGGACGGAGTCTGCGAATGTACGTTGATTCGAAAACCTACAATCTGGTAAGAAGGCGCCGAAAGCCTAACAAGGCGCTCGCAAAACGTGCTGCAGCCCACCGCGAAATCGTGAACTCTGCGGCCTTGATTCGCGCGCGGACTTATCCTGTTTAGGGAACTAACCGGTTGCTTCCGCAGGTCTGACGCGACGGCTACCGTCTCGATCAACGGAACATTACCAGTGGTGATTGTGCTAACAGGCAGCCAATCACTTCTATTTTGAGAGACGCGAGGAGCGGTATGCTGGCTGTCACTCGTTACCTGTCACTTCCTATGAACTTTTTACTTCTTACTTCCGACTTCTGACTGGCACCTTCACTTTCGAAGTCATCGGCGGAAGTTTGCGCGCGCCTTCATCGAGACGGCGCTCGAAATCCTCCGAAACATTCGCGTAGAACGGATACGCCGCCAGATTCGCCGCCAGCGGGCGGTAACGCCAATGCTTGTACATCCAGAGCCAGGGGGCGGGATTTTTCCGGACAACCGGCTCGAACTGGTCCCAGCAAGCTTGCGCCATCTCCTGGAGCGAAGCGCCCGCGGGAAATTCAATCCGGGGATGAAAAACCACGCGGTAACGTCCGCCGGGCAGCGGCTCGCAGTGGACGTTGATGAGCGGCGCGCCGGTGCGTTGGTGCAGCCACACGTGAGCAAAGGTGACGCAGCGTTCAAGCCCGAAGCACTTAATCGCCACGGTCGGGAGTTTCGCCGAAATCGTCAGATCGACGAGCAAGGCGAAGCGTTCGCCGCGGCGCAGGGCCCGGTAAAGATGCATGACGGCGCCTTTGCGCGGTGCCACGCGGTGGCCGCTTCTCTGGCGCAACTTCAGGAAGATCGGATCGAGCAGTGGATTCTTGAATTGCTGCGCGATGACGACACCTTCGAGACCGGCGAAGGCCGAGACAATGCTGAGCCATTCGAAGTTGCTGTAATGGTAACAACCGACAATGACCGGTTTGCCCGGGCGCGTGTTTTCCTCATCCCATCTCTCGCGATTCTCGAACTCAACGTAACGCGAGAAATTTTGACTCGTTAGGCGCGGACTCCAAAAAAAATCGAGCATGGTGCGGGCGAAATGCTGATAGGATTCACGCACGATCTGCGCGCGACGCTCGCTTGAAATCTCATCGCCAAAGGCCACGCGCAGATTACTCAGCGCAACGCGCCGGCCCCGACGATCGAGCATGGCGGCGAGCGAGCCGAGCAAAAGGGCTAGCCGATAACAAGCTTTGCGCGACAAAAGCGGAAGGAATTTCGTGGCGAACTTGAGCCCCAGCCACTCCAGACGGTAGCGAATCTTTCTCGCCGTGCGCATCGCTCCAGTGTAAGCACGCTTCGCGCAGGCAGCGAACACCCGCTCAGCTAGCAATCTCTAAATCCAGAGCTGAGACCCAGTGAAGCTCCGACCCGCTGTGCAGAATTTGCCAGTGCTCAATCGTGAGCCTTGATTGGCCCTTCGATAATCTCGGGTTTCTCAGTGAAAAGCTTAGACAGACGCTCTTTTACGTAGTCCGCAGCTAAACGCACCGACTCATCAGCACCAGCTTTGTCCTTAAACACGCTAAGGGACGCGCCCTCGCCCTCGCCAGTATCAAGCCAATAGTAACGCACAAACCCGTTCGCACTCTTAACGATTGGTACGAATTCCTCGCGTATCCGGCGGTCAATCTCTGCACCGTCCTTTGGATTAAAGTGATAACGACGAATGACGGCGAACATGATGTTTCTCCTTGGTTTAATGTTCCGATTTCAACTCTCTTCTGGAAACACGATCTGTGTGTCGCCTTTCGCGTCAAGCTCGAATCGGCCATGCGAGTTCCAAAAACGCAGTCAATTTTTCATCAGCGCACACGACGCAACGCGTTCTATCGCGATACGCGTCAGCCTACGGAACCAGAAAAAACTTTCCTGTGTATGGATCTTTCACGACGGACCCGGACGCAAAACCGGTGACATCGACATACTTTGCCTCATCCGGTGTATAAGGACTCGTAACCATGCCTTTCCGGCCTGGGACCGGAATTCCATAGGACAAACCAGCTTTTGCCTTTTCCATATCCGCGGCTGAAACACGCCGCACAGTGCCAGTAAACTCTTCTTCTTTGGGGGGTTGTGACGTTTGTCCGACTCCAGGTGGCGTCGCCGCGGCCGCAGGTGCTGCTCGCGAAGTGGGTCGCCGCGTGGCGTGCGGCGTCTTCGTAGGTTGAGGGCGCGTCGACTGAGGCTGAGGCTCAGGCTGTAAAGGCTTGGAAATCGATTGACCAACTTTCTTGAAGAAGTCTCCCACTGGACCCGCGTTTACATAGGGTCCGCTCAAAACCAAAAGCGGGATCACCACTAACAATAAGGGGTTCATTTTCATCACCGACAACTCAATGAATCGTCTCGTTTGTTTGGGTTGGATTTCTAAGCCTGAAAGAAAAGAAAATTTTTCCCTCGAGACGCGGGTACCACTCAGAACCCAGCCCAAACTCCAACCGCGCTTCTTGACACTGTCACCGATGCGGCTGTCACACAATGGTTACTTGGAACTAATTCTGCGCGCACAACGAAACGCGTCCCATCGCGGTGGGCGTCTGCAATCCAGATTGTTCGCGAATTGTCGTTTCGCGTGCGCGAAATTCTGTCTTTTTGGGTCTCAACTCGGCAACGACAAAATGATATGAACGGCGCGCGTGTCACGTCATCTCTCCGGAATCCCACATTAGCAGAACACGAAATTTTCCGTACGCACGTTTCTGCCAGGCCTTTACAAATTCACCGTGAACTCATGAGCGCGTACGATGAAGCGCTTTCCGTCGCGATGTATGTCTTGCTAGCATTGTTTGCTGTCGTCGAGAACGGATATGACGGATAACGAGCCCTACGCTGGCGATGATAGAAGCCCCGAAAGCGATGATTTTTGCCAGAACAGCCGGATCTTCGGCTGCAACTGCCCAGCGGCTGTAGAAAGGCTCGCGGGGCGCCTCGGGTTTTGCCCAATGAAACCGTTCCTGAACGTCTTGAGGGAGTTCGGTGAAATAGACCTTAGAAATTCCCGTTTTAGTTTTAAGCTCAATCCCATCCGCTTCTATGCGGCTCACCGTCGCGTCTTTGTATACCTTGCCGTTAGTGGTTTTGAAGTCCTCCGAACGTGCGAGTGACGCGAACAGGACTACCAAAATTAGGGTTCCGCAATACTTCACGTAGCGGGATTCTGCCGTTTTTCCTCTCCACACGGCAACGCAAAAATGATAATAGATGGTGACCCGTTTCCCCCATCGACCTCGTTGCCAATGAGGCACGACCGCAGTCTGGTTAAGTTCAGGAGAGAGCGTAAAAGCTCCGTTGGAGCCACGCACCTTTACGGAGTTGAGCGTTTGGCGTCGGCGTGGAGAATCAGGGCATGAGTGATACTCTTCTTTCACGCTTCCTGCGCTATGTTCAGATCGATACGCAGTCGGACGAAACCAGTAAAACTTTTCCGAGCACGTCAGGTCAATTGGTTCTGCTCGAGATGCTGAAGCAGGAGCTGAGTGAACTCGGTGCGGCGGACGTGCAGATGACCAGGCACGGTTACGTGTTGGCCAGCATCCCTGCCAACACGCGCAAAACCCGCGTGCCGACAGTGGCCTTTCTCGCCCATGTGGACACGGCGCCGGACTGCTCCGGTAAAAACGTGAAACCGATCGTTCATCGCAAATACGATGGACGCGTCATGAAGTTTCCGGATAAACCGGGCCTGACTCTTGATCCCGCGACGTCGCCGGAATTACGAACGGCCATTGGAAAAGACATCGTGACCGCCAGCGGCACGACGTTGCTCGGCTCCGACGACAAATCGGGCGTCGCGGTGATCATGACTTTGGTCGAACGGTTGCTCCGGGAGACAAAACGGAAACACGGACTCATTCGAGTTTGCTTCACGCCCGATGAAGAGATCGGCCGTGGTGTGGACAAACTCGATCTGCGCATGCTCGGAGCCGATGTTGCTTACACGCTGGACGGCGGTTCGCCAGGGGAGATTTGCTGGGAAACCTTTTCTGGCGATGCGGCCGAAGTCATCATCGATGGCATCACCACGCATACGATGGAGGCAAAGGCCAAGGGGATGGTGAACGCGGCCTATCTGGCCGGCAAACTTCTGGCAGCGCTGCCACGCGAACGCTGCGCGCCGGAGACAACCGACGGACGGGACGGATTCATTCACCCCGTCCATGTCGAAGGCCGGACCGAGCGGAGCGTCGTGAAATTTCTCCTGCGCGACTTCGAGCTCAAGGGGCTGGCGGATAAGGGTAAAATATTGCGTGGCCTTTGCCGGGGATTACAAGCTAGCGAACCGCGGGCGCGCGTCCGCTGCAAGCTCCGCAAACAATATCGCAACATGGCTTACTGGTTGCGCAAGGACATGCGCCCGGTTGAGCTGGCGCGGGAGGCGTTCGTGACGGCGGGACTCAAACCCTATGATCACGTCATCCGTGGCGGGACCGATGGCTCACGCCTGACCGAGCTCGGCCTTCCGACCCCAAATCTGTTTTGCGGTGAGCACAACGCGCATGGTCCGCTCGAATGGGTTGCGGTACCGGACATGGAGTCGGCCGTAACCGCCTGCGCGCACCTGGCGGAGTTATGGGAAAGAAAAAGCTAAATTGGCGAGCCGCGTGGAACGAAGCGATTTACGCGGCCTGCGCCCACCTCGCAGCGTTATGGGAAAGAAAAGGCTGAGTTGAACTTTTACCACGCGCACGTGAACAACAGTGGTTCGCGCCGAACCGGTAGTTGTTCAGCATCTTTTCGCTCATCTCCGTAGAGGTGCGTGGCTCCAACGGATCTTTTACGCTCTCAACTAACGACTCTCAACTGCTTAACTGCTCGCAAATGTTAAATGTTTAGATCTGACCCTGTCTTCCTGCCCCCGCGTAGCAAACACCTAGTG
>JBARAJ010000207.1:0-3769 GCA_049791915.1 Candidatus Udaeobacter sp.
TGAGAGCAACGCCCAGTCAAGCGCGGTAATGAAAAGTAAAAAGCCCGTCGCTGCTTTCCAAGCGGAGCGGAAGTCTTGCCAGCCCTGGCGCAGCGCAACGGTGGTGGGTGGGATCGTCGTCATTACTTTTCATCCCAGCCAGTCATTCGGAGTATCAATGTTAAACTGTGACCCCTTCGGGACCTATTGTGGAGTGCCGAAAATCTTCGAGCTTCGGCCCGAGGCGTGAGTTTGCCAGTATCTTATCGGAGCTCCGCATCGCCGTATAAGCTCAAATACTCCGGCGGCGAGTTGCTCGCTTGCTGCAAAATACCTCTTCATCAGGTTCTCCGCAGTTAGTCTTTTTCTGCGGCGCTTCTGTCGAACGGAGCCGGAATAATTAATACCCCTGAGGTCTCTCAGCAAAGCCGGTTGGAGTTGGGGCTGCGTCTCAAGCGATTGATTCCAACGGGCGAACGATCTTCGTTGCTGACGCCCATCGCGACGACGAAAGCGTAGCATTGTGCATACCGATGAAAAGCTGACTGCGTTTTTGGAACTCGAAAGGGCGATTTGCGAATTCGCGGTGGATTAATCTCGTAAACCACTTTGTCGTTGCCGTGTAGAGAGCAAAGAGACAGAATCCACTCGCATGAACCCCTTCAAGGCCAGTGATTCAGTTTTGACCTGGAGGAAGGGCTGATGGAACAAGAACAACACTATCCGTGTTCTGCCGTATTGCCGTGAATACGTACGTTTGTCCGTGCTGCACGTTCAGCACCGTCGACGTCGGCTGATAGTTTGCCCCGGCCGACACGGTCAGCATATGACGCCCCGCCGGCACGAATTGATCGTAGCGGCGTCCCTGCACAATGTTGGTGGCCGCTCTCCCATCGATCTTAAGATTGAGAGCCATATTCGATCCAAAGTTCGCGGCCCTCAAAACAATAAGACGTCCACCCGGCTGAGCGACGTCAGTTTCGGCGGAAGGGCCCGGCTCTGCTGGACTCGCGGGAATTGCAGGAGAAGATACTTCCGATGCAGTGGAAGTGGGCAGTGGCGGGACCTGGTCGATCTCATGTTCGCGTGGCTTTATGGCGTACTTTTCAAACTCAGCAGTGGTTCCATACGGCGAAGTGCTTGCCTCACGCGATGAAGAATCCGGAGCCGTCGGCATCGGCGTTGCGGCTGGAGTCGGCGCCCCGAGCTTCAGCCGTCGATCGGCTAGCTCATATGCCGCACCAGCCGAGGGGCCCATATCCTGAAGTTTGCGCCAAATTTCATTCGCGCGATCGTAAAGCTGCATGAGATCGTAAGTCTTCGCTAGTTCGGCGAGTACGGCGGCGTTATTCGGTTCGCTGTCCAACGCTTCCTGCAAGCGGTCGATCGCATTTGTCGTGTCACCCCGATCGCGCAGTTCGATGCCTTCTCGCTTCAACTGATCTACTAGCGACGGCCAGGGTGCAGGAGTTTGATCTACCAGCGGCGGCCAGGATGGAGGAGTCTGGGCCGTTGCTTCCACCGGGGACTCCGGCAGCGTCAAAGGACTAGGTGATGGTGACGGAGAGGGGATAGCCCGCGTCAACTCGCTATGCCAGCGCGACAGGCGAGTGGATATGGCATCCTTGTGCCACCCCGTCCACAAGCCCACTGCAAACACGAGAAGTACAATGATCGCGGCTGCCAACCCTTTTTTGAGCAAGTTGTTTATCCCCATGCGTTTTGACTATCTGTTTGGAAAAAATGTGAAGTTTGGAAAGCCAATAATCACACAGTCAAACGTCTCTGACCATCTGCCTGTAACTTGCGACGTGGAGTTTTAAGAGTGAAGGCGCGATTCAATGAAACCCTGGGAAATCATCGCTGACAATCTCAGCAAAGCCGGATGGAGTTGGGGTTGCGTCTCAGCTTTGGATCGGGATCGGCGAACGATCTGGATTGCTGGCGCGCATCGCGGCGACCGTCGGCACAAAACGATGAACCTCTTTCAGTCGCGGCGTGGTGTAAGGCGACACCCTACATGAAATTAGGCGACAGCTGACTAGACAAAAGCTCGACCGATTGCCGCGACGATGGTAAAAACCTCCTCGATTACGTCATCCGACGTTTCACCTTATCTTCGGCACGGCTGAATAAGCCGCGGGGGCTGAATTTTCGCTGAGACACCGTTTAGCGCGATCCCCCAGCTCCAACTGGAGTCCCTGAGTCAGCCGAAGTGAGGCCGCTTCTTCAAAGCGCCTCGTTGGAATGATTCCCGGCTCCACGGCGGAACTGGATTGCAGTTCAACAATCCACCCTCAAAAAATGAAACCAGTAATTATGACAACTCTACGTTCAATAAAATCACTCGACCGGTCGCCTTTGCGGCTCGGCTTCCTTCTCATCCCGCTCGCCCTGGCCTGCTTATCGCTCTCGCCCAAAGCACAAGCGGTTACCCCAGCACCGGACGGGGGCTATGCCGGGTTCACTACTGCAGAAGGGACGCAAGCGCTTCAAAACCTCACCACCGGTGCTGGAAACACAGCAGTCGGCTGGAGAGCGCTCTTTGCCGACACGACTGCCAGCTTCAACACCGGTCTTGGCGCCGGAGCGCTACTGCTCAATCAGGCTGACTCAAATACGGCAGTTGGCGCTGTAGCGCTGTTGCTCAACACCACCGGCACACAAAACACAGCCGTTGGAACTGACGCGCTTGGCCTTAACGACAGCGGGGACAACAATACAGCCGTCGGCGCTTTTGCGCTCCAAGCTAATGACGACACCGGAAACGGTTTTGCAAACGGTAACACGGGAGTTGGCTCTGGGGCGCTCCGCAATAACATTAAAGCCGATAACAACACCGCCGTTGGTTTTGGAGCGCTCAACAGCAATGACAGCACCGGAAGCGGCGCTGCTGAATTCAACGATGCTGTTGGCTCCGGTGCGCTCTTAAGTAACACTGGCGGATTCGGCAACAACGCTTTTGGCGAGTCCGCGCTTTTCAATAACCACAACGCCTCTGAAAATACCGCCCTTGGAGATGTCGCGCTCGCGTTTAATGACGCGTCTGGAATGGGTAATGCCAATAACAACGTGGCAGTTGGCAGTGCGGCGCTCATAGGTAACCTTGAGGGCGATGCGAACACAGCCGTGGGCACAGGGACAGGACCAAACATCGTCGCTGGCTTCAATAACACTTATGTCGGCGACTTCGTTGGTACCCTCTCCGGCGACGAAAGCGATACGATCCGCATCGGCGACCTTTCGAACGGGAACGGGGCCGGGTCTTTAGCCTGCTTCATCGGTGGTATCTTCGCTAACCCCCAGCCTCGTGGCGGCAGCGTTGTTGTAGTTACTCTAAACCTTGCGGACGACCACCTCGGCTGGGATGTTGTTCCGGACCAGGTTGGTACCGCACCTACCGCACCTGTGCAACGTAGCGTACCTTTGCGTCGTAGCGCACCCAGTTCGCCTATCCGCCCCGCCATGCTCAATGGCAAAGTCGGCAAAGTTGAGAAGTTGGAAGCAACAGTCGCGCAGCAACAGAAACAAATAGAGACTCTCACAGCTGAGCTCAAAGAGCAGGCAGAGACTTTCACAGCCCAGCTCAAGGAGCAGGCCACGCAAATCCAAAAAGTGAGCGCGCAGCTTGAAGCGAGCAAACCTGCGCTGCAAGTGGTCAACAATCCTTAAAGCCGCGCTCTCAGCATTTCACAATCAGCCGTCACACTTCACCGTGTGGCGGCTTTTTGTTTCATGCGCTACGGCTCTTTGAACTCTCCCGCGTGCTCGTGCGTTTTGATCACGTTGC
>JBARAJ010000208.1:0-2446 GCA_049791915.1 Candidatus Udaeobacter sp.
TGTTGAGCAGAGCGAAACATCTCTCGACTCAGGCCTGCTTCGAGAGAGAACCGTTAACCAGAGATTCTTCGCTTCGCTCAGAATGACAATGTCCAATTTGGTTGAAAAGATTCAAATTCGCTCGGAAAAGGCGTGCCGCGAAGTCTACATCGTGGCGCTGAACAAAACTCGAGAAACTTTCATCGATGCCACGCCGCGAGAAAATGAAGCCGTTCGTCTTCTTTTTCGCGTACGTCGACCGCTTAGAGCAGCGGAGTGCTCGCCTAAGCATTTTTTGGCGGCGCCGCTTACGCTGCGTTTTCCGCAGTGGCCTATTTGCGATTGGACGCGGTGCCGCGTCGACGAAATACGCAGCGCTTTCGTCGCTCGGCAACGTGCCGGTCGTTATATGACCGCGCTGGATGGTTGGGGCATGATCGCTTCGGCACAGGCTGGATGCTCCAAAATGATGCCCTTTCAGCGATCGTATTTGTGGTCGTCGCCCTCTTTGTCCCGCAGAAGATCAATGCCGCGCGGGCTCAGGGTTTCGCGGACGACAACAGCCGCGTCGGCTAGACTGCATGAACGCCGCAACAGCTAGTTTTAGCTGTCGCCTGACTTTCGTCCGAACCAACGCCGCTTTTTCGTCTTTGGTTCTTCGGCCGGTGGCGCGGTGGGTTCCTTTTGTTCCGGAGCGGGAACTTCGGACTTTGGCTCTTCTCGCGTGGGCTGCTCACCCTCAGGCGTTATCTGCTGCGGTTCCGCCTCTGGCTCTTTGCGTTTCGTCTTCTTTTCCTTCTTCGGTTTCTCCTCGACGATATGCTCTGCGTCCACCCACTCGATAAACGCCATGCGCGCAGAATCGCTCTTGCGCGCGCCGAGTTTGACGATTCGGGTGTAACCGCCGTTCCGTTCAGCGGAACGTTGCGCGATATCGTCGAACAATTTTTTCACGATGCTTTTCTGCCGTAACACAGCCAGTGCCCTGCGACGCGCGTGGATCGAACCGTTCTTACCGAGCGTCACCATCCGTTCAGCAAGAGGACGAACCGCTTTGGCCTTCGCCAGCGTCGTCGTAATTCGTTGATGTTGGATTAAAGCGCAGACCTGATTGGCGAGTAACGCCCGGCGGTGGTCAGCAGTGCGCCCCAGCTTGATCGTCTTCTTTTGATGTCTCATACGCGACGAAACGCGATCTTCGCACAGACGTTTACTGTTGGCCAGCAGCAGGTGCGGCCACTGGCGCAGCGCCATCGGCGCTTACCGGCAAATCGATCAACCCGGCCTCGAACTTCATGCCCAAACTCAATCCAAGGTGTTGCAGTTTGTCCTTGATCTCGTTTAGCGATTTCTTGCCGAAGTTGCGATACTTCAGCATTTCGGCCTCGGTCTTTTGGGCAAGTTGCCCAACCGTAGTGATGTTCGCATTGTTCAAGCAATTCGCTGCACGCACGCTCAACTCGATCTCGTTCACACTCATGTTGAGCAGTTTCTTCAGCTTGATATTTTCTTCGCTCACTCCCGCCGGGGTCTGATCGAATTCGATCACTTCCTCGTTGTAGTGGACGAAGACGTCGAGATGATGCCGCAGAATCGCGGAAGCCTGGAGCAACGCGTCATCTGGAGTTAGTCGGCCGTCGGTCCACATTTCGAGAATGAGTTTGTCGTAATCGGTGCGCTGACCGACCCGCGTGTTTTCCACTGCATACTTCACGCGCGTGACCGGTGAAAAGATGGAGTCGATGGGAATGAGGCCGATTGGCTGATCTGGGCGCTTGTTTTCCTCGCCTGTGGCAAATCCGCGGCCGACGCGCACTTCGAGTTCCGCATCGAATTTGTGTTTTCGATCAAGGGTGCAGATCAGTTGCTTCGGATTAAGCACAGCAAAACCTTGAATGGTCTGGATGTCGCCGGCAGTGACTTCGCCTTCTTTGTTCACGGCGAGCGACAGTTTCTTGGGCTCATGGTCCTGACCGTCCAGCTTGAATTTCACTTTCTTGAGATTCAGGACGATGTCGGTCAGGTCCTCAACCACCCCGGGCAACGTGGCAAACTCGTGCTGCGCGCCTGTGATTTTTACCGCGGTAATGGCCGCGCCTTCGAGCGAGGATAGCAGGACGCGCCGGAGGGAGTTCCCAACGGTGTGACCGTAGCCGGCCTCAAACGGCTCGGCGATGAACTTTGCATAGGTATCTGTGGCCGTGCTCTCGTCTTTAGTGAGAGTCTTCGGCATTTCGAAACGACCGTAACGGATAGGCATATATTAATTTCAGATTGCCGGTTGCCGATTTGCGATTTGAAACGAGAAAGACGCGTTGGCGACTCTCTTAACAATCGAAAATCTACAATCTCAAATCTGCAATTCCTTCGCCGGGTTCCCCCTGGCGAGCGCGATCTCACATCCAGCGACGGAGACCCAGGGACCAACGGCGTAATTTCAAAAACTCGCTGCGGAGGTGGAATAAAG
>JBARAJ010000209.1:0-10662 GCA_049791915.1 Candidatus Udaeobacter sp.
GAACGGCTTCGGCGGTGCGGGCTCGGGGGTGGTCAACGGTCATCTGTATGTGGCGGGCGGACGCGATGCCACCAACACCGTGATCGCCACGACGTGGGACTACGACATAGCGGCTGACACCTGGACGCAGCGAGCCAATTTGCCCAGCCCCGACAATGTGCCGGGCTCAGCGGTAATCGGGGGCAAGCTGTGGATATTCGGCGGTGGCAATCCATTCACCGGCCCTGGCACATCGCCTACATCCGCGAACAAGGGATTAAGAGCATGGCTGAGGCGGGTGTTCACTCCGGATACCACGAATGCCCTGCAGGTTTATGATCCGGCGACCAACAGTTGGACCAGCGGGCCGGGTCTGAACGTGCAACGATCGGTCCCGGCAGGGGCGAATGTCGGTAATACAGCGGTGGCAGTAGGCGGGTACGACGGCACTAGCACGACCACTTCGGTGGAGATCAACGTCGCCTCCGGAGGATGCGCCAGTCCCACGCCAACGGCGAGTCCAACCGCCACGTTCACGCCAACGGCTACGGCCACAGCGACTGCAACCGCAACGGTCACGCCAACAGTAACAGCTACGGCAACGTTTACGCCAACGGCAACAGCAACAGCTACGACCACAGCTACGGCTACAGCAACGGCGACGCCAACTGTGACTGTATCGCCGCGGCCTACACCGACGCCACGATCACGGCCCACGCCACCTCCACGGCCGTAAGGCTTATTGATCAGTGATTAGCGATTAGTTGGCTTTGGAACTCGCGAGCGAACCTCGCGAGTTCCCCCAACGAATTACAGAGCGTTTGTGCCAGACGCCGCGGCGTTTCACAGAAACGCCTTATGACCCTAACGAATTATCGAATACCTGAGTCGCATTCCCATTGGACATTGGTCATCTTGCCCGGCACAACGTCAGCTTCGAAGGGGCCGAAGCGGCCGATGCTGGATTTTCTTGCCTTCAGGGAAATTTTGTAGTGGCCAGGCGGCAACGAGACCCGAAATCGGCCTTGGTCATCCGTGATGAATGAGCTCACCTCGCCATTATCCTTTTCCACCGCAAAAGTGGCGTTCGCCACCGGTATTGAAGAAGCAGCACCAGCTCTGATTGGCCCCGGCTTAGCCGGGCCGATCGTAATTACACCTTCAATTCCTGATTCTCCTGCAGAAGGAGTTTGCCCGGTGGAAGCGGAAACAGCCATGACGATGAGCCCGAACGCGATGAGGAAGTTGCGAAATATCACTGTGCACTATATTCGCGCGGCCCGATGGTGGTCAACGATTCGAAACGCAAAGCGAAATCTTAATGGGGCTGGCACTTGACGAAGGATTTGTCGCGTCGAAGTTCTCCGCTTCTGTCACGCATGAAACGATACCTGCCGTTCATAATTGTGATTGGTGTCGCATTGGTCACGTTTGGAAGCGGCACGATGCTCTATCGCGCAAAGCGTCCGCAGGTTAAGAACATTCCCGAAAGCCAGAGTGTCCCCGCAAAAAGCGATGCTTCGGCCCACGTCCGCGGTAATCCCGACGCCCCGGTTACGCTGGAAGAGTTCGGCGACTTTCAGTGTCCGCCGTGCGGCCAATTCGCCTCGTTCGCTGAGGGACTGCTACGGGAGTACGATTCGCGATTACGCGTCGTTTTTCGAAATTTCCCCCTCCCTGTCCATGAACACGCTCGCGAAGCTGCGCTTGCCGCGGAAGCCGCCGGTTTCCAGGGAAAATTTTGGGAGATGCACGACACGCTCTACCGCGAACAATCAGCCTGGAGCAAGGCCCCGAATGCGCGGGAATTGTTCGAATCGTACGCGGGCACGCTGGGCCTTGATATGGATCAGTTCAAGAAAGACATGGACAGCGACAAAGCGAGGGAACGCGTTGATTCCGACCATGCGCGTGGCGATTCACTGGGAATAAACATCACTCCAACGCTGTTCATCAACAACCGCCCCTTGGAACCACAAGAAAAAAATCCCGAGGGCGTACGCGCCGCGATCAGTGCGGCGCTAAAGGAAAAATCGCAATCGTAACTTCGTTGATGAATTGGGAAGCCCTTGTGATTCGTTACATGATTAAAGCATTACATCGGGTTTACGATTTGATCCTTCCACGATTGAACGGTCTAACGAGCCGAAGCCATTCGTCATTCCGATCATGACCGTATCGCGCTTTCGCACCATTCTTTACACGGCGGTGGCCATTGTTGCCGTGGCCGGTCTGGCCGATGCAACTTATCTGACCGTGCAGGCGCTCACTGGCGAGACCCTCAGCTGCGGTGGTTCGCCGGATTGCTCTCGAGTATTGGGCAGTGCGTATGCCAAGCTGGGCGGAATTCCGGTGGGCATGCTTGGAGCGCTCGCCTATTTCACGGTGTTCACTCTCGCCATATTCGCAGCGTTCGATTACTCGCGGGCCCCGAAATTTCTTGCTTTGATCGCTGGTGCGATGTTTCTGATGACGCTTTGGCTGCTGTACGTACAGGCGTTTCTGCTGCATGCGTACTGCCGATATTGTCTACTCTCAGCAGCAATCACATTTCTTATCGCCGGGCTGCTGATCGCCGTACCACCCTCACAACGCCGATCTGGCGCATGAGCCGCATGCTCGTATAGGCAATGAGCCTTATGCGCATTCTGGTGATCGAGGACGAGAAGAAGACCGCGGCTTTTCTGGCTAAAGGACTGCGCGAAGCCGGCTTTGCTGTAGATGTGGCGATGGATGGCGAAACCGGATTGAAACAGGCGCGTGCCACCAAATTTGATCTTCTGATCGTCGACATCATGCTGCCGCACAAGGACGGCTGGGATGTTGTCGCGGAATTGCGACGCGACGGTGCACGCACGCCCATTCTCTTTCTTACCGCTCGCGACAGCGTGCGCGACCGCGTGAAAGGTCTTGAGCTCGGCGCCGATGATTATCTGGTCAAACCGTTCGCGTTTCCAGAATTACTCGCCCGTGTCCGCTCGGTGTTGCGACGTGCTCCCCAGCAGCAGCCCGAACATTTGCTCATTGAGGATTTGGAACTCGACGTGGAGCGGCACAAGGCAACGCGCTCGGGCATTCCGCTAAACCTCACGCCAAAGGAATTCCTTCTGCTGGCGCATCTGGTTCGCTCAACGGGCGCCGTTGTCTCGCGCGACGAAATTGCAGAGCATGTTTGGGACGTCGGATTCACGACCGACACGAACGTCGTCGATGTGGTTGTACGCCGGTTGCGCTCGAAAGTGGACGACCCGTTCAAGACGAAGCTGATCCACACGATTCGCGGCGTCGGCTACGTTCTCAAAGGACGCTAGTCGTCTTCATTGTCGTTCTTGAATAAACAGCGCTCCATCGCATTCCAACTCATTCTGCTGTTTACGCTGGCGGCGGGCCTTTTGCTCGCATGTGGTCTTGGCATCTTTTACTCGATTGTCGTGCGTCACGCGTCCGCCGAAGACAACGCAGTTCTGGCAGACAAAATGTTCGCATTGAGCGCCGACCTTCGCGAGAACGGACCCGAAATCTTTGCTGAAGAGGTCACAGCGCATCGCGCCGGTCAGCACACCCCTTACTGGATCAGGATTCTCGACTCGCAGGGGCGCGCCGTTGCCGGAACGCCGGAAATGGACCAATTGATTCCGACACAGATTTTTCCAGCAGGGCGAGCACCGGCGGAAGCCCTCCGCACTCGCAAGGATTATCGCAACGAAGAAAAGCTGTTCTCCCTGCTAGCCTTCAATGAGCGTCCTGGTGGCAACGTTTACACAGTTCAGTTGGCACAAGACCGCTCAAGTGACGAGCAAGTTGAAAGGAATTTCACTCTGTTATTCATCGCAGTACTCTTAGGCGGCGTTGTGGCCTCGGCTTTGATTGCGATCATCGTTACGCGACGCGGGTTGCGGCCGCTCCGGGAAATGACGAACTCACTCGGCCGAATCGGGCCAGACCAATTGAAGGAGCGTATCGGTTCCTCCGGGTGGCCACGCGAATTGCAACCGCTCGCAATTGCCTTCGACGAAATGCTTAAACGGCTGGATGATTCATTTACGCGGCTATCGCAATTCTCCGCCGATCTAGCGCACGAGCTGCGAACGCCGATCGCCAATATGATGGGCGAAGCGCAGGTTGCGCTCACGCGAGATCGCACCGCTGCGGACTATCGCGAGACCATCGAATCTGCCGTTACCGAATGCGAACGGCTTTCCAGGATCGTGGACAATTTGCTTTTTGTCGCGCGCGTGGATGCCGCGCGTGAACCAATCGAACGCAAGCAGTTCGATGCGCGCGCCGCGATCGAGAAAATCGCCGCCTTTTATCAAACTGTCGCAGACGATCATCATGTGACGATCAGTTGCAGCGGCGACGGACAGATTTATGCCGACCCGGATTTGTTCGAACGCATCGTGGGAAACCTGCTCGAAAATGCGTTGCGATTCACGGCCGAGCACGGTTCAATTTGTGTCGCGCTTTCGAAACACAACAGTGATTTCGAGGTCACTGTGAGCGACAATGGCTGCGGTATACCTGCAGAACATTTGCCGCGTGTTTTCGATCGGTTTTACCGTGTTGAATCGTCGCGCAGTTCCGACGGAGCCGGCCTCGGTCTCGCGCTGGTGAAATCGATTGTCGAGCTTCACGGCGGATCGGCCGTCATCGAGAGCAACGTCGGTCGTGGCACAACGGTGAAACTGATATTCCCGTTTGTGTAGCAATAGAAGTCACGGCGGCACGCCATCTCCCCGTCGCGGGTCAGATGACAAAAAAGTAATTGTAAATCGATTGACAGAACCTCATTCGCATCCGGAATTCTCTTCAATCAACCGGAGGTTAAAAAATGAAGATTCGCGGATTCCTTGTGACCATGTTTGCGGTAGCGTTTAGCTTCGTTCCGCAATTCGTTAACAATTCAAGCGCAGGAGGAACCTATTCTGCCCAGCTGATATCGCCGGCCGCTGGCCAGGTCGTGTATGCTGGTCAGAAGATCCGGGTTGAGTGGAGATCAATACTTCCACCCATAAACCTCGGGGCATGTGAAATGGAAGTCTGGCTGTCGCTGGACGGCGGCAGGACGTTCACCGCGGAAATTAGCCCTTGGATGAACCCGAAATCCCAATATTTCTCTTGGACTGTTCCGAACACGCCTACAAACGCAGCGGTCATGGACATTCGCTTCGGGTGTGAACCAGGGTTTCCTGAAAGCTACGCTCCCCAGCCGGCATCGACTTTTGTGATCGCGCAGGCGCTACCGGCGTTGCACTAAAAATTCTGGCTACGGGAGTAGTGTTGCAGGAGAGAGCACTACCAATCCGCTGCTAGCGGTTCGGGCTTACCTCGCAGTTACTTTCTGATCTCGGTACGCTTCTTTCAAAACTTCCTGCTCGGATCGACTTCGAAGCCCCACTCTTTCCCGGCTGGTTTTGACGACGAGCTCATAATTCCATCTGCCATCGGGGTCGTTCTCTCGTTCTACTTCAACAATTTTTCCTCCGACTGCCTGCTCGTTAATTGTTTTGTTAGACAGCAGCGCGGAGCGACGTTGTATCAACGTCTGTCACTTGCGCAGCCAAGCGGTGATTTTGTTCATCCGATTTAACCGATGCAGGCTATTTATTACACAATTGTAATGGTCACGGAAATGACCCTCACGGCAGCAGTAAAAAATCTGCTTGCCAATAATTACATTTCTGTAATGATTACAGCATTCCTCCAGGAGGTTAGTGGCCGCGGTGCTTCCGCGGTTGCAATGAAGTGGATAGGCCGCAGCTCGTTGTGGAGCGGGCTGCGGCTGCCCTTCCGCCCGACTTCCAGAGACGCTGCATTGGTCGAAGATTTTGCGTGTTGCTTTCTGTTAAAACTCTACCAGCGCACCGCATAGTCTGAGCGGCGCCGCGCTGCAGATTCTATTTGGCCGAAGAAGAACACTCGAGAATGCGAAGAATGATGCCGATCTTCCACGGCCGCACGCCGATCCGGACTGTAACGGCTCTACTGGCGAACCAAGGGTATTTGGTTCCGCTCCCGCTCCAGCTGTTCAGCCCTGAAGGTCAGCGTTTACAGAGAATGCAAATCGCGCAACGGTTTTCTCTTAGCGATTACGCGTTGAAGCAGGCGCTTCGCCACCAGCTTCCTTGCCTGGCCCGTTGGGGCCCCACAAGTAGGAAGCCACTACGAATAGTTCGATGATCGGCGACTTATGATTCACGCCAAACAACGGAGAGACATCGAAACGCAATCTGCTATTCGGCTTCCAGTCGGCAGTCGGACCAATCACGAAGGTGTTGTAAGGTATGCCCCTGCCGAACTTGTCGGTGAAGCTACGAAATTGGCATTCGACTCCAACTTTTAGTTCTTCCGCCAGAACATCAGCTCCTGCGACCGGTTGAACTGCGACCGGTTGAACATTGTTAGTGTGTACGTTTTTATGATCAGGAGGTGGCGGCGGCGCCGACGCTGGGAAGAGGTGAATCGGAGTGACCACGCTCTGAGCAATGCCCCATTCACGGCCGCGATCGCCCTCAATCTCGTTTTCTAAAAAAAAGTTTAGTGCCCATTCGATCCGATCGAAAAAATCTTCAGACAAAAGCAGGCGCAGTTCGTAACCATCAGGAATCGGGTCAGACTTATCAAACCCGCCTGGCCCAAACCTTTTCCCAGGTGTTGGAGCGCCTTCATCGTGGAGAACGTTCCCAATGCCAATTTTGTATTCGGCGAAGACGGTCGGGTTCAGCGGAATCACGTCCCAATCTGCGAATGCATGCCGGAGTTCAAAGCTGACGGTCGAATCCTGAGTAATGCCATCGTAATGCTGGATATCGCTTTCAATGGCAATATTGGTGCGGTAAGGCACACCCATTTCACACTCCAGGGTCCAAATATGATCAGGAAGACGATAATGCAGATCGTCGAGTTCGTAAATCAGGGCAGAGTAAATTACACCGGATGGAAGGACATAGGCCTTTGTTAACGGCGAGAAGCTGGATTGCGAAAATGCAGCGGGCGCGCCGTACGCGCTTGGGATCTCGTACGTGCCGGGTACCTCGTTGGGTGGCGGCGCTGCGTGAACGACGACTGGCTGCTCGGTGGAGACCTGCGCGCGGATTGAAAGGTTAAGAGCAGGACAAACAAACCACGCGGACGCGATCAACAGCGTGAACCGCGGAAACATTGACCGGACACAATACATTATTTTCATAGATGGATTCAGCTTAAGATTTGTTTAGATCGATCCGATTACGCGGCAGATATTACAAAGTTGTAATTTCAAATGTCATGTCGGATATGGCCTAATTCTTACGTAGGGTTGCGCCTTACAAATTTGTCTTGCCAATTATTACCGATTTGTAATCATGCACGAAACCTATGAGGAAAATGTTCTCTCTTTTTGAAGGTGGGCGGCACTGGCTCATTCCACTGATCGCATGCACGTGTTTCATATTGGCTGCCGATAATCATTCAGCCTTCGCGCAAGTAACAACCGAGCAACCGGTCGTCGTCACGGGCCAGGGACCAGTCGTCGTCCCGGACCAGGAAGTGCCGAGCGCTTACGGCGCGCCACCCGAGTTTTCCCGCAGCCGTTTCTCCAACGTAGTAAATGCCTACGTGTTGCCGCCATGGGCATTCTTCTTCGGCGAACTTTTTGAGGGCCAGGGCTTCCGCCACGGACCTCCCGATTATCTGTTCACCCAAGAGATCGAAATGGGTTTGCCGTATCGTTTTAACGTCGCGGCCGAAACAGAGTTGGAACGATTTAATGGGGGTGGCGGCGTGCAGACAGTGAGTCTCGAAGCGCGGTGGGCCCTTGCTGATTGGAACAAGATTCCGCTCAACCCAACTATCTTCGCCGAATACAAATTCGGTGTCGGCACGATTCGACACGAAGAAGTTCCACCGCCTCCCGGAGGAGGAGAAGAAGAGGAAGAGAGCGGACCGCCCAAGGTTCCCGACGCCTACGAAGTTCGGTTGCTCCTGGCCCAGGATTTCGGCGAGCACGTCGAGTGGGCCATGAACTGGTTCTTCGAAAAAGAGAATACCGGCGACCGTGGCCGAGAATGGGGTTTCTCGCAGGCCGCCATGACTCCGATTCTCCTGCCTAACGAGCGTCTGAAAGTCGGCATAGAAATGGAATATAGGAATTTGACCGTCAAAGATACACGCGGCGATCCGTTGCACAGTTTCACCATCGGCCCAACCGTTGCGTGGAAACCGACAACGCAAACTCGCCTGGACATCTCGCCCTTGTTCGGTTGCACCGCGGGTGCTCCGGTTGCTGATGTGTTTGTAGCATTCTCCTGGCTCTTCGGTGGCGAACGCGCCGAAGCCGAAGCCCCGATCTCTTCGCGCTTCCGTTATTACACCGACGCCGCCTACGCCCGTTCAGGCAAGGATTCGGGAAAAGAAATGAAGCAGGTCGCTTATGTGCCGCCGTGTCCAGGCTGGTATGGGGACCGCGAATGGAATTTGAACCTCTGGGGCACCTATGCATTCACCAACACCGACTTCGCCCCTAATCCTTCGCTGGTCGACATCGTACAAAGCACCAGCGAAGGCGGTCCTGTGCTCGGCACCTACGACCGTTACATTGGCGGCGATCACGCCTGGGGTGGTGGCGGGGACATAAAATATTTTTTCTGTCGCTATGTTGGTCTGGGTGTCGAAGGATTTGCTCTGGACGCCAGCAAGCCTGGTTTTGATATCTTTGAGGACCAGTCGGTTCCGGTTTTTGTTCACCGAAGAATCAATCACGATCACACCGTCGGCGCTGTGCTTGGCACACTCACGCTGCGGTATCCGATTCCGTGCACGCGTCTGGCGCCTTATGCATGGGCGGGTGTGGGAGCGATTTTCGGTGGCGGCGAAAGGGACACCGTTCACACGCAAGGACCGCCCGACGCCTTCGCTGTCAATGCGCAAACCGAACATTTCGGCGCCGAAACGAAATTACTTGGTCAATTCGGTGCCGGCGTCGAGTTTCGGTTCGCGCGGAACTTCGGGTGGACTAACGACTTGAGTTTTGGCGTGATCGATGGACCCAGGAATAATTTCGGAATGTTCCGCAGCGGCGTGAATTTCGCCTTTTAAGAAATCTTGAGGGTTAGCGCCCTCAGGGCTGAAAAACCGCGGCCGTTTCCGCGGTGCTGAAGTGGAGATGCCGCAGCCTGGTGGAGCGGGCTGCGGCACACTTCTTTTTGAGGCTTTGCAAGCACTTGTGGCAAGGCTGCACGCGCAAAGCGCGTTGGCCAACTTCCCAGTATGACTCTTGACCCGTTCTACCCAGATCGATAGCTTGGCTGCGGAAAGGAGCTTGTTCGGGTGAAGACCGAAGTATCAATCGAATACTGCGTCGTTTGAAACTACACGCCGAAGGCCGTCAGTTTGGCGGCCAAAATTCTCGAACTCGGCGAGCGCATCAAGTCGCTTATGCTGATTCCGTCGAGCGGCGGCGCCTTCGAAATTCGCGCCAATGGCAAACTGCTCCATTCCAAACTCGAGTCCGGCGAGTGGCCGGATTTCGACGAGATCGTTAAGGCGATCAAGAAGGCAAAATAGCCAGCCAATCGCTTGTACGACCGCAAGCCGTGGCTGGTGGTTAGACGTTCGAAAGCGGCGTCAAGCCGCGGCACTCCAAAGCGCGCTTCGCGCGCCAAAAATTCGGCGTTGGACGTTGGACGTTGAGCGTTGGGAATTTTCCGCCATCCGGAGAGTGAAGGGTGCCTGGTGGCCCTCGCGGTCTTCAAAACCGTCGTTGCCACGCAAGTGGCGAGGTAGGTTCGATTCCTATCCTCTCCGCGAATTTCAATCAGTCCCTGTAGCGTTGCCCGCAGGGCGACGGCTACAGCAGCTGCAACGGGAAAGGGGGTGAACCAGATGTCGCGTGAGCAAATCCAGAAGCTAACGTCGCTTTCATCCTGCGCCGGGTGAGCGTCAAAATTGAGCCAACAGGCCCTGCGACAAGTTTTGCCGCAGCTTCCCATTTCGTTAAACCGGAACGTCCTCGTCAGTTCGAAAACGTTCGACGACGCGGGCGTGTATCGGTTGGACCGCCATCGCGCACTCGTGCAGACCGTTGATTTTTTCACACCGATTGTGGACGACCCGTTTTCGTACGGCCAGATCGCAGCCGCCAACGCGCTCTCCGACATCTACGCCATGGGTGGACGTCCGTTGACTGCGCTAAACATCATCGGTTTTCCTGAAGATCTCGTTAGGCCAAGAGTGGTTTCGGCGATTTTGCGCGGCGGTCTCGCCAAGGCAGCCGAGGTCGGGTGCGTAATCGTCGGCGGCCATTCCATTCGCAATCCAGAACCGATCTACGGACTTGCGGTCACTGGGCTCGTAGACGTCCGACACGTCACCACAAACGCAAATGCGCGTCCCGGCGACGTGCTCGTTTTGACGAAACCGCTGGGCACCGGTATCGCCACGACCGCGATCAAACGCGGAATGGCTTCGCGCGCACTACAAAAAAACGCGATCGCCCTCATGTCAAAGATCAACGCTGTCGGCGCCGAGCTGGCTGAGCGTGGCCTCGTGCGCGCCGCCACTGATATCACTGGCTACGGCCTGATAGGGCATCTGATCTCGTTGTGCCGGGCGAGCGGTGTCTCCGCGGATATCGATCCTGCTGCTGTGCCGATCATCAGCTACGAAATTCACGAACTCGTCAATCTGGGCTGCGTCCCGCAAGGA
>JBARAJ010000210.1:0-3472 GCA_049791915.1 Candidatus Udaeobacter sp.
TCCTGTGCATCGGCGGCACTTTGACCATGGATATCGATGACGCCATCCGTGCCGCTGGCCTTCTCCAATGCAAAGACGTCATGGGCGTGCATTACGATACCTTCCCGTCCATCAAAATCGACCATGCTGCTGCCAAAGAAAAATTCCGGTCGAAGGGATTGACCTTGCACCTGCTTCCCATTGGCGGCACGCAGGATTTTTGAGCGCCCGTTTACCGGTGGTTTAAATCGGGAACTCCGCAGGCGGGAAGCTTAGCAAAAGTCATGGAGCAAAGCACTTGGAGCATTTGCATTTACAATGCTTGAGCTTTCGTTTGTTTCATTTGGCAGACGCCGCTTCTTTTGCGCATTGCCAAAACTTCTCGGCGGCAGGGCTGAGTCGACCTCTTAGTGCGGCGATGCCGATTGAAAACGGTTTCGGCTCAGGAATGAGATGCAAAAGTTTCACGCGGTTTCCGAAAGTGTAACGATAAATGTCTCCACCAATGACGACGCCGGTTCCCGCTTCGACGGCCGAAATAATGCCCGATATAGTGTCGTGCTGTTCCACCACCCGCGGTTTTCTTTTCACCTTCGAAAAGATGATCGAGAGATGATCATAGTATCCCGCATGGTCTTCGCGGGTGGGGCCAATGAGCGGTTCGGCCGCAACCTCGGTTAGCGGAATGGCGCGGCGACGGGCAAAGGGATGGCGCGGGGCGACCACCACGCAAACGCGGTTGTGAAACAACTCTTCATATCGCAGGTCCTGCCGCGAACTAGCTTTCGGCGGGGGAACTATCAATCCGAGTTGAAGCCGGCCATCGCGTAAGCCATCGCGAATGGCTTGGTAACTCCAATCGTGCAGTTTGACGTTCACGTTTGGCATCGCCCGCTGAAACGCACGTAAGGTTTTCGGCAGAATTTCGGCAAAAGGCACCGGCGTGTAGCCGATGTGCAGTTCGCCCGGCTCGGCGGTGGCGACCGTTCGTGCTTTCTTCACCGCCTCATCAGCGCATCGCAAGACCGCGCGCGCTTCATCGAGGAACGCCCGGCCTGCCTCGGTCAACCGAACTGACTTGGCGGTGCGCTTGAGCAGAGAAAATCCAATTTCGTCTTCAAGGTCGCGTACCTGCTTGCTCAATGCCGGTTGCGAGATGTGGAGCTTCAGAGCTGCGCGAGACATGTTTTGCACCTCGCCCACGGCGACGAAGTAACGCAAGTGTCGCAGCTCCATCTCCTAGAGCCTAACCCACAGTTATGCTCAGCCAAGAAAAACGATATTTCACAATCACGGTAAGCCACGTGCACAGTTACGACTGATAAAAGTGTTTACGATGAAAAAGACAAACCACAGTAAAGCGGAATTGGTCCCCGGACTTGATTCAAACTCGAACCAGAAGGAACAAATCGCCCAACGTGCTTACGAGCTTTGGGAACAGCGTGGATGTGAGCACGGAAATGATTGGTGCGATTGGTTTGAGGCAGAAATCGAAATCAAGAACCAAACCGCAGCAAAGGATTAACTGAAAAGGAGCCAAATAACCATGAAGCCATACCAATCAGTCACGAACAGGGAGTATCAAATGACCTACGATAACGAGGCGAGCGTCCGAAACGCCTATCATACGGCTGAGGGGAACGTTCTCGACATTCCCGGATGGATCGGAAGCTTCACCGAAGATGGCGTGTTTAACAACGTCACTGGCGAAGCGTCATACCGAGGCGAGCATCTAAAAGACGTCGTCATCACCTTTGCAAAGATGTTTCCCGACGTTCACCGCGAACTTCATCGGGTGAATGTTATGGGCGACGTCGTCGCTATTGAACTATCCATTCAAGGAACCTTTCGCGGCCCGATGGAAACGCCCGCCGGAGTGATCCAGCCAACAGGAGCAAAGGTTGACATTCCATGCGCGGACTTCTTCTACATGGGGAACGGCAAGATCGAGCGATTCGACTGCTACCCCGCGCTCAACATCATGCTCAAACAAATGGGCGTGCCGCCTGACTTCGCTTCCGCAGTCAAGCGTTCGACGCAACCATAGGAGTCACAGTGCACAAAAAAGCTTTTACGCCAGATAACGCCGCGATGCTGCTGATTGACCATCAGCTCGGCACGATGGGTTGGACGCATTCCAATGACATCAACCTTGTGAAGGCGAATGCGCTGAAGCTCGCGAGAATCGCAAAGGCAGTGAGCATGCCCGTTGTACTGACCGCCAGCATGGAGGACCAGGTTCAGGGGCCGCTAATGCCAGAGCTCGCACATACTCTTCCGGAAGCGTTCGCTCAGCGCATCAAACGACCGGGCATCATCAACGCAATGCACCACGAGGGATTTAACAAGGCCGTCAAAGCGACCGGCCGCAAGAACCTACTTGTGGCTGGAATCACCACCGAGGTCTGTGTCCTATTTCCTGTACTGCAGATGCTGGAGGAAGCTTACGAAGTGCAGGTGTCGGCTGATGCATCGGCATCGTGGTCGAAGTACGGAGACGATCTGGCTTTGCGCCGCATGGAAAATGCCGGCGCGGCAATTACGACTGTGGACCAGATCATCGCGGAGCTAGCCATCGACTGGACCAGCCCCAACGGCCAGAAGCTCCGGGCGATTCTCGACTACCGATGAAGGAATGCGCATGGAGGGCCAGATGTCGGAAGCCGCGCAAAATCGCTCGCTGTATCTGTCCTATCTCGGGTACTGCAACAAGCACGATGTCGATGGAATGGCCTCATTCTATACATCGACCATCAAGGTCAACGACGTTTCTATGGATCCAGCCGCCGTTGCGGCGCAATTCCCGCCTCTGTTCTCCGCATTTCCCGACTGGCACTGGGAGATACGGCACCTCGTTGTCGACGGCGACAACGTCGCGGTGCACTTCACGGTCACCGGCACTCATCGCAGAGTCTTCCGTGAAATTGAGGCGACTGGTCGTCGGGTGACGACTTCGGAGTTCACGTTTTATCACATTCAAGACGGCAAGTTCGCCGAGGTCTGGGACCTCACCGACATGGACGCTGTGATGAAGCAGATCAGTTAGTGCTTTCGAGTGCTCCTCACTGATTTTGATGAGTTTTAGCCCAGTTGATCGGGACCAAAAATAAAATCAAAGTCATCACCGGCAGAGCCACTCATTTGAAAAGAAGAATTATGAACTCGAAAAATACCTTGTTTGCAACAGCCGTACTAGCGGTATGCCTATCAGCGGCATCACCACCTGCGCGTGCCGATGCAAGTTCACGAGAGAACGAAGGACAACCAAGCATCGAATCAAAACGGGAAACGAGGAGACAAGCCATGTCTTACAGCATATCGACCTTGCTGACCCGCAATCTTCATGACGTCTTCGGTGAGAACGAGCCCGCGCGCCGGCGCGCGGCCATTGACGAGCTCTGGATCGAAGATGGCGTGTTCTATGATCCCCAAACGGGTGTCCACCGTGGCCGCGACGAGATCGATCGGGTCGCAGGCGCTATCAGGGCTACTC
>JBARAJ010000211.1:0-3969 GCA_049791915.1 Candidatus Udaeobacter sp.
TTGCCCTGTGCGCGCATGGTGCGCAGGCTCCGCTGCACGTCAATATTAACCAATTTTCCACGACTGTAGAAGATGTCGTGGTGCCGTTACCGAACGAACTTTTCGGGGCACTGAACAAGCTGGGTGCGGTAAACTGGAAGGAACATGTCCGCAGCGATGAAGAACCCAATTTCACCGAGCGACCGCGTATCGCTCTCTTGCTTGGGACAGTGATTGCCGATGGCTTTATCGCGGTGCAAGCGGAGGATGCGCCTGCAGTAAAAGATATTGGCCAGCGCGTCCTGGCACTGGCCAAGGGGATCGGCGTAGGAAATTCAATCACGCCACACGCCAAGGCGATCATCGATGCGGCAGACAAGCGCAATTGGGCAAATGTGCGGCAGGAGCTGGATCGCACTCAAAACAGCGTTCAACAGGCAATGAACGAAGTGCACGATGAAAAGCTGTCGCAGCTCGTTAGTCTGGGCGGGTGGCTTAGGGGCACGGAAGTATTGACCTCCGTGGTGAAACAGCATTTCTCCAACGACGGCGCTGAGCTTTTGCATCAGCCCGATCTGCTGACCTATTTTCAAACAAGACTGCAGGCGATGTCCGAGTTTAACCTTCCGATCGTTCATCAAATTCAGGACGCCTTGGTGGAGGTAAAGCCTCTAATCAATATCGGCAATGCTCGCATTTCTGCCGAATCAGTTAAGAAGGTCAACGAGATCACTACGCGGCTCGGCAACGACATCATCAAGAAAGACTGAGAAATTTCGGGTGAACCCTTTCGCAAAGGTCCTTCTCTGCACGACCTCCCTGTTGGCGGCCATCGTTGTGCTACCGTCTGCGATTTTCGCCTCGGTGGACCCCACCACAGTGTACGCGCGGGCATTTGCTCTTCTGGCGGCAGAACCCTATGTAAAAAAAGGATTTCAAGTGCGCGAGGATTACTGGGCAGGCGACCTCGCTTCGGGTGAAAGGAAAGCGGTGCGGCAACAATTGTTTAAAGGGAATGAATATTGGTTCTGGCTGGGAACGGAAGTCGATCATGCAAAGGTGTCCGTTCATATTTATAATTCGGACGGAAAACTCGCAGAACAACCAGACAGTTGGGAGAAAGACCACTTGGCGGCTGCGCACATCATTCCGAAAACCACAGGCAGTTACTTTATCATCGTTAGCGTGGAGGAATCGCCAGCAGCCCACACGCATTGGGCGCTGGCGTATGGTTTCCGATAAAGTTGGCTTCCTGACCCGTCACTGTATGGGTACGATGCCCGATAGTGCGAATTGATCATGCCTGGAACTCGGACTCTACAGTTTGAGAGCCACCGCGCTTTCCAGCCGCTCTTAGTCTAAGTAACCGAGAGGGTGTTCAGTGACCTAACTAGAATTAGACTGCAATCTGCAATCTATTTCTGACTCCATAGAGGGCAGTTGACGGAAAACGCTACAAGACGTCAACCACAATTCCTGGGCAAAAATCGTCTGCCCGAAACTTTCCGTAAAAAACTATATGTCGGACAAATCGATTGGTTAGGCTTTCATCCTCAATTAGTGCCTCATCCTAGTTTGCCCAACCCATGAAGACGACAAACAACGCTAGGGTGTCGGCGATTCCATGTGCAAGAATCGGAGCCCAAAGATTTCGTCCCGATAACAGATAGGCAGTTCCAAGCACGAGGCCAGAATATATGCTGTCGACCACGCCCGACGGACCTTTATAATAATGGCCAAATCCGAAGAGGACTGAAACAAGGATCATGGCCGCAAAGTACGCCAGGTTCGAGCGTCCCAAGATGTCCGCTCCGCGAGTGAGTAAATAGCCGCGATAGGATAGCTCTTCGCCGAACGCCGCGAAGATCCAGATAACGAGCAAGCTTGTCACTGCTTGTTTCCATCCAGACCCTGCCGACTGCAAGACGCTGGAAACCCGCTGCGGTTCCGGCCAGATCCGGCTGACAATCGGTCCAACTACCAGTTCACTCCCCAGTAACAGAACCAGAGCGGCGCCGACGGCGAATGCCACGATTTTCCACCATGAATCGGGACGCGTTAATCCTGCGGCTTCCCATCCTCCATTTCGCCATCGCAGCGAAATCCAGCCGAGAACCAACAAGATAGGAACTTCATTCGGCAGAATGTGAAAGACGTTATGGCCAAGAACGATGAAAGCCGCTACGGCAAACTCGAGAAGAGAAAAACAACGCGCTCGCGGTGTGAGTGTTGATGGTTCCATCGTCAACCTAGACAAGAGCGTGGTTCCGCGGCCTAACTAGAATTAGACTGCAACCTGCAATCTATTTCTGCCTTTATAGAAGCAGTTTGTAGGAAAACACTGCAGCAGGTCAACCCCCATTTCCGGCGCAAACGGGGCCCGTAAAAGATTCCGTAAAAAACTATATGTCAGCTAAAGCTCCACACCTCTTTGTAATGTACACATTACAGCCACGCTTTCTTTTTTCGTGTCGCAAAACAACGAAATTCTCCGAGAAGAAATGTCCTACGTTCGCTTCTCTCTGAATAATTTCTCCGGCTTCTGATTCATTAGGTCGCTGAAGCGTTGACGAAACGATTCCATATTGGATCAATCTCCGCCGCCGAAACGATGCCGGGAAGCACAACAGCACTCAGAACGATCAATTCACAGAAGCCTTTTCTTAACTGAAGGACACAGATATTCATTTTTCGCGCTAGCTTCGATCTTTTCAGTTGTTTTCGAAGCGTTCAATAAGTTTCTGCTTTAAGCGACGGCGAATCGACCAAAAATCTCTGCTATTGGCCGCCTTGTGCTCGTGCGTTTCGATTCATAAGTCATATCACTTTGTCGTTGCCGTGTGGAGAGCAAAAGGGCAGAATCCTGCGCCATGAAAACAAATACCCTCTATTTCATCGTTTTTGCCTTGCTCACCTATTTTGCCGCCACGCTGGGAGTAAAGGCCGTGCGCCCGACGCCGGACGGGTGCTATCCCAACTTCACGACAGCGGAAGGCTGTGATGCACTTAATTCTCTCACGACTGGCACTGGCAATACGGGGCTGGGTTGGCGCTCACTCTTTTTGAACACCACCGGCAGCTTTAGCACAGGCGTTGGCGCCGGAGCCCTTGCGCTCAACACCGGAGACAGCAATACGGCTACCGGCGCGGTGGCGCTTTTCCTCAACACCACTGGCTCCCAAAACACGGCCACGGGGACAGCCGCTCTCCTTAACAATACCGATGGTGCCGGTCACACTGCTGTCGGTTATAACGCGCTCGCCACCGCCACCGCTGGCGCAAGTGCATTCGCCGCGAACACGGCTGTTGGTGTTAACGCACTCTTTGGCGACACTACGGGCAACGGTAACACAGCCGTTGGCGCTGTGGCGCTCTTTAGCAACACCACCGGCGGGGGCAACACAGCTATTGGCAATTTCGCGGGCTCCGCTCTCACCACCGGCGATAACAATATCGATATTGGCAGCCCAGGTGCTGCTGCTGAGTCCAACACAATCCGCATCGGGGTCCAGGGAACCCAGGCATTCACCATCATCGCTGGCATTAATGAAGATTTCTTGGCCTCCGGCGTCCCAGTTCTTGTCTCACCCGACGGTGTCCTTGGCGTGGCAATCTCTTCGGCGCGTTTCAAGGAGGACATCAAATCGATGGACAAAGCGAGCGACGTTCTTCTAGCGCTCAAGCCAGTCACCTTTCGTTACAAAAAGGAGATCGATCCGACAGGCAGATCGCAGTTTGGCCTCGTGGCCGACGATGTAGAGAAGGTGAATCCCGACCTGGTGGTGCGCGACAAAGATGGCGAGATTTACACCGTGCGCTACGACGCGGTGAACGCGATGTTGCTCAACGAGTTCTTGAAAGAACACCGCAAGGTCGAGGATTTAAAGAAGGACTTCCAAGCCACAGTCGCACAGCAGCAAAAACAGATTGAAGCTCTCACTACTGGCCTTCAAAAGGTGAGCGCACAGCTTGAAGCGAGCAAAGCTGCAC
>JBARAJ010000212.1:0-5975 GCA_049791915.1 Candidatus Udaeobacter sp.
CGACTTCGACAGCAACAGCGACTGCTACAGCCACACCAACAGCGACAGCTACGCCAACACCAACATCCACTCCCCGGCCTACTCCGACAGCAAGGCCGGCACCTACTGGAAGACCTCGCCCAACCCCACCCCCTCGGCCGTAGCTGGTGATGATGAACTGGTGGAACGCATTATCCTCCGTAAAGGAGCGTGTCTCCCACGGAGCTTTGCGCTCAACGCGTTGGTCAGACTAACGGACGGCTCACCGAAGTAATCGCTCTGGGAAGTGCGCATTACGTTCGCGTTGCAGAATGCGATGCTGACGCCATCGTAATATCGGGGTCGGCTTCGTCGGATCCCAGCCTTTCGGATTCGGCAGGACCGCCGCCAGCATTGCAGACTGCTCCCTCGTTAGACCGCGCGCGCTGACGCCGAAATAATGCTGCGAGGCCGCTTCGACCCCGTAAATCCCGCGTCCCATCTCGATCACGTTTGCATACAGCTCCAGGATGCGCCGCTTCCCCAACAACGCCTCCATCCAGATCGTGTAATACGATTCCAGCCCTTTCCTGATCCAGGAGCGGCCCTGCCAGAGGAAGATCGACCGGGCGCATTGGTTCGTGATCGTGGAAGCTCCACGAACCGGTTTCCCTTTCCGCTCCGCTTCTTTCACCGCGAGGTCGATCTCCTTCCAGTCAAAGCCCTCGTGCTGAAAGAACCGCTGATCTTCCGAAATCCAAAGGTGCTCCAGAAACATCTCCGGAATCTGCGGCAGATCGATCCAGCGGTAGAGGAGCGGATGCTTCGGCGCGCTCGAGAACACCGCGCTGCCCTGCTCGATCAACATAGGCAGCGTCCGCGGAGGATTGACGAATCGCACCACTGCCACCTGCATTGCCGGGATTAGGAGCAAAACCACGAGCAGAATCAGAATCCATTTTTTCCCGACACCGCGTGAGGCGGAGCCTTTTACGCGGCGTCTTTGCGTTCGGTTCGGCATCTTCGCCAAGAGACTGTGGTAAAGTGCCAGCGCAACTCGCTGTGATGATGCGTATTATTATTCATGGGCAATCCGTCGGCACTCTTACAAAGTCTACGTGAATGGCTGTAAGACTTCGCATTATCCTGAGCGTTTTTCTCGTCACGGCTGCCGTGGTTGTGGGGTCGATGCTTGCCACATTCTGGTTTGGAAATCGCGTTCTGGAGCTGAGCGCCGGCGAGCAGGTCCGACGGAACGGTATCACTCGCCTCGAGCAATTGGAATCGATCCTAAAGGACGCCGAGACCGGTCAGCGCGGCTTCATCATTACCGGCGACGAGAGCTATTTGCTGCCATTTAATCAGGCGACCGAACGGCTGCCGGCGGATCTCGAGAACCTGCGCAAGCATCCCAGCGTCGTTATCACTCCGGAGGAAGTCGCGAAAGTGACGGCTCTGATTCAGCAGAAAATGGCGGAGTTGAATTCGACTATTGCAGTTCGCCGGAGTCGGGGATTCGATGCGACGCTTCCTCTTGTCCAAGCCGGCTCTGGGAAGCAATTAATGGACGACCTGCGCAGTGAAGTAGGCCGGCTGAGGGAAAGGCAGGCCGTCGCGCTTAACGCCGACGCGACCCTCAGCAAAAGAGCGACGCAAACGCGGACACTGGTATTTGTTCTTTGCGGCCTGCTCAATCTAGGGATTCTTGCCTGGGCCTATCGACGAATCACGGAAGCTTCGCACGACCGTGACGTCGCGCTTCACCAAGCCAACGCGCGTAGCTTGGAGTTGCAGCGGCAAAAGGAGTTACTCAGCGTCACTCTCTCTAGCATCGGCGATTGCGTCCTGGTTACCGACGACGTAGGCCTTATTACGTTTATGAACCCGGTGGCCGAGGAAGTTACTGGTTGGAGATTGAGTGACGCGGTAGGGCGTCCGGCGACGGAAGTTTTCCGGATCCTGAACGAGCACACTCGCGCGCCGGTGGAGAGCCCCGTCGATAAGGTACTCCGGGAAGGCGTGATCGTCGGTCTGGCGAATCACACCCTGTTGATTCGGAAAGACGGGAGCGAAATTCCGATCGACGACAGCGGCGCTCCCATCCGCGACGGCCAGGGCGGTATTCGCGGCATCGTGCTCGTCTTCCGCGATTTCACCCAGCAAAAGCGGGCCGAGCAGGAAGTGCTCGCGGCCAAAGACGCGGCCGAGACCGCGAACGAGGCAAAAGACCAGTTTCTCGCCATGCTCTCCCACGAGTTGCGCACTCCCCTTACGCCTGTCCTGGCCACGCTGAATCTTTGGGAAGCGAGCGAGGAAATTCCTCCCGCATTGCGCGCCGATGTGGGAATGCTGCGGCGCAGCGTCGAACTCGAGGCGCGCATCATCGACGATTTGCTCGACCTCACCCGGATCGCGCGCGGCCTGCTCTCGTTCTCTCCCGAAAACACCGACGTACATTCACTCATCGAATTCCTCGTCGGACTTTCCCAGAGCGAGCTCCAAAACAAAGTCCTGAAACTCGCCCTCAAACTAGACGCCCCGAGGCACCATGTTCACACCGACGCCGCACGGCTTCAGCAGGTCTTATGGAATGTCCTCCGCAACGCCGTCAAGTTCACCGACCAGGGCGGCGCGATTACCATCATCACTTCCAACGACGCGCAGGACCGCCTCGACATTACGTTCCACGATACCGGAATCGGCATGACGGCCGATACACTCTCGAAGCTTTTTATTCCGTTCGAACAAGCCGATCCCATGATAAATCGGCGATACGGCGGCCTCGGTCTCGGCATGGCCATTTCCAACGCGCTCGTCGACGTGCTCGACGGAGAAATCCGCGCTGAAAGTCCCGGCCTTGGTTTAGGCTCCACCTTTACAATTACATTTCCCACGGTCGACCCTGCCGCGAACGGTAGCGAGCCGACCAGCGCGTCCCGGAAATCGCAGGACAAAGTGCGGCTGTTACTTGTGGAAGATCACGGCGACACCGCGCTCGCCCTGGCGCGATTGTTGGAACACCGCGGCTTCACGACAAAGATCGCCCCAAATCTCGCCACCGCGCTCGAAGCTATCGGGCGAGAGAATTTCGATCTTTTTCTCTGCGACCTGGGTTTGCCCGATGGCAACGGCATCGACTTCATCAGGAAGGTAAGAGAAACCTGGAAGACGCCAGCAATCGCGCTCACCGGTTTTGGCATGCAGGAAGATGTCGAGCGCTCCCAGAAAGCCGGCTTCGACGCCCACCTGACAAAGCCTGTCAATCTCCAGAGGCTCGAGGCTACCATGTGGCGATTACTCCGGGATCGCCCGTGAGAAGAACCCTAATGGGAAAAGAATAGGGGGAAAAGAATAGGGGGGGAAAAGAATAGGGGTCAGTCAACAAATCTTGACACGACAGCAGCTTGCATCCTGACACGTCGAAGTGGCCCTGGGGGAACTCGGCTCCATGAAGCAAAGGCTTTTCATAATCGCAGACCAGAGCATTAGTGCAGCCAGCACGCCGCTTTCGTCAGAAAAACACAGTTGTTCCCGCGTCAAGCGCGATCATGGGCTGTCAAGATTTGTTGGCTGGACCCCAACCGACCGGGCTGCCCGTCTATGTCGCACTGCTTCCCGCTGGCTCCATTCTTGTCGCAAAGAAGCGAGCTTTTCCGCGCTGACAACCCCGGACTCCACGAACAGTTCCAGCCAGTAGACGTGTTAACTCGCTGTCTCCCAGCAGCTCGCCCGCTACCTCGAGGGTCTACCATCTATGCCGCGATTTCCAACAAGCTCCATTCTTCCAGCTCGCGCGCCTTCAGATCTTTTCCCAAGCCCGTGAGGCGACAGGGTCGCGGCCTTCATCGAATTCGATGTGATCGATGAGGGTCTCGATCGGTTTACCCGTTAGGCCACTCTCCTGGATGCGCTGCGGCAGGACGTGGCTGCGTTCGTCGCGCCAGCCGAGCTTGGCGATGAAACGGTTCCAGACGTGGCATTCTTCGTCGATGCGCGGGGTGCCGTGGGCGTGCGCCCAGTTCAGGACGGCTTCGTCGGACTCGCCGGCGAGCGTTTGGTCCACGATCTCCGAATAGGGAACGCCGAGGAATCGGCAGCAGCGTCCGTCGAGCGTGAACTGGTACTCGCCGAGGTTCACTTGGTAATCCGGTGGGAGCTGACCTGCGGCGTGCAAGCGAATCTTGTCCAGCATCCGTCCGAAATAAATCAGACGTCCAACCTTGTCGTAGCAACTGCGCAGGCCAGGGATGTTTGGCATGAGAGAATAGTAATGAGCCGCGAGAGGGCGCGAAGCATTGGCGCGCGCGCTTTGAACACGTACAACAATTTCATTTTAAAATAATTTCACGAATCAATTCAATGCCCAGAACTTTTCTGTATTCACTCCGTTCCACTCTTTTCTTGTTCTGAAACTCGGTGCTACCGATTACCTTCCTGGCCACATATTCTCCCTCGATGCCTTTGTCGCCGATGTTCCCACCATAAGCCGCCATGTTTTTAAAAGTGAGATATAAAAATATATTGGGCTGATCCGGTGATTTTGGACTGGCCTGGAAGACCTTGTAATCGATGATTAGCCCAGCTTTCTTCATGGCTTCCATGGTCGGTTTCCATGTCGAATTTAGCCAATCGATGTACTCGGCAAAATGCCCGTACTCAACTTGTAGGTAGTTCACCTCAGTGACCGGGCCGTCAGTATACCGGCGGTCATTCTGGGCGAGTGCATCCCGGGTAAGTGTATCCTGGGCACGTGCATCAAGCGAAAATAAGGAAGCTGCGAGACACATGGATAACATAATAGTCTTAATCATTTTTCTTCACCTGTTGTGATGTTTCTCTACTCGGCTAACATCCGGATTAACCTGACCTGTCCCGAGTGTTTCGAAGTCGATATTAGCACCTGCGCAACGTTCACAAAGTTCATTTTAGTCACTATGATATTGCGATTTCGGTAGAATCTTCCTATTGTTGTTCCTCAAGCCTCGGGTGACCGCCATGTTCGAAGACATTCATGCATTGGTCGAATTTGCCGAAGCCGGATCGATCGCGCGCGCGGCAAGCCGCCTGCATCGCACGCCCTCCGCCGTAACGCGCCAAATGCAGAGGCTCGAGGCCGAACTCGGCGCCCAGTTGCTCGACAGATCCGTTAAGCCGCCACGGTTGACGCCGCTGGGCATTCGGATCGTGGAACAGAGTCGCGATGTGCTGAAGCACGTCGACGACCTGAAGGCTCTCGCTGCAACGGATGCGGAGCCTTCGGGGCTATTTCGCATTGGTGTTTCGCACGCCCTGGCCGATGGCGCGTTGGTCAAGCCGGTCCAGGCGCTGACACAGCGCTTTCCGAAACTCAAGCTTAGTCTTCTGAGCGATTTAGCGGGCGACCTCATCGCCAAGGTCCAAGCAGGTCAACTCGATCTCGCGGTCGTGCTGCGACCGGATCCCCATGGTTTGCCTCCCTCGCTCCTTGTCGACATTGTCGCCACGGATCGCATGGTAATCGTCGAGAAAGGTCGATCGAGGGGTGGGCGGACGCCAACTTGGCAGGCGATGTCCGCGTCGCAATGGGTTCTCAATCCTCCCGGCTGTCTGCTGAGGGCCGCGCTTCTCGGCATTCTCGACAAAGCCGGGCCACCCGCGACGATCGCAGCCGAAATCCACAACATGCATTTGCAGCTTGCATTCATAAAAGCGGGCTACGGATTGGGCCTGCTTCCGGAACGTTTCGTTAGGCGCTACGCAGGAGGCGCCGTTCGCATGATCAAGCCGAAAGACCTTGAGCTTCAGATGACAATCGCCATCGTGCGCGCCGGACCTTTAGGATCGCTCGAAACTGTGGCCGCTCAATTTAAGGATCATCTCGCGACGGCATTCGCGAGATGATCGCACTTCGCCATGACTCATAGGGTGCTCGGAATAGTGAAATGGGGTCGTGTCTGGAATAGGGGTCAGTCAACAAATCTTGACACTACAGCAGCTTGCATTCTGACACGTCGAAGTGGCCAGGGGGAACTCGGCTC
>JBARAJ010000213.1:0-3399 GCA_049791915.1 Candidatus Udaeobacter sp.
AGCGACTCGTAAGTTAGTTTGCCGGCGATGATTTCCTTTAGCGCAATATCCGTTAACGACATTCGCGGTGTCGTCTCGACTAACGGCCGATGTCCCAGGCCAAGCTGACGCACACGCTTGGAGACAACATTAATCAGAGTTTGCTGATTCGGGATAACCTGTGCTGCTTCCTGAAGAAGTTGAGTCGTCATATGGCGCAAGAAACGAACGGGGCGGACCGCCTCGGTCGGGAATTGAAGGATAGTCGACACGCCGCTTGTAAGCGCAGACGGAACAAGTTGCGGTGCGAGCATGGTAAAAATGAGTGTTGACTTTCCGAATGAAGCGGCTCGTTGTCAACGCTTTTCGTCCGGCAGAGCACAAAGTAGTTTCGGGCGACGCAGTTAAGGCGGACTTGCCGCGACGCGGTGACGCAGGTCATCTTCGCTGCCACCGGCCGACCCATGTACCCCATCCGTAATATCCAAACGGAACGAGCCGGCTCTCGCTCACAAGCATGTCAACCTGCGCGCGAAGCGGTGCCGCTTTCGCCGGCCCAAAGTAATCGTCGATCACCACCCAGCAGCCATCGTTGAGCAGGTCACCGTAGCAATCCAAATCTCGTCGCACGTTATTGTCTGCGTCGAAAATAAACAGACTAACCTCGCGGCTGCTCAGGCGCCGACGAACTTCCGAAATGATTGCCTCGTCCGAGGAGCGCCCGTTGATCAAGATAACGTCTTCCGCTACTCCGAACCGCGCGAGGTTCTTTTTCAAATCCTTGATGATGTTCCTGCTCGATAGTCGAAAATGTTTTAGGCTTCCTCCGGCTTCAATCGTGATGATTTTCCTCTGCGTGCCAGTCTCCCGCGCGCCAAACGCCGCGGCGATCGTGGATCCGCCGATATAAGGACCAATCTCAAGCACATTCCCTGCGCCGAAGCGCGCGAAGTGATAGATCAGGAGCAAAACGTCCATGTGCAACATTGAGGTTTCGCGCCCGACTTTTTCCAATCGCTGGCGCGCTTCAGCGCTGCGGTATTCCATCAGCGTCCGAAGCAGCTCCAGCACCTGATTCAAGTGAGAAGAGTCGCTCAACTGTGAAGTTGGCTGGGAAAGCACCGCGCATTTTACTGGCGTCGATTGGTGAAGCAAGGCTGGCAAGCAAGCTCTGTCCTTGCGATTTAGATCAAAATACGCGAAGTAAGGACCGCGTCCTCGGGACATATTCAGTTATTTCGGGCTGTGGCTCAGCTTGGTAGAGCGCCTGGTTCGGGACCAGGAGGCCGTGGGTTCAAATCCCACCAGCCCGATTCAGTCGATTGCGGCAAGTGTAACGGTGCTTGTGTCAGGCACCGGAATTCCAAAAAGACAGGCGTTTGGCATAAACGCCTCTACACTGTAATTGTCGAAATCCCCGTTTTCCCATGCATTCCTCTGTCACGATCGTAGGCGTAGTCATCGGGATCGCGATTCTGTTCTTCGGACGAAGGCTGTTCTGGCTGAGTGTTGCCGCAGTCGGATTCGCTGTCGGCGTCCAGATTGCGCCGCTGCTCGTTAACGAGGCGTCGTCGCTGCTGGCGCTGGTCATCGCTCTCGTCCTCGGCGTATTCGGAGCCTTGCTTGCCCTTTTCGTTCAGAAAGTTGCGATTACTGTACTCGGTTTCTTAGCAGGCGGAAAGCTTGCCACCGCGATCGCCGCTTCGTTCTTTATGCACTATGCGCAACACTCGACGATCATCTTCGTCATCGGCGGCATCATCGGGGCGATTCTACTGCTGGCTGTGTTTGGTTGGGCACTGATCGTCGTCTCGTCCTTTATCGGCGCGTACTTGATTCAAAGCGCCATTGTGCTGCCGCCGACTGGTTCGACACTCGTGTTCATCGGCCTCGCAATCGTAGGCATATTTGTGCAGGCAGCATCGTTCCGCCGAAGTGCGATATAGAGCACGCGTATTGTTGCTGACAAATCGCCGCGCCACTCTAACGATCGGCTTATGAACTCACCAAAAACTGGACTACGCGTTGCCAGCGTTCTTTTCGGCATTTTTGCAATTGGGCATCTGCTGCGGCTGATCAATCAAGCCCAAGTCACCGTCGGAACGCTAACTGTCCCAATGGGCCTAAGCTGGATCGCGTTGATCGTCGCCGCTGTTCTTTGCGTCTGGCTGTGGCGACTGGCTTCGCCGCGTTGAATCGGAAATCCGATGTAACAATTTAACGAATCATGTCAGCCATTCATTGCTTCGTCATTTCGCAAGCCAGTCCGGCGGAACATTGACGTAGGTTTCATCGAGTTCCGCGACTGATGCGCAGCCAAGCAGCTTGAGTGTGCGTAGGAGATCCGCGCGCAGAATGTCGATTGCGCGAGAAACACCCGCGCCACCGGCCGCTCCAAGTCCGTAGGCGTAGGCGCGGCCCGCCATTACGGCCCGGGCTCCCAAACAGAGGGCTTTAACAATATCGCTGCCGCGGCGGATGCCACCATCCAGCAAGACCTCGATGCGGTCGCCTACCGTCGCCACAACTTCAGGTAAAACGCGCAAAGTCGGCGCGACGCCGTCGAGTTGCCGGCCGCCATGATTGGATACGACCAACGCTTCTGCTCCCATGTCCACTGCGCGCCTTGCGTCCTCTGACGTGTGGATACCTTTAATCACGATAGGCCCGTTCCACGCCTGGCGAATCCATTTGAGATCGTCCCAAGTCACAACGGATTGCTCGAGAGCAGCAGTGACATCGGCATACAGCATTGGCCCTTTTCCCGGAATGACGACATTCTCAAATTTCATCAAACCGCCGTCCGCGAGAAGAGCGGCCAGCCAGCGTGGCCTAACGAGAAGCTGATTCACAAACGGCAGCATTGAAGCGAGTTTTCCACTGAGAAGTTCTTTCGCACCATTGCGAAGGTCGCGTTCCCTGAAACCTGCGACTGGCGTGTCGATCGTGACCACCAAGGCCGAAAACCCAGCCTTGCGCGCTCGATCGATACCGCCCAAAGCACAGTCGCGACCGCCGACGAGATAAAGTTGGTACCAGACCGGCCCCCCCGATGCGGCAGCGACGTCTTCGAGCCGGCATCCCGAAAGTGTCGAAAGCGTGGAAATGATCCCTGCTTCGCCGGCAGCGCGCGCGGCTGCTTCCTCGCCGCGCGGAAACATGAGGCGACAGCTCCCAACGGGCGCGAGGATCAGCGGCATGCTAACCGAAGTGCCGAGCACGGTCACGCGTAGATCGCACACCGGCGTTGCGACCGCACAGCGCGGCCGCAATGTTAGCGCTCCGAACGCCCGGCAGTTTGCGCGCAACGTCGACTCGTCCTCAGCGCCGCCGTCAATGTAGTCGAACACCACACGAGGAAGCCGCCGCTTCGCCCTGCGTCGCAGGTCTTCGATGTTCAAAACGCGCGGCGGCTCAACA
>JBARAJ010000214.1:0-34207 GCA_049791915.1 Candidatus Udaeobacter sp.
GTTGAGGAAACCCGAAGCAGAAGAATCAAGCAAACGATCGACCACGGCACCGTCAAAAAGATGGTCGCTCATTGTGAGAAGAAAAGGTTTGCTGACATGGCCAGCGGCGGCAAGCAGCGAGATGCCATTCTGTTTTTGCCAGTCACGGTTTTCGATGAAGGATGCGCTGAGGTCGGAAGGAAGGAATTGGTTGACCTGCTCTATCATGCGCGCGCTTTCATAGCCGACCACGAAGTCGACCCTTTTGATCCCCGAGCGGACCAGGGCATCTAGCGCGTACGAAATCAAAGGTCGGCCAAGCAATGGGACGAACGGCTTTAGAAAGGTGTTGTCCGATCCGCGCAGACGCGAGCCCTCACCGGCCATCAAGATGACCGCTTCAGCGATAGCGGTCATATCTGGTAATACCTCTTCAATCCCCACAACCGGAGGCGTTGCGGAAGAAATCTGAAAATCAGAGGCGCAATTTTTGATTGGAATGTATCGCCAACTGTTATACGTGGTGGCGGCTGAACAGAGTTGACTAATCTAAGAACATTACTGGCGACAAGGTCTGGGGTCGGCGCGTTCTTCATGTTGCGCTCAGTGATTTCCCAAGTCTTCGCGATTTTTGTGTCATAACGGGGATTACCCTCGGTGCTCTTGATCATGCCCTGGTTAAATTCGGTGCGAATGTCGGCCGGCTGAAGATCCACAACGTGCACGCGGGAATCACCGAGCTCTAACTGGATCGACATGGTAAAGGATGCCATGGCCGCTTTCCCAGCGTTGTAAGCCGCCATGAACGGCACTGGAAGCCGGGAAGCTAACGAAGTGACGTTAATGATCAAACCTTCACCACGTGCCTGCATGTGACGCAGTGCGAGTTGCATCAATTGGATTTGGCCGAAAACGAGAATTTGAAACTGGCTCGTAATCGTTTCCATCGGAACCAGCTCGGCGGGGTCAAAGTGACCGGCCCCGGCATTGTTGATCAAGACATCGAAATAGCCCGCTTCCGCAAGCGCGGCATTGAATGCCTCCTCGATGGAAAGCGGATTGGTCAGATCGAGACGCACCGCATGCAACCGCGGCAGCTTTGGGATGTGTTCCAAATTACGCGACGTGCCCCAAACGTCGCGACCTTGCGCGACAAGCGCTTTCGCAATGGCGAGACCAATGCCAGAGCTCGCCCCGGTGAGAAAAACGCTTTTCATGAACGGCGGGGGCTCTGTAAAACCCGAGCTTCGCCTTACTGGGCCGCTGTCAGGTCCCGCATGCGCTTGGGACCGCCGCGCCGCATCCTTGACACGCGACTGGCCAGCATCCCTGCCACCTCCCGGCTCGCGTATCGCAGCGGATGGCTCACGGCCAGTGAGGCCTCCACGGTGCAATAAACGCCACATCCGGCCTGGCAATTCTTCTTCCGATTGTAGCTTAGCAAATCTTCCTTCGTGATTTCGAGAATGTGCCTCTCGGTTCGCACTTGACTGCAGAGCCAAAACTTACCGGTCGATGAGACGAAGAAATATTTATACCCCGCGATGCAGGTCCATTCGATCGGTTCCTGTCGCAGCATCTTCTTCTGATAAGCGATAATATTCCAGCTCGAGCGAATCTTCTGGCCGCTTCGCTTCAGTTTCTCCTGCTGTTCGAGAAAGCGGAGCAGCGGCTCGCTCTCACTCGCATCGCGCAAGGCGCGGTCGTGCACAAGATCGTTGTGAACCGCGAGCGCGCGGACTGGGATGCCCAAGTCGAGGCAAGTGTCTATCACCTGCGCCATCTCATCGAGCGTGTCTCTGAACAGGACGCCACTAACGTTCAACCTGACCTTCGAATCTTTGAACCAGTCAAGCTTGTGCACGATCGACTTCATCGCTTTGCGTGTGCTCGCGATCGGCGTCATTCGGTCCACGGAGATTTGCATGTCATCGAGCCCCGCTTCTTGAAGGTCCGCGAGGAGTTGACGGTTCAGAAGAAAGCCGTTTGTGGAGATGCTCACTTGGCAAAAACCGATGGATTTTGCGTACCGCACTATCCCCACAATGTCCGGATGCTGAAGGGGTTCGCCTCCCTGCAGACCGAGGCGCGTGACGCCGAGCTTCCGAATGTGGTCCATCCATTTCTTGAGATCGGCCAGGACCGGATGCGGAATCGAGTTGTTGAACTCATTGCAATAATGACAATCCAGGTTGCACTGTTCGGTCACGTACAGGTGCGCAGCCCATGGTTTGGTATCAAAAACGCGAGTGACCTGCTGGCGAGACAACATTCACCCCCCTATCCCAGTCATCGAACGCGGTGTCAAGCAAGCAAGATGGGTTCCTAATTCTGCCGGGAGCGAGCGGCCCGGAGAAAGAGGAGATGTATCTACGTTTCGTTATTCCGCGATTCTCCGTATTTTACCTGTCGAGCTGCTGCATTTGAGCATACGATGTCGATCCCGTTTCCATGTTTCCTCTGATTTGCGCAGTCGTTGTCATTTTAATTCCGGCATGTGTGATCTGGCTGCTGCCGGCCAGAAGAAAGCACCGTCACCAGGTCCGATTTATTCGTGAAACGCTGGCTGGCGACGGGAAGTTCGAAAATCGCCGCGTGATCGCGTCACTTTCGACTTTGCCCGGTCGAATCAACAATCTAAGGCCAACGATTCGGTCGCTTCTGAGGCAAACACGGCCGCCGGATGAAATCATCCTTGCCGTTCCAGAATTTTCGATTCGCGAGGACCGGCCTTATATCGTGCCCGAATATCTCTTGCGTTTGCCGCGTGTGCGCATTTTACGTTCTCGGAGAGACTGGGGAACCAGCCACAAAGTTTATCCCTGTCATCCAACAAGAGCTGGCAGCCGGCCGGGAAAATACCTTGATAATGGTGCTGGACGATGATCGCATTTATCCGCGAGATGCACTTGCAACCTATTTGCATTATGGCGCGCGGCTGACCGAAGCGGCACTTTGTTTGCGCGGCGCAGCAATGCCGCGAACTTTTGACTGGCGTGGCGCCACGATGATTTACGGCGGCGAGGTTCGCGAGCCGCAGAGCGTGGCGGTGATCACCGGCTGTGGAAGTTATTTGATCCAACCAAGGTTCTTCGATGAATCGCTGTGGGATTACTCGCAGGCTCCACGCGGAGCATTTTACATGGATGATATCTGGATTAGTGGGTATCTCGCTCGCCGCCAGGTAGCACGCTACGTTGTGCCTGGATCGGTCAGAAGGTTTCCGATTGTGCGACGACAGCGGCGCACCTTATCGCTCCACCATGTTCCCAACGGACGCCAACATAACAACAATGAGACAATCGCGTTTTTCCGCGACGCGTGGGACGTGTTCGCATCGCCTAACTCTGTTTGTCTTTGCGATGAACATGGTGATGCCACCATTGGATACCGAAAATAGCCAGAAAAAACCCCGCGCTGATGAGTTGTCCAGGAATTCCGCTGAGAAATGAGCGGCAGATCAGCGTGGGCACGAGCGCGATTGCTGCGGCAATCAGAGGCGGGCGAATATCGCTCCAGGGTTCTTTCCAATGGAATACCCAGCGGAGCGTCGCGTAACGCAGGGTTCCTTGCACGATGTACGGTACGAGCATGCCGACCGCGGCGCCGAACGCTCCAAAGCGCGGAATTAACCAGAGCAACCCGGCAAATGCGACGGCGCACGTAATCAAGGAATGCAGAAGATTTAACTGCGGACGTTGCACCATGATGACCGTCTCGCCCAGATAAACAAACGCGTTGATGGCACTGGCCAGCGCGACGATCCCCAACCACGCTCCGCCTTGTCGGAATGCTGGACCATAAATCAGCAGAATCGTGCTACCCGCGAGCGACAGGACCACAACGAGTGGCAACAAGATCCAGAGCATCCACTCAGCGAGACGCGCGTAAGTTGCCTCTGCCACTTCATGGTCGCCCGTTGCAGTCATACCGGCTACGACCGGGGCGAAAATCGGGTTGAATGCCTGGTTCACTTTTCGCAAGCCGTTGGCAGTCCCGACGACAGCGCTGTAAATACCGACCGTTGCGAGGGTCACACCGGGCGCGCGTCCGACGAAGTAGCCCAGCAGGATGAGATCCAGCCGGGCGATCAACGCGTTAATGAGTTGATAAATGCTGATGGGAGCCGAATACGCGAGCAGTGATCTTGCTTCCGCGACCGGCGACATGACAGTCGTCGGCGCAGGAACGTCATGAAAGCAGGATGAAGCCAGGCGGAGTGCGACAATTCCTGAAGCTGCTGTTCCCACGATTGCAGCGACCCCTGGTGAGAACTCTTTAAACCCAACGGCGATTGCCAGCAGGAAAGCGAGGGTCGTTGCAATCGGCTCGGTCATTCCGCGCGAATAGATATCGTGCTGCATGACCTTCATCCCGCGCGAGATGGCGGTGCAGATGCGATAGAGAGCCAGACCCGGCATCGCGCAGAGTACCAGGCTCAGCGCGGAAACCATTTGCGGCTGCACGTGAAGACGGTTGTTAAAAAACCGGAGCCCCACGATCACAATGCCTGCTGTGATAATGCACTGCGCAACCCCCAGCACTACGGCTACTCGAAACAGCGACCGGCTTCGCGCGTGGTCCCCAACGGCTTCCGAGCGCGCGATGAATGTAGTGATCGCATTGTCGAGGCCAAGCACACCGATCTTGCTGATAATATCCGTGGTCGACCAGGCGACCGAAAATATACCGAGTACTGCTGGCCCAAGCATCCGGGCCACCAGAAACGTGAATATGCCGCGGAAATTCGAGGCCAACATCGCGATCGTGTTCAAGAAGGCGCCGCGTTTCAGCTCGACTCCGGTCTGGTCCACACGCGCTGGTGCGTCCGACGGCGGAGGCGGAACATCGAGCAAAGCTTCCGTCGGGCTCACCGACTCCCCGTCGAGTGGGTCAGAGGCTTGGGCGAATTCAGTGTTATGCGTCATGAGAAAAAGCGCCGTGATTCATTTTCGCCGAGACATGCTCGATTTAGCAGGGCGTAAAACTAACCTTCGCGTTCATGATGGTCTCGACGCTACAATCGAGTCCTTGGGGCCGCCAAAATTTTCTCGCCAAGCGTTTTGGTTACGCATCGGTGGATGACCGCAGCCTCTGTTGCATCGAACGGCGCTGTCGCTACACTCCGTTCCGTTCAAACAGCATGAGCATTCTGAGCATTCGTCCCCAAGCTAAAAGGTTTAGCGAGGATTGAGTATCTTAGGAGGACCAGAAAATGGATCTCCCAGTCGGCATTTCAACTTTGCAACGCACCGATCGCTGGGTTGGTGGGCCGCTTTGCGCCGTTCTAACCCTTCTCAGAAAAATCTTTGAATCCGCGGGGCGGCCAGGACCGCGCCAGCTTCGGCGCATTCTCTTCGTCAAGTTCGCGGAGCAAGGCTCAACCGTTCTCGCCTATCCCGCAATTTTGCGTGCGATCGAAATGGTTGGACATGAAAACGTTTACTTCGTCGTATTCGAAGGTAATCGCTTCATTCTCGACGCGATGGAAATTATTCCCGATGGAAATGTGATAACAATCGCGACGAACAGTGTTTTTGGACTTGCGATTAGTGCGCTGCGGTCGGTGCTGCGGGTGCGGAAAATCGGCATCGACGCGGTCGTGGATATGGAGTTTTTGACACGTTTCTCCGCGATATTGACGTTTATGACCGGCGCCAAATCACGCGTTGGGTTTCATACTTTTTATGGTGACGGACCATACCGCGGCGACTTAATGACGCACCGGCTTTTATACAATCCTCATCTCCATACAAGTCAGCTGTTTGAAGCCATGGTTGAAGCGTTGACCCGCGATCCCTCGGTGCTTCCGACGTTTGACTTTAGGCCATCGGCAAACCAGCCGCTCGCAAGATTTCGGCCCTCCCTGTCTGAGATTGCCGAAATCAATGCCCTCCTACAGCGCGAAAATCCGCGTATCGGTTCTGCGCCACTCATCCTGCTCAATCCGAACGCGAGCGACTTGCTGCCGCTGAGGCGGTGGCCGCCTTTGCGTTATGTCGAACTTGCGCGGCGGCTGCTCGAACGTTATCCGGAGTTGTTTATTGGGTTTACCGGTGCACCGGCTGAAGCTGGCCCCAATAACCAGCTTGCAGACGAGGTTGGTTCTGATCGCGTCATCCGTCTTGCCGGAAAAACGACTCTGCGACAAGTGCTCGTGCTGTACACGCGCAGTGAGATTTTGGTGACGAATGACAGTGGCCCGGCTCATTTTGGCTCGATGACCCCGATTCGCGTCGTGGCGTTGTTCGGCCCGGAGACACCGGCGCTATTTTCCGCGCGATCGCCGACCGCGACCGCCTTGTGGGCCGGCATCGCGTGCAGTCCTTGCGTGAACGCTTACAACAACCGGCAATCGATATGTCGCAACAATCTTTGCATGCAGGCAATTACAGTTGACGATGTTTTTGAGGAAGTTACGCGCATTTACGATTCCCTTAAGGGATCGCATCCGGAATTTAATCTGCCGACTGAAGGGTGTGCCAATTTATAGGTCGCTCCAATTTCGCTTCGCCGCGCTTGGGATAGTCCTCCTCACGGTTGCAATTCGCCTTCCGTCTCTTTTGCATCCTCAGCCAATTGATAGCGAAGCAATGTATTCGGTGGTGGCGAACGAGATCGTCGACGGAGGTCGGCCCTACGCTGACGCGGTAGAGCGCAAGCCGCCACTTCTCTTCTGGACTTACGCAGCAGTATTCAAAGTAGCAGGCAAGTACAATTGGAAAGCGCTTCATGTAGTCGCACTAGTGTGGACCCTATGCGCGATGGCTGGCCTCTATGTGATCGGCCGCGAGTTGTTTGATGGCAATACTGGTTTGATTGCCGCGCTCTTCTACGGTGTTTTCCAACCCTGGTGGACGTGGAAGACCCTGTCGTTCGACGGCGAGATGCTAATGAATCTGCCTATCATCTTGGCGTGGGCAATCGCGTTCGCCCGCGGCTCGTCGCGACTGCGACCCGAACTCTTTGTGGCAGGCGCGCTTCTGGGTGCAGCCTTTCTGCTCAAGCAGCCGGCGGCGATAGCAGCAGTCCCCCTCGGCATTTATCTACTCCTCCCAAGCTACCGTGCCGGCCGCAGTTTAACGCGAATAAATTCGATTATTCAGGCAACTACGCTCACGGCAGGATTTTTCGCAGTCGTCGGTCTCGTGGCGATTGTGCTTTGGAAACAAGGAATCCTGCGTGACGCGTTTTACTGGACAATTAGCGATCATGACGTTCCACACATTTTTTGGGAGAAAGGAATCTTGCTCACGCTGGCGTTCATCGTCGCCTGTTTACCTTTGATAGTGGGGGCGATAATGGCCTGCCGGGATAAGGGCGAGATTTGGGCTGGGAAAATGGCGGAACGAACAGCGCTTCTAGGATTGCTCGGTGCTTCAGTGATTGGCACTGCGGCAAGCGCCCGCTTTTATCCTCATTACTATGTCCAATTGATTCCTCCGCTCACTCTGCTCGCGGCGCCCTACTACGCGCGACTTTGGTCGCGGACGATCCAGCCGCCCCACTGGCTACTGCGACCCAGGGTGACCTACGTGTGGCTGGCTCTCACGGTTGTTGCATTCTCAGTTGCGCACTGGGTAGGCCTGGCTCGGCGACGCGAACCGTCGGAGGCGGGACGATACTTGTTCACGCATTCCAACCCTGCCGACAGGATTTTCATCTGGGGCCAAAAAAGTCCGGAAATTTATATGGACGCTCACAGACGTCCTGCCTGCCGCTATATCACAACCTTCCCCCTCACGGGTTATGTCTTCGGCGGACCGATTCCGGGTTTCGATACTCGCGCCCGGATTTTGCCCGGCGCTTGGAGCATCCTCGAGCAAGATTTTGCCAGGCATCCGCCGACCTACATTGTCGATCTTCAATCCGACCCGAAAAGTGCGCAGTATCCAGTGAAGAACTTTCCGATTCTGGCCAAACTCTTGGCGGAACGATACCAGCCGGTGGCGCACACTGGCGAAGGCGTGATTTATCGGATGCGCTAGGTTTCGTTGCGCTTTGTTCGATTGGAAAGTCATTTGCTCCTGGTGACAACGAAGGCCGATGATCCGCGGTACCTCAGTGCATTACGGTGGACGCTGTATGTCATCGCGACTTGGTCTTTTGCATGGACCGTTTATCGCGCCTTTCTGAACGTCGAAATTGAGAACAACGAGGGTTGGAATGCTTATTTCGCTGACGCTGCGATGGGTAAGATGCCGCTCTATCCATCTACCGATCAACTTATCACCAACAACTATCCGCCATTATCCTTTTACATCGTGGGCCTGGTTGGGCGGTTTATAGGTGATCCGGTGTTAGCTGGCAGATTGTTGTCCCTGGTTGCCGTAGTTGCGATCGCGATGGCGATCGCCTTGAGCGTTAGGCGGCTCGGGGGAAGTGGAGTGGCCGCCAAAATTAGCGGTGCTTTCTTTGTAGCGACGATGAGCCGATTTTTTATGCCCTACGTCGGAATGAACGAGCCGCAACTCTTCGCCGAAGCTATCATGACCTTTGCGTTTCTGGGATTTCTGCGTGCCAGATCGAATGACCGCGGATATGTCGGGCCCGTTCTCGTGATGGCCCTGGCGGGCTTTGTTAAGCATAACATAATTGCGATGCCGCTGACTGTTTTCCTGTGGCTTGGTCTACACCGTCGCCGTGAAGCCGTGAAGTGCCTCTGCGTTGCGGCGATCGCCATTGTAACGGGTACCGCAATTTGTTATGCGTTGTTCGGTCGGAATTTCTTTTTGAACATCCTGTGCCCTAGGGATTATTCATTGAAAAGATTGCTTCGGTTTGGGGAGTTAGAATGGGTGTCTGTCGGTCTAGTCTTTTGCCTTTACAATGCTTGGGCTCGTCGGCGTGATGTCAACGTTCAGCTTTGCAGTTGTCTCATCGCAATTGCGGCAGGATCATATTTCCTACAGAAAAGCGGGGCTGGAGTGGCTATCAATGCTCAATTTGATCTCGTGATTGCGGTCGCGATGGGCCTTGGTCTGGCGTTCACACAAGTTTCGCTATGGCCTGTCGCGCGCCCTCTTCGGTCGGAACAAGCCCAGGCAATTCTATTGCTCGCCGTATGCGCGCGGCTGCTGGCGTCAAAACAACTTCAACCGGTACGTGTAATATTCGATTCCAGTTTTCGAAACGAGATTGTGATGCGGGAGCGGGCAATGACTGATAGCGTCGAACGCGTGCGGCGAATCCCCGGTGATGTGACGTGCGGGAGAAACATGTTGGTAACTTACCGAGCGGGCAAACCATTTGCGGTTGATGAATTTAACGTGCAGGAAAGAATTTTGGCCGGCGCATTGCCTAAGGACGCAGTAGCAGCTCGTGTGGCTGCTGGAACGTTGACAATCGTGGAGGTTGATCCGCGCGCCCGCTGGCCCCATTAGGCACTTAATGCCATTTTGACTTCCGGACTGTTGCCAAGCCAGTGGCTCCGAATACCGCAAAATGGATTTTTCACTCCTAGCGCATGGCATCTACCAAGAATATGGACCATGGAGCGACTCGGCTGAACGCGGATGGAAATTTTTTATGGAGCTGGGGCCGGTGAATGTCTTCTTAGCTGGTTTGTTGAAACTTAATAGCAAAAGGCGCGGAGATGCCCAGCGTCGACATGTGGGAATCCGTGCGCGCATGTGCGGGGAAGATCCGTCCCCGGGACTAACGCTCGGCTGCTGAGAATCATGTCTTGGCGACCTGCGGCGACCACCACAACGCCTGGTTCGTCCAGTCGAGGGCGAGCGTTAGCACGACGCATAGCCGATTATTTCGGTTTATCCTACCCGTACGAATTCACGTCTGCGGCCTTGCTTCTCATTGCGCTGATCCTTCTGAGGGGGATTACGATCATGCACTACCGGTTTGGTAGCGATGAGCCGCAGCATCTGCACGTCGTTTGGGGCTGGGCTCGCGGTTTTGTTCAGTATCGCGATCTGGCTGATAACCACATGCCGTTGTTTCAGATTCTATGCGCACCGATTTACAACCTGATCGGCGACCGCGGGACCATTCTCTACTGGATGCGGATCACCCTGCAACCCCTCTACATTCTCGCCTTCTGGTGCACCTATCGGGTCGGATCGCTGCTTTATTCCCGGCGCGTCGGCCTCTGGGCAGCTATTCTAGTGGGACTTTCCTTCGACTACGCTTTTTGTTCGGTTGAATTCCGAACGGACAATCTCTGGGCTCCGCTTTGGCTGTTGTGCATGTTGGTACTGCTCACTGGCGCATTGACAACGCGGCGCGCGCTGATCGCGGGTTTCCTCATGGGTCTTTGCTTTGGCGTCTCCATGAAGACATTGCTCCTCCTCATGTCTACCGTGATCGGCGGCGTGCTGGCTCTGATTTTCGTTGGCCGCAAGCGACTGGGTATCGGTTGGGGGCGGATTTTCCGCTCGCTGGCAGCGTTCTTCGCCACCGCGTTGATTGTTCCGGCTACCATCATGGCCGCGTTTGCGTTCTATGGCATTTGGCCGCAGTTCCGCTATTGGGTTTTCGATAACAACATTGTTCCCGGTGTGAGAAATCATCCCGCGTGGTGGGTGATTATCTTTGCTGTCGGATTCCCACTTGTCGCTCTCGGGACGCGTCGGACTGTGGCCGCGACGCCAGAGGCAGCGCTGGCGGCGCGCCGAAGTTTTGTCTTTGTTACGGCCGGCTTCTTTTTTACCGCGCTCCTTTCCTTTTGGCCCTTTCTGTCGCGGCAGGACTACCTCCCCTTCTATCCGCTCGCTTTTGTCATTTGTACGGGCCCAGTTCTGACGATTTCGGACCGCTGGGCCCGGAAACGAAATATCGCAAAGATCTGGCGCGTCATGCCCGTGCCCGCCATGTTCGGTGTATGCGAATTATTGGTGGCCTTGTTGGTTCACCCTTTCTGGGAAGATAAGGCGAAATTGGAGAGCGATCTTTTGCGCGACACGCTCAAGCTTACTGAGCCGGGTGACTTCGTTTTTGATCGCAAAGGAGAAACTGTTTTCCGGCAGCGTTGCTTTTATCCCGTTGTCGAAACTTTTACTGAGGAACGCTTCCGGCGTGGATTGATGGCAGACAATGCAATCCAGCGTTGCATCGATACACGCAGCTGTCTTGCCACTTTGCCGGACAAGATGCCAGCAGCCACGTTTCGCTGGATCGAACAGAATTACTTGCCGATCGGAAACAAATTGCGAGTGGCGGGTGTGCTGTTGCACTCGTCCACCGACGGAAAGCACTTTGACTTTGAAACCGTTATTCCGGCCTCCTACAAGATCATCGCGCGCGACGTTAGCACTGTAATGGGTGTGCTCGATGGAGAGCGGTACGAAGGAAAGGAGCGCTTTCTTTCACCAGGCATTCATACCTTTGTGCAAACTTCCGCCGGAGCCGACCTCGTTGTTTTCTGGGCGCAGGCCGTCGATCGCAATTTCAGACCGATCGACAGTAGTAGCTTGCCTTACAGCCTGAATTAGCTCGTCAGCTCCAGCAGAGCCGGGATTTAGCCTCCGACACGATTACGTTAACCCTAACTGGGTGAGGCAGCCGCTCTCCCCTTCCATTACTGACATTTTTGTGAAATGAAACGCGTGTGCTGTCCTATTGAACGAATGCTTCACACAAATTACCGGGATTTAACCTGAAATGTGCCGAACGGCGGAACCGAACGCAACGGCGTCGCGAAATACATCGAGGGTTTCTCGCGCGCAGCGGTCCCACGAGAACAGTTTTGCTCGATCAATTCCGGCGCTGGCGAGGTCGCGGCGCTGATCCGCTGATCTGGCGAGCGCAACAAGCGCATGTCCAAAGCCAGCAATATCGTTTGGCGGCACGAGTATCGCCGCTCTTCCAACCACTTCGCGCAAGATCGGAATATCACTTGCAACAACCGGACATCCGCTTGCCATCGATTCGACAATCGGCAGGCCAAAGCCTTCATACAGGGAAGGCTGAACCAGTGCCACAGCGGCTTGATAGAGGACAACAAGATCTGCTGCCTCGACGTGTGGGATCCACGTAACGCGTTTCTCGATGCCAAGGCGGCGCGCGAGATTCGCCAGCGGATGCTTCTGCGTTTGCCGCTGCACGAGCACGAGTCGCCACGGCCCTGGGATATAGTGGGCGAATGCCGATAGAGCAGTCGCGTGCTGTTTGATTGGTCTGTCCTGACCGACCACTAGAAAAAACGGAGCATCAGATCCGATAATCTCTGCGGCTCGTTCCCGCGCGCGGTTCGGGTCGGCAGCTGGCCTAAAAATCGGGCCGGAAGCCATTGGCACAACTGCAACACGACCGCGCGCTGACGGGCAGAGGTTCGCTATGCGGTCAGCCATTACGGATGTTGTGGCGATCAGGAATGTTGCGTGACGCAATGCTCTCCATTGTGCTCGTGGATAATACAAGCGTTTGATGCGTTGACTCCATCGGGTGAAGGCCAGCGCCGGATAATCTAAGGAAAACAAATCGTGGATCGTCACGACCGTGGCACAGGGCACATGACATGGCAGGGTGTTGTGCGGAGCATGAAAGAGGTTCATGCCGTCGAAACTTGCATAATGTTCCGGCCACCAAAGGGTCCAAAGCGAGTTCGGCTCGACTGGCACTGTGATCTCAGAAACGTTTGACGCGTTCGTCAGTGGACGAGCGGCGAGTCGGTGCGCCCATAAAACAAATTCGTCGCCGGGCGCCATCTGCGGAATGGCGTGAACCATGGCTTCGACATAGGTGCCGATGCCGCTCGGTCGCTCTCGGATGTATCGGCAATCAATAGCAACCCGCATAAACAGCCTTGCTCTTAAGTGATGATAGCAGCTCGCCCCGTTACCGCCTCAACAAGCAAAGCAGGCCACCGATAAAGTTTGGATCGGAAGGGGGGCCAGCGCGCACGGAAGGGAAAAGACTGATGAAGAGGTTAGATGGGCCTTGAATCGCCCAGCGTCGCATATTCTCCTAGAGAAAGTTTTGACAGAGGATGGCATCAGTCGGCTGAATAACTCTAGCCAAGATTGACATCGAATACATAGCGCAGTGGAACTGCTGGCCGATTGGAAACGGTTTGCGGGTGGCGTGTGTCCTGTTGCACTTATCTACCCACGGAAAGCACGTTGATTTTGAAACCGTTATTCCTGCATCGTACGAAATCATCGCGCCCGACGTTGGCACCGTAATGGTGTGCTCGACGGCGAGCGGTACGAAGGAGCGCTTTCTTTCGGCGAGGCATTTACGCCTTTGAGCCAACTTCCACCTAGTGGTCTTTTCGACGCAGGCCGTCGATCTCCCTTGCAAGCTCATCCAGTGGTAACCTCGCCTGACGGCTGAATTAAATTGCCAACTGTCTTCATTTCTCTTCTGATAACCAGCGTGTCATTTCTAACTTTAACTGCTCCGACGTTCGATATCCGTTCGAGGTTAATGCTGATCGCTCCACATCCGGACGATGAAGCGTTGGCTTGTAGCGTCATTCTCCAGCAAGCGGTTCGCGCTGGAGCGGCCATTCGAATTATCTACGTCACAGATGGGGATGACAATCCCTGGCCACAACGAGCACTCGAAAGAAGATGGCGCTTGAGCGCATCGGATCGAAAACGCTGGGGAAAATTGCGGCGCGCAGAAGCGTTAGCCGCGCTGCGCGTCCTCGATATCGGCCCTGCGGGCATTCAATTCCTTGCCCTGCCAGACCAGGGCCTGACAGATCTTCTGTTGCGTGACTGCAACAGCGCTCTCACGCGAATTGCTCAAGTGATCGACGATTGGTCGCCCACAGACATCCTTGCGCCTTCAATATTCGACATTCACCCGGACCACAACGCGGTTGCCGTGATGATGCGGCTCATCTTCGCCGACTTTGTGACACCAGGAGTTTCGCAGTGGAATTATTTGGTGCACGGCAGCAGCCCCGCGTTTTTCGACCGCGCTGCGCAATTATCACCATCCGAAGTGGAAATCGCCACAAAACGCGACGCAATTAGCCGTCATCAAACGCAAATCAAACTGTCGAGGCGACGTTTTCTTAGATACTCCACGCGCCCGGAACGTTTTCTTCGTGTCGAACGCGAGACCGTTGTCTGGCGCGATGGAGCCGTTCATTCCGTTTCTCGAACACGCGACAACCTCAATGTCGATCTTCGCTTTGCGATCGATCCGTTTCGTATGCAGAGGAGCAAGTTTTTCATTTTGGGTCGCGACTCCCTTGGGCGGAAACGCGCGTGCCAGATCCGTCTTCCCGGTTGCTCGGGTGATTTTGAAATGTTGGATTGCGCGACGAATCGCAGCGATGGCATCGGCCGTTACCGGGGCAATCCATTTGCCGGCGAGTTCACGCTTCCATTGCATCTGTTTTCGCCGATCCACGATTTGTTTATCAAAGTCGACCGGCGTTCGTGGTTCTTCGATGAGGCCGGTTGGATTGAGATTCCAGGTGTGCCGAGTCTAAGCAATGTCGCTCTGTCTATGATTTCCGCTTAGGCATATTCGCTTGCGGTTCGATCTTGCACTGGGCTGACGGGTTATGGGACCCAAGAGAAGGTCGCGAGTGTTACGCGAAGGTACCTCCGGGCACAATTGCTTCACGGGCAAGTTGTCGTAGGCTGTTTGCTCTTTCATCATCGCATGAAGCTTCTCGGTAAAATCGGCCGCGAATTTTCCGGCTACAACATCTTGGAATCAGCTAAGCGTCTCCGTGACCGCAAACCGCTGCAATGCAGCCTTTATGTAACGGACCAGTGCAACCTCGATTGTGCTTATTGCACTGAATACGACAATAGCCGGCCGCATCCGAGCATCGACGACTTAAAGAAATGGGTGCGGAAGATTCGCGAGCTTGGGACCATGCGTATCGCGCTCGTGGGCGGCGAACCGCTCGTTCACCCCAATATTGTCGAGCTCGTTCGCGACTGTCGTGAGCTTGGCTTTGCAACCAGCCTCACCACTAACGGGTTTCTCCTTACGCGTAAGCTCGTTGCGCAACTCGAAGATGCTGGCTTGCAGGTAATGCAGATCAGCGTTGATCGAATGACGCCGAGCGCGATCACGAAAAAATCGTTTAAGACCATCCTGCCAAAGCTGGATTATTTCCGTGATTCAAAAATCAGCCTGCACATCACCGGGGTGATTTGTGCCGACACGTTGCCCGAAGCACAAGCGGTCCTCGAAACTGGGTTATCCCGAGGAATTCCGACGGAGGTTCGGCTCGTGCATGCGGACCCGTTACGGCGGTTCCGTGTGGATCGCGGGCAACGTGAGGAACTCGAACGGTTCATCGATTCAATGATCGAACGAAAACGCCGTGGCGAGAAGATTCACACCAGCGAGGCGATCCTTAATTATCAGCGCAGTCTTCTCCGAGGGGAACACGTCGAATGGACGTGCGCGGCAGGCTACAAATTGTTCTTCGTTTCCGCGCAGGGAAAATTTTGGATTTGCAGCATGGTGCACACGAACAAGCACATCATGGATGTGACGCTGGACGACCTCTTCTCCAATTATAAGAAGAAATCCTGCCAGGAAGGTTGCGGTGTTTACTGCGCTGTTAGTGCCTCACTGCTGGTCGAAAAACCAGTGCGTGTTCTCGGTAAGGAAGTTCTCGCGCGGGCAAAGCGCGTGCCTTCGCTGTTGCGTAATTTGTCAGACCCGCGAACCAACAACTCGACGTCCGCGAACGTTACAAATCCAAACGGAACGCAAGAGATGAACGGTAGCGCTGACAGCGGCCCAGCCGCAGATAATCGCGTAGCTTTGGGGGAACGTGCCTAACAAAAAGCCGCCCGCCAAAATCCAAACGTAAACGTTTCTGCGAGCCGAGATCAGCCGGAAAGCTCGGTCAAACGGCGCAACATCATCGAGCAGCCTGCCTGTTGCCATCTTCGCTCTTCGTTTTACAAATTCATCCAGCAGGTGCGATCCAACGAGCAACGCTAGAAAGTAGAATGCGTTCGGAAATTGGCCGCTTGTCCACAAATTAAAAGCGATAGCCGCCCACCACGAGTTCTCGATCAAATAATCGAGATAATGTTCCCACTTACCGCGCTCGGTCATTTCTATTTTGACGCGCGACTGCTTTCCGTCCAGTCCATCGACGATACCCAATATGAGAGCAGCGATGATTCCGAGCCCGATACGGCCAAGTGCGAATGCGAGCGTTGCGCTGCATCCAATGATGAAGCCCGCAATCGTGATTTGGTTTGGCGTGATTCGCGTTTTGCAAAGACGCGAGATGATTGCGTTTTCGATCGGTGCATGAATGTAAGCCGGCAAGTCGAGCGTTCCGTTTTGAGCGGAATCGAGAATTACCCGCTCCGCTACACGACGGCTCTGCTCTGGCGGGGCTAAAAGACAAAGTGGCCTCACGCGGCGCCGCATGCTGACGATGTAATCATCCTCCTCGGCGGCATCGATAATGTCGATCTGGCGGTTATCAGTCTTGTTTTTGAGTTCTTCAAACACCGGCGCAGCGGGTGAAAGCCCAAACAGAAAATCCCTTGTGACCAATGCAGGCCCGCACGGATTTCGGATTAAAGGCTGAGCGAATTCCGGTGGATTGGAATCGACAAGCGCTGCGGATGAATCTTTTGCACAGAGGGCGGCAAGTAAACGGGCGTCACAATAAATGCTCGCGGGTACTATTAAGAAACGGTCGGACGGGCTGTGTTCTAAAATGAGTTGGGAAGTAAGCAGTCCAATTGGATCCGAAACGACATGAGCATTTATTTGGTTGCGTGCCCACGAGCGCTTCGCTAATTCAGCGCCGACGATCCCTGGTGTTGTAGAAAAAACTATCGCGCTGCGAAATCCGAGTCGCTGCAAAATGCGGAGCAAACGTTCCAGTAAGTTGACGCCGCACAATTCGATCAGCGCGTCGGGCGCATTCGCGACTAAAATTGGCAGGGTGTTCTCCATCGCCCGCGAGACTAATGGTGGGGCCGCGCGCTGCCAACTGTCAGCGACGTTTCAGGCGAGGCGTGGCTCTGCGTTTGATCGACTTAATAAATCGAACTTCTCGCGCCCCGCGGCTGGCTCGCGGTGATCAGGCCGTCCTTCATCTCATGGATCCAATCGCAGGCTTCGGCGATGACAGGATTGTGCGTGGCCAACAGCAGAGCTTTGCCGCCTTCCTGGACGATATTTTGAAGCAGTTCAAACGCGCGCTCCGAGTTGGCAGTATCGAGATTGCCGGTCGGTTCGTCCGCCAGAATGACGCGCGGATCATTGGCGAGAGAGCGTGCGATAGCCACACGTTGTTGTTCGCCTCCGGAGAGATGACGACTGGGTCTCCGCAATTTGTCTCGCAAGCCGACCGCTTCCAGCAAGCCGGCAGCGCGTTCGCGCATTTCGCTATCGGAGAGCTTTCCGAGCTTCCGCATCGGGATCATCACATTTTCCTGTGCAGTGAAATCCTCCATCAAAAAATGGAACTGAAAAATGAAGCCGATGAACTTGCTCCGCTTATACGCCAGTTCATCATCGCTTAGCTGAGCCACCGGCTCCGATTCGATTGAAACACGTCCGGCGTCCGGCAGATCGAGCAGCCCAAGAATGTAGAGCAACGAGCTTTTGCCGCAGCCAGACGGGCCGACAACGGCGTGGACGCTCCCGGCCTCGACCTCCAGAGACACGCCGCGCAAGGCGTGCACGCGTTCTTCCTCTTCGCCAAGGTAGCGTTCGATGCCTTCGCAACTGAGGCAAACTTCCGAGTTCACACGCTTGAGCCTCGCAGGGTGACGACCGGTGGCAACTCAGCGGCGCGGCGGGCCGGAACATAACTCGCGATGAACACGGCCAGGATCGCGAGCAACGTTGCAAACACGTAGTGTCTCCAATCCCATGTCACCAAAAAGTAATTCGTGTACAACAACCCGCGGAGATGAATCGGAATGTGCGACACGCCCCAGGTCATTAACGCGCCCAGCAGGCAACCCAGCACCGATCCAGATGCGGCGATCAGCGCGCCTTGCCAGAGGAAGATTGCGCTGATGTCCCTGCGGCGATACCCCATGGAACGCAAAATCGCGATCTCTTTGATCTTCGCGAGGACCGACATCGTAAGGACATTAAAAATTCCAAAGCCGGCCAGTAGAATGATGAGCGAAACGGTAATCGCGACGGACATTCTCAAGGTTAGAAAAAGTTGGAGCGTGCTCTCCTCGCGTTCCTGCCAGCTAAGAGCATCGTGCTGGAAAAGGGCTTCGAACCGGCTGGCCAAAACCGGCGCACGATTCCGGTCGCGCAGTTTATAGATGATCATCGACGCTCCAGAGGGCTGCTGCAGCAACGCCTGTGCAACCTTGGCGTGCGAGTAAATACGCGTCGAATCGATCGAGCCGATGCCTGCACGTGCAATCGCTGCAACATTGAATCGCCAGTACTCGCCGTTGGGGGCGAGCAATTGCACCGTGTCGCCCACGCTAGTCTGAAGGAGCTCCGCCAGGCGTGAACCGATAATGATGGCGCTGGTGTTATTTCGAAAGTCCTCAAACCTGCCGTCAATCAATTGATGCAGGATATCGGTAGTTCGTGCATGGAGGCTGGGATCGATGCCGTAAAGATCGACAGTCGCGTTCTCAAATCCCGCGCGAGCGCTTACGGTTCCGCGCAGAACCGGCGAACACGAAATGACATCGGGGAATTGCCTGCTCACCCGCATGATTTCGTTGGGGTTTGTGATGCCTTCAAAATAGAGACGACGGCCCGTACTCGCCTTGGAGTTCTTTGCGGCAACCATGAGCGGCTCATAACGCGGCCGAAAACGGGACCTGACGACGAGCGCGCCATTGCTCCCGATGTTGGACTCGATGAAATAGCGAGAGAAGCCCTGCGTTTGCGCCTGCGTGCAGATAAAAATTGCGACACCGAAAACGACGCCGCTCAAACTCAAAAGCAATGCCCGTTTGCGATGCGTCAAGAAACGCAGGGCAATGTAAAGCGGGGGTGTCACGGCGCTTTCGGTGGAGGCGGCGCGTTGATCACGCGCTGGCGCACCGGCTGGCCGGAATGAAACTTGTCTTGGTCGGAAACGATTATATGATCGCCGTCTGCCAGGCCACTGAGCGCCTCGGAAAAATCCAGTGTGCGAAATCCTACGTTGACGGTTCGTCGCTGCACAATTCCCCCATTTACCACCAGCGCTTGATCGACAAGCAGCGAACGCGTCGGCACGACCAGGGCATTTTCGTGAACGCCGGTAATGATGTTCATTTCCCCGGTCATTCCAACCATCATATTGTCTGGCGGATTTTCCATCTCCAGCACAACGGTATAGCGCTGAGTGGTTGGATCGGCTGCGGGCTGGATTGACGTGACGCGGCCCGTGAACGTGCGTGTGCGGTAGGCGTACAATTGGACCTTTGCTTTCATTCCCGGTTTTACTTCACCTACGTCCTCCTCGTTGACTTCGCCGCGTACATAAGTCTTTCGCGAAGAAACGGTGAAAAGTTCATTCCCGTCCGAGACCAATTCGCCATCGATTGTTTGAACGTTGGTTAGAATTCCATCAATCGGCGAGCGGACTTCGGCATTCTTCATCTCGGCTTCAAGCTTCTTCGCAGTATCTTCGAGAGACTTGAGATTGCGATCCCGCTCGATGCGCTCTGTCTCCACAGCGCCGCGTAAACGGTTTGCCTCGCTCTTGGATTTCTGATACTCAACAGCGGGCACGTTCCCTGAGGAAACGACTTTTTCGAGCCGTTGTAGATTGTCCTCCGCTGCTTTGAGCAACTCCGAAGACGGGAGGGGAACGGCGGCGCGGTCAACGGCTGCCTGCAAATCGGTGCGCGCCTGCTTCAATTGCCGAGAGGTTTCTTCGTCAGCGATGATTGCCAATAATTCGTTCCTTTCCACAGCTTTACCGATCGCGCCGCGGCCGGCAGAGAAAGGCTCGGCGAGTCGGATAAACCCGTCGTTTTGCGCCCGTACACGCACCACAAAAGCGGCTTCGATCCGCACCGTTCCGTAAACCGCCGAGATGGCCGTCCCCCGCTGGACTGGCGTCACTTCCGCCACTGGCATCAGAAAAAAATATGCGAGCGCGAAAAGGACCACGATCGCCGCTGCGCTGATCCACAAAACGGTTTTTGATTCCGGCAATTTCAATTTTGGAGAACTAGTGTGATGTCCACTTCGGTTGTTTGCAATACGCTCGTGCTCGGCAGTAGCCGTTCTTGTCCCGGCTTGCTCATACATCTTCGAGACCATTATTGCCAAGACAGTGCAGCCGAGATATCCGTTCGATCAGCAGGCTTCAGGGAGTGACGGCTTCCCAGCTGCCAAATCTGTCGGTTCTTGTAAAGCCCGTGGCGATTCGACTACTTATCCGCTCCCGAACCCGGGTTGCGAGTTTCGTACGAAAATTGAAAATACCGGCCGGTTGCGCGGTCCCATTCTGCAGTTGCGACATTGTCCTGGTAAACAGCGTCAAGCAGGCCACTCTTGGTCGTCAGAAAAGCGGTTTGACTCATACGGTACTCAAGCGGCGAGATCAGACCGGTTGCAACATTTTCCCGAACAGTGCGGGCACTCTCCTCCGCAGCGGCCGACGCGGATGCGAGTGATTTTTGACGGGCAGCGATTGCTTGAACGTCGTTGGCGATCCGCGAGAGCTCGCGGCTCACGTTCGATTCCAATTTTCTGCATGTCAGTTCGTTTTCCTCCCGTGCTGCTCGTGCCCTTAGCACCGCGCCCCCGATTTTTCCGTTATCAATAACACGCCAGGTGTATGCCGCTTTTTCGCGAATTTCTGACCCTATGAAATCCTGTGTCTTGCTTGTCGATCCCTGCTGATGAATTCCGCTGACCGGAACCCATTCCCCGTGGAAGGTTCCTGCGAGCGTCGGATAATAGTCGGCTGCAATAATGCGTTGATCTTCATTTGCGGCGCGCACAAACAAACGGGCGAGTTTGAGATCGACCCTGCGCTGTAAAGCTGCTGCTGTTTCGGCAGCAAGATCGATCCGCATTGGGGCGAACTCCAGTTCGCCATCCGGTTCGGGCAGAGATGATTTCGCAGGGTCGATCCCCATTGCTTGCGCCAAATTCAATTGCGCTTCCCGATAGGCGCGGTGCGCGTCTTCCATTTGGGGACCGAGTTCGTCAGCTTGGACAGTTGCGCTCGCGAATGCGCTTCGATCGGTTAATCCGGCTTCGAACCGATTTTTCTGAGTCGCAACATTTTCTTCTAATTTCTGTCGTTGTTCGTTTCGAATCGACTCCAGCGATTGGTTGTAAAGCGCCGCGTAGAACGCGAGCCGTGCGGCGTGCAACTGTTCAACCACAGCCACATTTAGTTGCTGCTGGGCGATTAGAACCTCAATGTCTCCACGCCGAAGCGAAGGCGGAACAGCCATGTTGAACAACGTCTGTTCCAAATTACCGCGACCCACAGCAAATCCTTTTACTCCGTTCTCGCCGGATCGGTGGCCATACTGAACACCTGCGGGGACGTCCACTTCGAAATCGGGCCAGACGATGGAGCGAAAGACCAAGCGCTGCCCGGCAGCTTGCTCCAGACCGGCTTTGGCCTCGAGTATGGCAGGATTGTTGTCGAGCGTGGTTCGGAGGACCTCTCGCAGAGTGACCGCGCTGGTCGGGTACGCGAAGGACGCGATCAGAATCACACCCAAAATGTGAATACTGCCTGCTCTCTGTAGCCGCTTCCCTGTGGGAAGCGCAGGACCGGTGCGTTTAACACGTTCATGTGGCGTCGTCCACAGGGCGACGGCTACAGATTGGGCTGTCAATTTTTGCGATTGCTTCATCGCTGAGTCATTTTTTGTGGTGGTTTGGCCACATCGGCAGCGTGCGCAGCGTTGCGAGTTTCGTTTTTCACGTCCTTGAAGTCGGATCCGAAATTCAGTGCTTCGGCTGAACTCGCGCATGCGTGGCCAAGGTGGGCCAAAGCTACGTTGTGCAGATAGATCGCACTCAATCGGGTTGTGCGCGTCCGTGTGACGTCCGCAGCTGCTTGCAGCACATCTAGTTGTGTTCCCAATCCGGCGGCAAAGTTCCCTCTGGCCATGTCGAGCGCTTCATCTGACGTTTGAAGGTTTTTTGTTTCACTCTCGAGGACGCGGTCGGCTTGTTGGAGATCGAAAAATGCGCTGCGCACTTCCGAGGCCACGCTCCGCCGTGCGGCTGCCAAAGCTTGCACTGCCGCATCACGCCGGGCGCGCGTCGCCTGCATGCGTCCTTTGGTCGCGTGGCCATCGAAGATGTTCCAGGTAGCGTTTATACCGACTACGCCGCCGTAGTTAAATTCAGGGCCGACGTCCGGGTCACGCTCGCTGTACACTTCGTACCCCGAGAAGGCGCGTACGTGTGGAAGGGTCGCGCTGCGGTCCAAAACGTATTGGCGATCTTCGATCTCGATATCTTTCGTCTTGGATTTAATGATCCCACGGTTCGCGTCAGCCCGTGCGAGGCAGTCGTTGAGGTCCGGATGATTGGGCCGATATTCCAGTTGGCCCGAAATTTCGAACGGAGGCGCCTCTGCGCCGGGGGCGAGATCGGTCCCGAAAAGTTCTGCCAGTCGCAAATACGAGTTTTTCAGATCCGACTGCGCGTTAAATAATTCCGGCCGCTCGTTGGCGAGTGCCACCTCGGCTCGCTGCACATTTAATTTGCCAACAATGCCAGCGTCGAAATTTTCCTGCTCGCCTTTCAGTTCCTGTTCGAACACTTGCACGGAATCTTCGTGCACGCGGACTTTCGCCCGGTTCAGCAACAGTTCGTTGAATGCGATGCGCACATCCATGGTGACGCGGCTGATCGTCTCCTGAAGGTCGTAGTTTGCCTTGGCGATGTTCAACTGCGCTATCGCCACCTGACTTTTGACCGCTCCGCCCGTATAAAGGTTCTGTTCAAGCTTTACTATCGCGTTGTAATCTTCCTGTCGAAGGTTTGTCTGGCTCTCGGTCTGTCGTTTATCGTATAGCCCGCTTGAGCTCACCGACGGCAGATATCCCGAGCGGGCTTCAATAAAACCACCGCGGGCCGCGATCACCTTCTTTTGCGCGATGAGAATCTCGGTGTTCCGCTCCTGGGCCAGGGCAACTGCTTGTTCGATGCCATAATCCGGCATCGCCTCCAACGAGGTTGAAGACACGGCCAAAGCGGCAGCGATCGTCAGACTGATGGCCGCGAATTTCGAAAACATGTGGTTTATCTCCTGGCGGAGGCCGTCCCTGCCTCAGGACGCCTCTGAATCTTGTCCTTATATCAGGCCTTGCAAGCCGGTGCGACTTCAGACACATTCAGGCTTCGCGGCCCGGATTCGGGGCCTAACTAGGCGGGACGCGGCAGCGGACCAGCCTAATTTATCGCTTGCTCCGAATTATTTAGATCAGTTAGGGTTCAGTTTTTAGAAATGAGAAAAATCAGAATCGCAATCGTGGGCGTCGGAAACTGCGCCAGTTCACTCGTGCAGGGAATCAATTTTTATGATGGCTCCTCTGTCAACGGTAATAGCGTTGGCTTGATGCACCGTCAGATTGGCGGGTATCGTCCGAGTGACATCGAAGTTGTGGCTGCTTTCGATATTGACCGGCGCAAGGTCGGCCTGGACGTGAGCAAGGCTATTTTTTCGCCGCCCAATTGCACAAAGGCGTTCTGTGAAAAGATCAAGCTCACCGGCGCGATCGTAAAAATGGGGTGCGTTCTGGATGGCTACCCGCCACACATGCAGGATCAGGATCCGCTGCGCACATTTCTTCCACTCGAGAAAGAAACCACTCGCGAAGAAATTATCGACGAGCTGAAAAATTCCTCTGCGGAACTGATGGTCAATTATCTTCCCGTCGGGTCCGAGCAGGCCACCCGATTTTATGCCGGTTGCGCGCTGGAAGCGGGACTCGGCTTTGTCAATAACATCCCAGTCTTTATCGCGAGCGATCCGGCTTGGGCGAAACGATTCGCCGATAAAAATCTGCCGCTTATCGGGGACGATATTAAGGCGCAGGTGGGCGCCACCATCGTGCATAGGGCATTGGTCGATCTCTTTCGCAAGCGCGGCGTGAAGGTTGTGCGCACTTATCAGTTAAACACGGGCGGCAACACCGATTTCCTGAACATGCTGAATCGCACCAGGCTGGCGTCGAAGAAAACTTCCAAGACGGAGGCAGTGCAGTCCGTGATGGGCGATCGCCTGGCGGACGAAAATATCCATATCGGCCCGAGCGATTATGTGCCGTGGCAACTCGACAACAAGATTGCGTTCATTCGCGTGGAAGGCCGCCTCTTTGGCGATGTGCCGATGGAAATTGACTTGAAACTATCAGTCGAAGATTCGCCCAACTCGGCCGGCGTAGCGATCGATGCGATCCGCTGCTGCAAGGTTGCGCTCGACCGTGGCATCGGCGGCGTGTTGCATTCGCCTTCCGCCTATTTTTCCAAGCATCCGCCCGTGCAAATGACCGACGACGAAGCGTTTCGCTGCGTCGAGCAATTCATTCGCGGCGACCGAGAGAACTAGTCACTGCGAGCCTAACGAGGTACGCTGACCGTTTTTGGTGGTTTTGTTCTGCCGTTAAAAACCATCGGCCGCATCCGGCTGAATTTCGTTTTCCAGTTGCGCGGGCGGAAGTTGTTCCAGCCGGCGCCATTCCATTTTCAGTTCCTCGGCGGAATAGAGCAGCAAATAGCCGAGCGCCGTCGAGAACAAGCCGGCTTCTACTTCGAGGCCAGTAATCTCCGTGACCGCCTTCCAATAAGCAGCCAACTGTGGCCGGTAAGTTTCGCGAAAGATTTCGACGTCGCTTGGGGAAACATCGTTCGTTTTCCAATCAAGCAGAAGACACCTGCCAGCTTTGTGGTCAATCATGATCGAATCGATCAAGCCTTCAAGCACGCTGCGATCGTTTCGGAGCCACGAAAATGGAAATTCCGCGTGAAACAATGTTTCATCGCTCGCAAGAAAACGAGCGATGGTGGCGTCGCCGAACAAATTCCGGCGCGTGGCGTTCCAGTCTTTTACCGCGGCTTTCGCGTCGGGAGAAATCGGCAATTCTTTTTCGAATAACTCTTGTGCGAAATCGATTCCACCTCTCCAATCCAGCCGTTGGAAAAATTTGTGCCACCAGCGGCCGTAGAGGGTGGCCAGATTATCGAGCCGCGAGCGCGTTCGCACGTCTGCTGGGACTTCCGAATCGAGAGCGCTCGGTGTGATCTTTCGCACGAATTCCGAAGCGCGTTTCACAGCGCGCTTGAGTTCGCCGTTAGTTAACGGCTCGATTTCAGAGCCGTTTTTCTCTGGCGCATACCCTACGATCGGCGAAGATTCAGGGACTTCATCGATCGTGCTGGTGTGTTGATCGAGTTCGCCTGAATAAAAATCCTTGTCGCGAATCAGTCGCCGAAGTTGCGCTGTCTTCAGCAGTTTGCCCTCGCTATTGCAGAAGATTTCCTGATCGAGCACAACTACGAGCGTGTGGCGCGCCCGTGTTGTTGCGACATAGAGAAGGCGCTCAAGTTGCTGTTGTTCAGCGCGCTCGATCGCGTCTTTCAGATCCTTCGATTTGTCTTGGTTACCAAACGCGATAACCAGTTCGCCATCCGCGGGCGATTTTACGAAATGCGGATAACGCGGCGATGGGAGCCGCAGCTCGCGCGCTAGGAATGGCACGATCACCGCCTGCCACTCAGACCCTTTTGCCTTATGCGAAGTGATGAGTTGGATCGCGTTGTCGTCAGCGGAAAAGCGGACAGCGCGCGGCGTCGCGAAGTCGTTGCGTAACTGATCGGCGAACCCGGCCAGGATTATTCCGTTTGCTTCCGCTTCCGCCGCTTGCGCGAGCAAGGCATCGAGTTCGCGCGCGAGATCGCCAAACTCCGTTGCGGGCAATAGGAGCAAACGCTCGCGCAATTGTGTCTGCTCGACGATCAATGTAACGGCATCAAATAACGCCAGACCTTCCGTGCGTTGGCGAATTTCTGCGAGCGTATGCAAAACCGATGAAATTCTTCCGGTCGCCGACAAAATCTCGTCGATGTCAAACCTCGTTTTCTGCCCTTCGGAAAAGACGGCAAGATCGTGATCGGACGCGCCGAAGATCTCGCGCAGCACGCCAACGATTTCGTAATCATTGAGCGGGTCGGTCATAATCGTAAGGAGCGCGGTCAGCCACGCATAAGCCGGGCTGTCGCCTTTGACATCGCGTTCAGATTGGATTGCGACCGGTAAACCGACGCGGCGTAACGCTGCGGCCGTCGTTTGCAGCCAGGCTTTGCGCGGACAAAGAATCGCCACCTCCCGCCACGAATCGGCCGAAAGTTTTTTCAGTCCCGCGTCCTTGATCCAACGTGCAAGATACTCCGCTTCGATACGTGCCTTTTGATAGTCCTTGAGCTTTTTTCCTTCCGGCAACAGTTCTTTCGCGAGCGGCACGCGGATCACTTTCCCCGGAAGAATGTTCGGCCGCGGTTGCAATTCAACGAAGCGCACTTGTCCGTCCTTGTTGTTCAAAATCTCGCGGAAAGTTTCGTTCACGAAATCGAGCTGCTTCTGGTCCAGCCGAAACGTGACGGCGAATTCCAGGCTCTCACCGTTCTTGTCGGAAATGAGCGCTTCATGAACCGCTCGGTAATAATTCAGGTCAGCGCGCTGCCAGTAAATCGATTGCTGGAAATCGCCGACCATGCAGAAGTGTCCCGGCCGCGGACCTAAATCTCGATCTTGCAACCAAAAGCCCTTCGCTTCCTGCGGGCGCGTCACTTCCAACAGCACGGAAAATTGCAGCGGCTCCGTGTCCTGTGCCTCGTCGAGGATGACACGAAAGCTTTCTTCCCGAATTCTTTGCGCGGCGACCGGATGTTGCAGCAACTCTTCTGCGAGCGCGATTTGATCTCCGTAAGTGACGAGTCCGTGGTCGAGTCGAAAATTGAGATAATCACGCTGCACCTCTGCCGCGACGCACGTGGCCGCGGCGCAGATCCATTGTCGCAGCGGCGCAAATTTTTCTTGCCACAGCTGAGTAAACCTGGCGTTTGCAGCAGTGAAACAAACCGGCCAGCGCAGATATTCCCAATCGCCGGCGAAACGCAATTCCCACTCGCGCAATTCCGCCTGCGATTTGGTGATGTTGTCGTTCCCCTTTCCCTTATGCGATTGTGAGTAGACCTCAGCGAAATCGAGCAGCGGACAGGGTGACAACCCTGGCACCTGCAAAACTGCCGACCGCGCGCGTCGGGCCAGTTCCATGAGGTCGCGCGCCTGCACGAAACGCAGAAGCACGGCCCGGTCCTTTTCGCCTAACGACCTGCCAATTCGAGTTTGGTTTTGCGCAAACTCCTGCCATAGATCGTCGTCGTCTTCGACTAACTCAAGCGGCGCAGGCAGACCAAGATAATGACCGAAGTCCGTCAGGAGCTTCATGCAAAACGAATGGATTGTGCCGAAAAAGGCGCGGTTGAACGAAGTCTGCACTTCCTGTCGCAAATGTTCCCGGAGCAGGGCTTGCCGGGTGCGCTGTTGCATCTCGTCCGCTGCACGATTGGTGAAGGTGACGACGACCAGACGCGGCAAAATTTCCACGGCGTTCGGCGAACGCGCGATCGCCAAGATGCGTTCGGTGATCGCAGTGGTTTTGCCGGAACCCGCCGATGCGACTACAGAAAAATTGCGGTCCAACTCGCTGGCAAAACGAGCGCGCGCAAATTCGTCGCGCGGCTTCACCATATTTCCCACTCCTCTTTCTCAAGCACGAGCGCGGGATGCGTCAGCGCCCATTTATCTTCCAAAATGTCGTTGTCGATTGGCAACGTCGCGAGCGGGTACGGCGAGCTGTAACCGAACGCCGGACGGATTTCACCTTTCATCCCGAAAATTCCGGTGCGCTGCATTTCCGCGAGATCCCCAAAGACATCAGTATGCGGCGCGAGATCGTCCACAGACAATTGTGGTGCTGCGTTTTTAACCGCCAGCGAAATAATGCTCACGCTCACTTCGGCCGCGCCGAGTTCGCGCATCGCTAGCGCGTAAAGACCGAGCTGCAAAGTTGTGCCTTTGACCAGATTGTCGTGCAGATCGGTGGTCTTCAATTCCTTGGTCGAACCGGTTTTGTAATCGACAATCCAGATTCTTTCTCCGGCGAAACTGGATTCGTCATTTTGCACGAGCACCAAATCGATCTGACCGTGCAGCTCAAGCTCCACGCCATCGGCGATTTGCACCGCACCTTCACGACCGACGGCCAACTCCGTCGTCATCCAATTCCACCCTTTCGCCACTCCGATTTTGGCGCCGAGGTGCCGCGCGAGATAGCGCGCGTTCAACCAGCCCGAGTTCCACCAATCAGGGACAACTTTGCCTACCAAGCCGCAAAGGCGCCGAAGCGCCGCGCACCGCTCGTCCGCGGCAAAGCGAATGCGCTCGTCGATCTTTGACAGGGTCGGAAACGCCGAGAAAAGCTTTCCGTTCCGCGTTTCGATAATATTGGCCAGCCAATGATGCACCCATTTACCGGTTGTCGCCGCCCACGGATTCGCAGCGTCCTCTGGTGCTTCCACGCCGAGATAACGTTTCATCCAAATAATCGCTGGCGATGAAAGCATTCGTTCGAGATCGGTCACACTCAGCGTCGGCACCGGTCGATACGATTCGTTCGGTCGCAACGCGAAATCATATTCGCCAGCAGGTTTAGAGGAGTCGCGGCGCGCGTTGAACGCGATCAGAGTTTGCTGCACATCGGTCGCTATGGCCGCAGGCTTCGGCAACAGCGCGGTGGCGAGTTGGAGATTTTTCAACGTCGCTTGGGTGAGCGGTCCATGCCGCGTTTTGAGATAAAGCTCGGTGAAACATTCACTCGGATTCCAGAAGCGTTCTGGCGCATCTTCCTGCACCAGACTGGCCGTGAGCGTCACGCCTTCACTGACCGATTCGAGGAGCGCATTGAATTGCCGCAACGCGGTCGCGCGCTGCTCGCTGGGCCCGAGATAGAGCGAATGGTTTTCGCGAACACTCGTGTGGCCCTCGCCCTGGCTTCCCTGGCGCGCTGCGCGCTGGTTGAGCTGTTGCACGCTGTGATTGAAGGCATGAATTTCTTCGGCGCGTGCGAATTCTGCACTCGGCAGCGGCGGCCACGCCCCTTGATTCCAGCCGGCAAGAATCAGGTGCGACCAATCCTGATTTTGCGCGCGCGCCACTGTTAGCAATTGCACGCGTGCATATGGATGATCGCCTGCGGCTGAGCGCGCAGCATCCGACGTGGCAGCAGTTTCTTCCAGCCAGCGCAAAAAAAGCGCACGTGAAAAATTCACATCGAGACGCTGGGACCAATCATGTGCGACGTTGGCAAGCTCGAGCGCGTGTTGCTTCCACTCGAGATGCGCGAGCGCGGCGTGAGTTCGTTCAAGAAACTGCGCGAAAGTGGCGCGCGCAGGAAGAAACGGCAGCGCAAGCAGAGCTTCGGCCGCCGCCTGAGATTTGTCGTCCACGCGCGCCGCACAGAATTCGCGCAGCAGTTCGAGGTCGTCCAGCAATACCTCCTTGTAACTTTCGTGGAGAACTTTTTCGAAAACTTGCCGGCTGATTTTGGGCGATACGACCGTAGGGTCGGGCAACGCATTTAGAAAACGTAGAAAAGAATTAAGTCGTGGCGCGCGTTGCAATTCGATCCAGGCCTGCCACTCCGCAGACTCGAAAATGCCGGGCACAATGTGGCCGAGCCCGTCATTATGCGGGATTTCAAACCGCTCCAATGATCTCGCGACCAGCCGCGGCAAGGCCCCGCGGCCCGGAAAAACCACGCCCAGCCGCGTGCATTTTTCATCTGCCAAATAACGAACGCATTGTCGCGTGATAGCTTCGGCTTGTTCGGAAAAATTTGTACCGATCAGAAAATCGAAACGCTTTGCCGTTTCCGCCCCTCCGCGCATTTCCATTTCGCTGAAAAGCGAATCGCCGAGCGCGGTGATCGCTGTCGCTCTCGATACGCGCTGGGCTTCGCCACAGACTTCTTCCCAGGACCCAATCCAGCAAAGATCGACGTCGGAAAAGTTTTCTCGAGGCTCTTCGAGCACGATCGTGGCGTTTTTTGCCAGTTCGACCGCACTGCGCAGGAGAAACCAGTTCGCCCAATGGGCTCCGTCGAATCCGCTGATAAGCACGTGGGAAAATTCTCGCCGGCCACGTGTGAGCTGTTGCAAACGACTTCGGTCACTCTCGCCGCGAAGTACAAAATCGCATTTCTTCAACAGCTCTTTAAAACGCTGAACTACTGGCGCAAACGACGACAGTCCGAGTTCTTCGAATTTCCAACCGGCAGTTTCGAGGCGCTCCAACGCGCGCAGTAGCGGCGCGGGCGCGCGAGCAACAGCTTTAGCAGCAAGCGCTTCAGATTCGTTAGGCCGATCTTCCATTTCACTGGCTGCGATTGCGAGAAGCAAACGCAGAAGTTCAGGCTGAGCAGTCGGAGTCGCATCATCCCGCGCGAGCAGCGCACGCAAACTCGACGGCGTTACAAACTGTAAACCCAAATGCGACGACCCTTTTGCAACTAAGCGCTCCTTTATATCGTTAGCCTGTCCGCGCGTTGGAACGACCACTAGCGAAGGCAACTCACGTTGCCACGCCCCGGGCAAAATTTGATCGAACCATGGAGCGATTACATCCTCCCAGGCTTCCTGCGGGGACCCTACAACGAGCAGAAGCGGCCGCGATCGTTTCACAGGTTACGGACTCCGCACAGCATCCTTTTCTCCCCCTCGCGTCGCGTAACACCGTCTCGATCCAGCCGTTCCAGCAACGGCACCATAATACGTCGCGAACTTCTCAGCGCCTGGCGCAATTGGCTCACAGTTGCGGGTCCGTTTTTGGAAATGAATTCCGCCACCTGCGACTTCATGCGCTCAAAGCTCTCATGCAACAACAGCACATCGAGAGCAAGCTCGGTCACGTCGCCGTTCTCGATTAAAAAGCGCACCACCTGCCGAGCCTGCGGATCCGACTCGATCGCCTTGCGCGAGGGTGGATCGAATGGTTGTCCGGTGAGTGCTTCGCGAATTCGTTTCTCGATCGGTTGAAGGTGGACCGGTAGCGTTGAACGATGGGAAGTCCGCGCGATAACGGATCCTTTGCGGAGGAAATCGCCCTCGCAAAGATCCGCCACTAGCGAATCAAGCACCTCCGCCTCTTGAATACGCAGCGCTGACCGTAGCTCACCCAGGTCGATACCGGCGCGCTCAGGAGACTCGTTGTGCGCTGCATCAACCAAGCCAATTGTCTGCGCGCGGAGTTTCCGCCAGAATTCACAATCGGCCGCAATGTGTTGGCACACGACTATCTCACCGTTTTCCTTCAAATTTGTCAGCGCTTCAGAAATTTCATCGGCACTGAATCGTGATTTGCTCAAAAGATTTTCTCGACGCGCGAATCCTTGGCGCGTGAGGGTCGCGCGCACCAAAGAATCGACGTTGTCTAGTGCGACACTGGACGCCAGCGATTTCTTGTCGCCATCTGGATCGAGCACAATTCCGCCGGTGATGGTGTGTCGCTCCGAGGAATCGCGAACGACAAAACGATCGCCGATGAACGCAAATATAGGCGAGGCGAGTTTTAACTGAGCAACTTTTTCTTTGCCTGCCTCGAGCGATCCATTTTCACGGAACCTAATCCTTGCGGCGACTCGCGAGGCACCGTGGTGAACATACATCGACGATCCATTTTTCAGGGGATGGGCGACGGTCTTATCGCCGTTGAGGCGCCACGGTTTTTCCACGACAACAATCAGAGTAGAACTTGGCGCGCCGTGACCCGGAAGCGTCACCACGTCGCCGCGCTTGACCTGATCGACACGGAGATCCGGTAGATTGATAGCGGTGCGCATTCCCGGGTGTGCGACTTCCAGTTCGTCGCCGTGGCCCTGAATCGAACGAATACGTGTTTCGAGATTGGTCGGGTAAATGACGACTTGCTGGCCGCGGCGCAATAGTCCGCCGGTTAGTGTCCCCGTCACAACTGTGCCGATCCCACGGAGCGTGAACACCCGATCGATAAACAAGCGTGGCTTGCGGATGTCGCGTTGGGGCTCCGTTCTTGTGAGTTGGATAGCCAGCGTGTTTACCAGCTTCTCAATGCCCGTTCCTGTTCGGACCGAAGTAGGGACAATCGGCGAATCTGCAAAAGATGTGCCGGTAAGTCGTTCGCGAATCTGATTAGTGACGACGTCAATTCGGCCCAGATCGCTCTTGGTAAGCGCAATCACGGCGCGTTGCACACCGAGGTAATTGAGGATTTGCAAATGCTCTTCACTTTGTGGCATCCAGCCGTCATCTGCGGCAACGACAAACAGTGCCAGATCGATTGAGCCAACTCCGGCGATCATGTTGCGCACGAAATCCTCATGGCCAGGGACATCGACGATGCCCGCCTGAATTCTGTCGCCGTTTGGCGCGGTTACATTCAATGCTGCGAAACCAAGATCGATTGTGATCTGCCTTTTCTTTTCCTCCGGCAGACGATCAGGATCGGTGCCAGTCAACGCTTTAACCAGCGCACTCTTGCCGTGATCAACATGGCCAGCTGTGGCGATGATGAAATGACGCGTCGTCACTTCGTGCACGCTGCGCGAGCTGCGCTGATCACGCTATCGTCCTGCTGAGGAAAAATTGTGCGCAGATCGAGTTTGAATCGGTCGTCTGCGATATAGCCGATCACAGGCGGATTCGACAAACGAAGGCTCGCTGCGAATTCGGCGATCGATGAATCTTTGGGAAGGAAGTCGATCGTCACGGATGGCACATTCGACTTCGGCAACGTGCCCCCGCCTGTTTTCGCTCTGCCCCGGCCGATTGCAATCTTCAGCGGCAAATCCGCCAAACGCGAAGCAATCGCTGTGGCACGGGCGCGCAATGCGTCCTCTGAAGTTTGTAGGAGCGCGAGCGTTGGGATTTCGCCGACCCTATGATCGAGGTGAAGATCCACCGTCGTTTGTAAGGCGGCAAAACAAAGCTTGTCACAGCGCAAAGCCCGAAACAGCGGTTCGCGTTTCAGTGCGGTGACGAATCGTTTTTTACCAACGATGATTCCGGCCTGCGGACCGCCGAAAAGTTTGTCGCCACTGAAGCAGACTAGATCAGCGCCCGCTTTCAACACGTCGCCGGGGGTTAGCTCATGCTCGGCAATTCCCAATGATTCAGTCGCGATCATCGCGCCGCTGCCGAGATCTTCGACAAACGGAATCCGGTTTTTCTTCGCCAGCGTCCTGATCTCGTTCGAAGAAGGTGATTCTACAAAGCCGCTCATGAAAAAATTGCTGCGGTGTACTCTCAGAATCATCGCGGTCTGTGGTCCAACGGCTTTCGCATAATCTTCGAACCTGGTCTTGTTGGTCGCGCCGACTTCGTGCAATTTCGCGCCGCTTGCTTCGAGAATTTCGCTGATGCGAAATCCGCCGCCAATTTGCACCAGTTCGCCCCGTGAAATGACAACCTCATCTGTTCGCCGTTCGCCTTTCCGCTTTGTAAAATGAGTGGCGATGAGGAGTAATGCCGCTGCGCAGTTGTTCACCACGGTTGCCGCCTCGGCTTCACAAAGTAAGGCGAGCGCACTCTCCACATAAACGCCGCGGTTGCCGCGCTCGCCTTTCGCAAGATCGTATTCGAGATTCGAATACGCCGCTCCGACTTCATTCAGTGCACGCATGGCTTCGCTCGGAAGCGGCGCGCGTCCGAAATTTGTGTGAATGACAATTCCAGTTCCGTTGATGACCGATTGAAGTCTGCTGGCGCGAAGTTCATCGAGCGAGCTACGGAGATCAGTGACAATCGACTCGAATTCCGAGGCCGAGTTGCCCGCACGAATCTGTGACAGTTTGCGGCGGACAATCTCGACGACGAAAGGTCGCGGCAAATCAGAATCGCCGAGGGCATCGAGGATCTTCGACACCGCAGGAATTTGGCGTCGCTTGTCACACCTCATCCGGTCATGCATATCACTGGGCGACGACGTCGTTGCGGTACGATTCGTCCAATCAGCGCCGCGGAAGGTGTGCCTGCTTTTCGCAGGACCGTCTGCACGTTTTTCAAATTGGCTTCGGCGACGCACAGCAGTAAACCGCCACTGGTCTGCGCATCGGTTAATAGAATTTTGCACGTCTCATCCGTTCGCACCCAGTCAACAAGAACCGTGGTTCCATTAAGATTATCCCGGGTTCCTTGCGGGACGCAGCCCAGATTGACGAGTTCGTGAATTTCGTAGCTGATGATCGGCACAGCAGCAGGATCGATATCCGCGGAGACACCGCTCGCCCGGCACAACGAGATCAGATGCCCTATCAGG